>NZ_JBYOLA010000021.1:0-66417 GCF_057799055.1 Stenotrophomonas sp. 14P6.2.3
GCGGCCCCTGCCACCGGACCCACCCCGCCATCCCTCAGGAAGCCTGCTGTTGCTGTTGATGTTGCTTCGGCTGTTGAGGTTGCCGGCCAGCGGCCGGCACTACCAATGGGTGCAGGGCGTAGCCCTGCCGACTATTCCGGCTCGCGTTGCACCTGCCGCCAGAGTTCAGCGGCCAGTGCACGCACCGCGTCATCGGCATCGGCGCGATGCAGCAGGCCGATCTCGTAGTTGTCGACCACGGGCAGGTCGCGCTCGCCATCGATGATGCGGTGTTCGCGGTTGACCGCGCGACGTGGCAGCAGGCTGATGCCGATGCCGTCCGCCACCGCACCCTGGATGCCGCTCAACGAGGAACTGGTGAACGCGATGCGCCAGCGCAGGCCCAGCGCTTCGACGGCCTGGATCATCTCGTCGCGGTACAGCCCGCGTGGCGGGAAGGTGACCAGTGGCAGCGGGTCCTGCTGCAGGCTGCTGCTGCGCAGACTGTCGATCCAGTGCATCGGTTCGCGCCGGCAATGCACGGCCTGGCGGGTGTTGCGACGCTGCTTGACCAGCACCAGGTCCAGCTCGCCATGGTCGAAGCCGTGGGCCAGATCACGGCTGAGGCCGCTGCTGATTTCCAGCTTGACCTGCGGGTGGCGGCGGCTGAAGGCGGCGAGCATGCGCGTGGTCTGAGCGTTGACGAAGTCCTCCGGCACACCGATGCGCACCGCGGTCTCCACGGTGGCGCCGGCCAATGCCTGTGCCAGCTCCTCGTTCAGATCCAGCATCCGTCGGGCGTAACCCAGCAGGGTGTGCCCGGCATCGGTGGGGTGCACGTCGCGGTGGCCGCGCTCGAGCAGGCGATGCCCGGCCAGTTCCTCCAGCCGCCTCACCTTCTGGCTGACCGTGGACTGGGTCGAATGCAGGCGGGTGGCCGCGGTGGTGAAGCTGCCACAGTCGGCGACCATCACCAGGGCCCGCAGCAGGTCCAGTTCGAACACTGTTCTATTCGATTTGGCACTGTCTTGCATTTGAACATTTCACTTCTGGATACCCGTGCCGACTTCTACCATGCAGGGCAGGGGCCGGCAATGGCCGGCGCCATCGCGCATGAGGAGAGTCACGATGCACCACCCTCGCTCCCGGCAGCGTCGTTCGGCAGTGGCTCGCATGCTGTTGCTGTGCCTGCTGGCCATGGTGATCCCGGCGTGCACGGCGACTTCCCGAAGCGACGCCGATACGCAGCTGCGCGATGCCGCCAGCCGCGGCGATGTCGAGGCCGTGCGCGAGGCGCTGGACGCGGGTGCCGATCTGGAGGCGCGTGACGGCCAGGGCTGCACGGCCCTGCTGCTGGCCACCCACGGCAACAACGTGGACGCGGCGCGCGAGCTGATCGAGGCCGGCGCCGACGTCAATGCCAAGGACGCGATGCAGGACAGCGCGTACCTGTACGCTGGCGCACGCGGGCTGGACGAGATCCTGGCCCTGACCCTCGCGCACGGTGCAGACCTGCGCAGCACCAACCGCTATGGCGGTACCGCGCTGATTCCTGCTGCCGAACGCGGTCATGTCGCTACCGTGCGTACGCTGCTGCGCGCCGGCGTGGCCGTGGACCATGTCAATCGCCTGCACTGGACTGCACTGCTGGAGGCGATCCTGCTCGGCGATGGCGGCCCGCGCCACGTGCAGATCGTGCAACTGCTGCTGGACGCCGGTGCCAACCCCGAGCTTGCCGATGGCGACGGCGTAACGCCGCTGGCGCATGCCAGGCAACGCGGCTACACCAACATCGAAACCCTGCTGCGCCAGCACGGCGCGACGCGCTGACAACCGCCCCTTCCACCCGCACGCTGCCGTGCCCACCAGGATGCTCTCCATGTTGCGTTCCCGTCCGTTGTCCCTTGCAATCCTTCTTGCCGTTGCGCCGCTGTCGGCGTCTGCCGCCGAACGCGCCGATCTGCTGATCCGCAACGCCACGGTGGTCGATGTCGAGCACGCACGCAGCATGCCCGGGCAGAGCGTGGTCATCCGTGGCGAGGACATCGTCGCGGTCGGTCCCGATGCGCAGGTGCGCAGCCAGTGGAGTACCAGCCGCCAGATCGACGCCAAGGGCAAGTACCTGATTCCGGGCTTGTGGGACATGCACGTGCACTTCGGTGGCGGCCCGGCGCTGGTGGAAGAGAACAAGGCGCTGCTGCCGCTGTACATCGCCCACGGCATCACCACGATCCGTGACTGCTCCGGGGATCTTCCGCAGCAGGTACTGCAGTGGCGCGGTGAAATCGCCAACGGCACGCTGTTCGGCCCGCGCCTGCTGACGTCCGGTGCGAAGATCGAAGGCATCAAGCCGGTCTGGAAAGGCACGATCGAGGTGGGCAGCAAGGCCGACGCGGACAAGGCGATCGAGCGCCTGCAGCACGACAAGGTCGACTTCGTGAAGATCACCGACAGCACGCTGACCCCGGAACTGTTCCTGTACTCGGCCAGCGCCGCGCGCAAGGCGGGTTTCAAGGCCTCAGGCCATATTCCGATGGCGTTGACGGTGGAACAGGCAGTGGATGCAGGCCTGGCCTCGATCGAACACCTGGACTATGCCTTCAAGGCTGGCAGCAAGGATGAAGCGCAGATCGCCGCAGATTTCGGCGCCGGGCGCATCGACCGCGCCGAGGCCAACCGCCGGCTCGACGCCAGCTTCGATCGCGAAACCGCGCTGCATGCCTATCGTGATTTCGCCAAGCGCGGCGTATTCGTGACGCCCACGCTCAACGGCGGCCGTATCCTCGACTTCCTCGACCAGGACGACCACGCCAACGACCCATATCTGGCTTACATCGGCCCGGGCCTGCGTGCGACCTATACCTGGCGCGTGGGGCGCGCTGCAAAGGCGACGCCCGCGCAGATCGAAGCGCGCCATGCGCAGTACCACCAGGTGGCCGCAGTGCTGCCGCTGCTGCAGGAAGCGGGGGTGACGATCATCGCCGGTACCGATGCGGGCTTCCTCAACTCGTTCAACTATCCGGGTATCGGCCTGCACCAGGAGCTGCAGCTGTTCGTGAAGGAAGGTCTGAGTGCACCGCAGGCGCTGTCGGCCGCGACCCGCTCCGGCCCGGCCTGGTTTGGCCAGATGCAGCGCTATGGCGGTGTTGCCACGGGCAAAGCCGCCGATCTGGTACTGCTGACCGCCAATCCGTTGCAGGACATCGCCGCCACCGAAAAGATCGACAGCGTGATCCTGCGCGGCGATGTGTACGATCGCGCGGCGCTGGACAGGATGCTGGCCGACACCAAGGCCAAGGTCGCTGGCTGGAATGCCGCGGCGAAGTAGAACCACGCCCGCGGTGATGTGGCCGGCAGCGCCTAGCGCGGTGCCGGCCGCATGCCATGCAGTTGCGGCAGCGCGGCTTTCATCGCGTCGATGAAGGCGCGCAGGCGCAGGGGTTGCTGTCGCGCCGCAGGGAACACCAGGTGCACCGGCAGCGGCGGTGCCTGCCAGTCCGGCAGCAGCTGCACCAGCCGTCCTTCGGCCAGATCGTCGGCCACCAGCCAAGCCGAAACCACCGCCGCGCCCAAGCCAGCACGTGCAGCCTGCTGCACCACGAACAGGTTGTCGCTGAGCAGGCGTGGCGTGATCGACAGCGTGTGTGCGCGGCCTTGCGCGTCGTGCAGCAACAGACGTTCGCGGTAGTAGGTGACCAGCGAGATCCACGGCAATGCCTGCGCCTGTTCGGGCGTGGTGATCGAACCCGCGTCGGCCAGCGAGGGTGCGGCCACCACGATGCGCGGTACTTCGGCCAGCGGCAGGGCGACCATGCGTGGTTCGTCGACCGTGCCGACCCGCACCGCGCAGTCGATGCCTTCGGCGATGAAGTCCGGGCGGCGGTCCTCAAGGATCCACTCCAGGCTCAACTGCGGATGCTGGGCCAGGAAATCGAGCATGGTCGGCAGCAGCTGTGCCTGGCCGAATGCATGCGGCACCATCACCCGCAGGCGTCCGCTGAGCATCTGGGCCTGGCCGTGCAGCTCGGCCTGCAGCGCTTCCCATTCGTCCACCACCCGCTGCGCATGGCGTTGGCAGCGCTGGCCGTCCTCGGTCAGCAGCAGGCCGTGGGTGGACCGTTGCAGCAGGCGCAGACCCAGTTGCCGCTCCAGGGCTTGAAGCCGACGGCTGACGGTGGGCTGGGTGGTACCCAGTTGCAGGGCAGCAGCAGAAAGGCTGCCGCTGTCCACGATGCGCAGGAAAGTGCGCAGCAGGTCCAGGCGGTCACCACCCAAGGCAAGGTCGTTCATGCGCGTGACGTATGACAAGTATGTAGGTGAGCCTACTACAGACGTGCAGCGAATATAGGCACTCTACGCCCCACTTCTCTCCCGGATGCCCCCATGTCCACTCCCTCGCTCTCAACCATCACCGCTGCGCCCAGCGCTGCGCCCACCCCATCATTGGTGCTGGCCATGGCCGCCGGCGCGGGCTTCTCGGTGGCCTCGCTCTACTACAGCCAGCCGATGCTGGGCCTGATCGCCCAGGATCTGGGGGCCGGTGAGCGCGCCGTGGGCCTGGTGCCGACCCTGACCCAGCTGGGCTATGCGCTGGGCATCCTGCTGCTGGCTCCGCTGGGCGACCGCTTCGACCGGCGCAACCTGATCCTGCTGAAGTCGGTGCTGCTGGCGTTGGCGCTGGGGGCGGCGGCCTTGGCCGGCCAGTTGCCTGGGCTGCTTGTTGCCAGCCTGCTGGTGGGGCTGATGGCCACGCTGGCGCAGGACATCGTGCCGGCCGCTGCGGTGCTGGCGCCGGATGCGCAGCGTGGGCAGGTGGTGGGCAGGGTAATGACCGGCCTGCTGCTGGGCATCCTGCTGTCGCGCGTGGTCAGCGGCGTGGTGGCCGAAGCCTGGGGCTGGCGCGTGCAGTTCGGCCTGGCGGCGCTCTCGGTGCTGGCGATGGGCGCGGTGATGGCACGGGCACTGCCGCACTTCGCCGCGACCAGCACGCTGCGCTACCCCGCGCTGTTGGGCTCGTTGCTGGCGCTCTGGCGCGAGCAGCCGCAGTTGCGTCGCGCCGTCGCCAGCCAGTCGCTGCTGGCGGTGGGCTTCAGTGCGTTCTGGTCGACGCTGGCGCTGATGCTGCACGCACGGCTGGGTCTGGGCAGCGCCGCTGCGGGTGCGTTCGGTATTGCCGGTGCTGCGGGTGCATTGGCTGCGCCCGTTGCTGGCCGCTTCGCCGATCGCTTGGGCAGCCCTGCGGTAGCGCGGTTGGCGATCGCCGTCGCGCTGGCAGGCTTTGCCCTGTTGCTGGCCGAGTCATGGCTGCCGGCCGCCGCGCTGCTGCCGTTGCTGGTGGTCAGCGCGTTGCTGTTCGATTTCGGTTTCCAGTCGGCGCTGGTGGCGCACCAGACCCTGGTCTACGGTCTGGTGCCGCCGGCACGCAGTCGCCTCAACGCGTTGCTGTTCACCGGCATGTTCGTCGGCATGGCAGGCGGCGGCGCATTGGGCAGCCTGGCGTTGGCGCAGTGGGGATGGCAGGGCGTGGCGTGGCTGGCGACGATCTGTGCTGGTGGCAGCCTGCTGATCCGCCTGCGTTGAGGGGGTGTTCGGCAGGGCTGCGCCCTGCACCTGCATAGGCCACTGCGCAAGCAACAGCAACAGCGTGCGTGCATTCCGTGGGAGGGCGGGGCGGTGTCGGATTGCGAGGACGCCGCAAGTACGTCCCTGTAGGCTTGGCAGCCGCATCCATGCGGCTGACACCCCGCAATCCGACACCGCCCCACCTTCGACAGTTTTCTGGTGTCTGATGGACCCATCCCGTGCTGGATGAATCTCCATCGAAATCTAATATTTCGACAATTGAACGAAGAGCACCCACGCATGGCGTGGATCTACGTGTCGACCAAGGTCGACACCTACCAAGAGCAGGTCATGTCATCCGGGCAGATCGCGGAGATCTGTCGAAGGCGGGGTGGGTCCGGTTGCGGGGGTGTCCGCGGTATGGATGCCGCGGCCAAGCCCCCAAGGATGGGTTTACGGCGTCCCCCGCAACCGGACCCACCCCGCCATCCCACGGGTAGCCCGCCTTTGACGTTGACGTTGACGTTGCTTCGGCGGGTGCCGGGCGCAGCCCGGCCGAACCCCCCTCAATCCTGACCGGTGTCATCCAGGCTGATGATTCCGCGGCGCAGCGCCTGGGTTACCGCGTGGGTGCGGTCGCCGACGCCCAGCTTGTCCATCAGGCTCTTCATGTGCGCCTTCACCGTCTGCTCGGAAATCTGCATGCGTTCGCCGATGCGCTTGTTCGACAAACCGCCAGCCACGTGGCGCAGCACTTCGGTTTCGCGCGGCGACAACCGGTCTTCCACGACATGTGCGGCGATGCTGGCCGCCACCTCTGCCGGTATCGGTGCGCGACGGCCGCTGGCCACCGTGCGGATGGTGTCCACCAGTTCGTGGCGCAGAGTGTCCTTCAACAGATAGGCGCTGGCTCCAGCCTGCAATGCACGCACCGCACGCACATCGCCACGATAGGTCGTCAGCACGATGATGCGTGCACGTGGATCAAGCGCGCGGATCCGCGCGATCGCTTCCACGCCGTCCATGCGTGGCATCTGCAGGTCCATCAGCACCACATCCGGTTGCAGCTGCTGGTAGCGGGCAAGCGCCTCTTCGCCATCGGCGGCTTCGCCGAGCAGGCGCAGGTCCGTGTGCGTGCTCAGCAATGCCGCCAAGCCATCGCGCAGCAGGGGATGGTCATCGACCACCAGTACGCCGATGGGAGGAAGGGATTCAGTCATGGGTGGGTCTGCTCCAGGGCCAGCGCCAGCGCGATGGACGGCGGTGATACAGGCGACGGGCCGGCACGGACAGCGCCACTTCGGTGCCCAGGCCCGGTCGGGTCCACAACTGCAGTTCCGCGCCCAGCCGCTGTGCGCGCTCGCGCATGCCCTGCATGCCCCAATGACCGCGGCCGGCATCCTCGTCGGCAATGCCGACACCATCATCGCGTACGTGCAGCAGGAAGCAGCGCGTGCCGTAGGACAGCTCCACTTCGATGGCACTGGCCTGCGCATGCCGCAACGCGTTGCGGATGGCCTCGCGTCCGATCAGGAACACTTCTTCGGCGGCATCGGTCTGCAGGGGCGGGGGGCTGCCTTCCACGGTCAGGCGCAGCGGGTTGGTGCCTTGGCCGGCGTATTCGGCGTGCACATCGGCCAGCGCCGAGGCGAGGTCGCGACCGGCGAACGGTCCGTCACGCAGTGCGTTGACCCGTTCCCGGCCTTCGGCAAGATTCTGCTCGGCCAACTGCATCGCCGCCTCCAGCTGGGTGCGCACCGGTTCAGGCGTCTGCGCGGACTGGCTGATGGCGTGCAGCCGCAGGATGAGCCCTTGGCTGCCCTGCAGCAGGGTGTCGTGCAGGTCGCGTGCGATGCGTTCGCGCTCGCCGTTGCGCTCCTGCAGGCGGGCGCGGAACAGCATCGCGAGCTGCCCGCTGCGGATGCGGATGGCCAGCATCAGCACGGCCAGCACCAGCACCACGCACAACAACTTGAACCAGACGCTCTGCAGGAACGTGGGCGCGATCCGGAAGTTGCGGATGGCTGGCGTGCGGCTCCAGATGCCGTCCTCGTTGGCAGCCTCCACCTCGAAATGGTAATGACCCGGCGCCAGATTGGTGTAGTAAGCGCGCGTGCTGCCACCGGCGTCCTGCCAGCCGTCGTCCACGCCGGACAGGCGGTAGCGATAGCGGTTGCGCTCGGGCCGCGCCAGCGACAGCGCGACATAGTCGATCTGCAGCTGGGAGGTTCCGGCCGGCAGGCGCAAGCCCTCCTGCAACGGCGTCTGGGTGGTGCCATACAGCACGTCGCCGATGCGCACCCCGGGCGCCATGCTGTTGATGTGCGGCTGCAGGGTATCCAGCCACGCCAGGCCCTGGTTGGTGGCCAGCCACAGCAGGCCGTCGGCGGCCAGTACGGCGGTCGGGATGGGGCCGCTTTGCAGGGCAATGCCGGGCATGCCATCGACGGCATCGAACAGGCGCGGGGCAACGGGCTGGCCGTCGCGCAGTGCGCTGCGCAGGGTAGCGACTTCGAGCCGCACCAGGCCGCGGCTGCCGTTGAGCCAGAGTCGCCCTTGGGCATCGGCGACCATGCCGGTGATGCCTTCGAGGATGCCGGTGGTGTTGGTGCGTACGGGCAGGAAGCGGCCGTTGCCGAGGCGCGCGGCCAGGCCCGCCTCACCGGCAACCAGCAGTAGATCGTCATGTTGCAGCAGCGCGGTTATCGGGCCGACTGACAGCCCCTGTGCCGCGCCGAACGTGGCGATCGATGCGGTATCCAGACGGCGCAGCGTGCCGTCGGAATAGCCAAGCAGCAGCGCGTCGTCGCTGGCACGCGCCAGCGACGAGCAGGCCTGCTCGGGCAGCCGCGTCTCGCGTCGCCAGCGGTCATCCGCGTACTGCAGCACCGCCTGCTCACCGGCGCAGACCCAGGCCTGGTCATCGTCGGCAAACAGCAGGGCATGCAGGGGCTGGCCGGTGAACGGTGCGGGCAAGGGAATGCGCGTGGTGTGGCCGCCCACCGTGCGCGCGAGGTTGATCCAGTCGAACTGCCAGACCGGCGTGGGCGCCCGCTGCGCTGCGGCCTGCAACTGCACCGCGCTACCGGCCAGCAGCGGGCGCTGCAGGTCGAACAGCTTGAGGTCTTCGCCATAGCCGTACACGCGGCCATCGCTGCCGCGTACCAGCGAGCGGTAAGGATCGCTGGGGCCGACGGCCAGCGTCTGCACGCTGCGGGCGCGGAAGCGGTTGAGGCCGAGGTTGGTGCCGACCCAGAGGTTGCCTTCGCGGTCAGCGATGACCGGCACCGCCGAGGTCGCGGTGAGGCCCTGCGGTGTGTCGAAGCGCTCGATGCGCACGGCCTGCTGGCCATCGAAGGTGACGCGGGCGACGCCACCGTGCGGGCTCATCGTGGCCCAGAGTGCGCCATCGGCGGTGAACTGCAGCCGCGCGGCTACCAGGTCCGGCATGCGCCGCGCTTCGCGCTCGCTGGGGGGCAGCAGCCCCTGCGCGTTGGCCAGTGGTGAAGTGCCGCGGATGCGGTCGGCCAGCCAGATCTCGCCCTGCGGGCTTTCCACCAGGGTTGCC
The DNA here is from genome assembly GCF_057799055.1 of Stenotrophomonas sp. 14P6.2.3. Taxonomy (NCBI): domain Bacteria; kingdom Pseudomonadati; phylum Pseudomonadota; class Gammaproteobacteria; order Lysobacterales; family Lysobacteraceae; genus Stenotrophomonas; species Stenotrophomonas sp. 14P6.2.3. The sequence continues at coordinate 9,110 of NZ_JBYOLA010000021.1, forward strand.
ATCTGCGAGACGGCGATGCCGGTGTTTTCAAATGCGGTCTTTCCCGCCGCGCGCTTCCAGATGTGCAGGTCGGCCAGCACCCAGAAGGTGCCGTGGCTGTCCTGCAGCAGCCATTGCACACGACGTCGTGGCACGCCTTCATCGGCGGCTGGAGCCTGCCAGCGTTGCCCGTCGAACCAGCGCAGGCCACCATTGACTGCCGCCCACAGGCGTCCGTTGTGGTCATGCGCGAAGCGCGGGACCACGCCCACCGGCACGCCCTGCGCTCGCCCGAAACTGCGCAGCCGCTGAGGCGAGAACTGGCTGATGCCGGCCTGGAAATAACCGATCCACAGGCCGTCGCCCTCGCCATCGAGGCCGAGCGTGACCATGTTGGTGGAGGGGAATCGGGTGCCAGCCGGTGCCGCCTGGCGCTCGAAACGGCGACCGTCGAAGCGGTACAGGCCCGAGCCGGTCGCCAGCCACAGCATGCCCTCACGATCCTGGGCGATGTCCCAGATATCGCCGGGCGCCCCTTGGCCCACCCGCCACGCGGTGTGCTGGTAGCTGGGCATGCCGTCGCTGATCACTGGGTGCTGTGCAGCGAGCACGGGCAGGGCGATCCACAACAGCAGGCACGACAGCAGCGCCGGCAGGCGACGCGGGAGAGGGAAGATGTGGCCACGCATGGCGCTCATTCTGGCAGGTGCGGGGCAGGCGCAAGTGACCCGAATGGGGTGGGCGTGATGCAGCCGGGTCGGCTATCACGCCGACATGGAAGATGGAGCCCGGCGATGCAGCGCTTGTATGTGATGTTTCCCGATCGCGGTCCGGGCCTGGGATTGTTGTGGCTGAGAATGTGCGTGGCCAGCGCGCTGTTGCTGCCAGGTACCGCTGCAGGTGGGTCGTGGTGGCTGTGCCTGGCGGCAACGGGTTTGCTGTTGCCCGGCCTGCTGACGCCGCTGGCGGTTGCGCTGGCGGTGCTGGGGCTCTACTGGCAGGGCGCGGCGTTGCCATGGTCGCTGCTGCCGCTGGCACTGTTGCTGCTGGGGCCGGGCGCCTATTCGCTGGACGCGCGGCTGTTCGGTCGGCGACGCCTGCGACGGCTGCCTCCCCCGATCGGGTGAGTGTTGACCTCGACCGTTGGGGGTAGGGCGCCGACGGGCGGCGCCGCACCATGGGCCACCCCCGCTGCGCGCCCGAGCATGGCTACCGTCCTTTCGCCCGCCCAGCCCACGCCCATGCTGGCGCCCCAGCAGTCGGCCGCCCTGCAGCGTGCGCTGCGCTACATCGATGAGCACCTGTCGCAGCCGCTGCGGGTCACCGAACTGGCCGAGGTCGCCTGCGTGAGCCGTTTCCATCTGGTGCGCCTGTTCCGCAGTGGCACCGGTGCCAGCCCGCTGCGTTACGTGCGTCGACGGCGCATTGAACGCGCGCGGCAGCTGCTGCCGACCCATGGGCAGTCGATGACCTGCCTGGCCCAGCATCTGGGCTTTTTCGACCAGAGCCATTTCGTCCGCAGCTTCCGCGCCGAGACCGGCTGCAGTCCCGGCCAGTATCTGGCCGGCGATGCGGCGCTCGCACGTCCCCTTGTTGTTTCTTCCACTGGAGTCCACCCATGAGCCTCGCCACCGCCACCCCCGCCAAGGCACTGCTGTCACCCACCGACCACGCCCTGATCCTGATCGACTACCAGTCGCAGATGGCGTTCGCCACCCACACCATCGACATCTCCGCACTGCGCAACAACGTGTCGTTGATCAGCAAGGGCGCAAAGGGCTTCAACGTGCCGGTGCTGCTGACCACGGTGGCCGAGAAGTCGTTCTCCGGCCCGATGTTCCCGGAGCTGCCGGCGATCTTCCCGGGCCAGACGGTGTTCGATCGCACCTCGATGAACACCTGGGAAGACCAGCCGGTGATCGATGAGGTGAACCGCATCGGCAAGCGTCGGCTGGTGCTGGCCGGGCTGTGGACCAGCGTCTGCATCGTCGGACCGACGCTGTCGGCGCTGGAGCAGGGGTTCGAGGTCTATGTGATCACCGATGCCTGCGGCGATGTGAGCGAAGAGGCGCACGAACGCGCGTTCACCCGCATGGTGCAGGCCGGTGCGGTGCCGATCACCAGCGTGCAGTACCTGCTGGAACTGCAGCGCGACTGGGCGCGCGGTGAAACCTACGACCTGACCACCGGCATCGCCCGCGACCATGCGGGCGGCTATGGCGTCGGCATCCAGTACGCCAAGACCATGTTCGGCGCGCAGGAAGGCGGGCACTGAGCGTGCGCGACGGCCATGGCCTCGACCTGGCCTTGCTGATCCTGCGGGCGGCGGCGGGAGGATTCCTGCTGCCGCACGCGCTGGGCAAACTGTTCGGCTGGTTCAACGGGCCTGGCCTGGCGGGTTTTGCCGGCGAACTGCGTGGCTTCGGCCTGCCTGCAGCGGCCCCGTTGCCACTGCTGCTGGCGCTGCTGCAGGTAGCGTCCGGCACCGCGGTGATGCTGGGCTGGCAGGCCCGGATCGCCGCGCTCGTGGCTGCCGCGTTCATCGCCTTCACCGCACTGCTGGCGCTGCCCAAAGGGTGGTTTTGGATGCGCGGCGGTGCCGAGTATCCGTTGTTGTGGACGCTGGCATTGCTGGCCATCGCCCTTGCCGGGCCCGGTGCATGGGCGGTGGATGGCCTGGTTCTTTCTGGAGACATCGCATGAGCAACGACCCTCTCGATCCTGGCCGCCGCAACGTGGTATTGGCCACCGGTGCCGCGCTGGCGCTGGGACTGGCTGGCGGCACCGCCGCGGCCATCGAATCCCCTTCCAAGGAGCGCCGCATGAGCACGCTGGTCATCCGCAACGCACGCATCACCACCCTCGATCCGCAGCAACCGCATGCGCAGGCATTGGCCGTGCAGGAAGGTCGTATCGTCGCTGTCGGCAGCGATGAACAGATCATGCGCGACTGGGGCAGCGAAGCCACCCTCATCGATGCGCAGGGACGGCGCCTGGTGCCGGGTCTCAATGACAGCCATACGCACCTGATCCGTGGCGGCTTGAACTACAACCTGGAACTGCGCTGGGACGGCCTGCGCTCGCTGGCCGATGCGATGGCCATGCTGAAGGCGCAGGTTGACCGCACGCCCGCACCGCAGTGGGTACGTGTGGTCGGTGGATTCACCGCTACCCAGTTCACCGAGAAGCGCCTGCCGACCCTGCAGGAACTGAACGACATCGCCCCGGATACGCCGGTGTTCCTGCTGCACCTGTACGACCGCGCGCTGCTCAACCGCGCCGCGCTGCGTGCCTGCGGCTATACCAGGGAAACGCCGGATCCGCCCGGTGGGCAGATCGTGCGCGATTCGCTGGGCAACCCGACGGGCCTGCTGCTGGCCAAGCCGAACGCACTGATCCTGTATGCGACCCTGGCCAAGGGGCCGAAGCTGCCGATCGAATACCAGGCCAATTCCACCCGCCATTTCATGCGCGAGTTGAACCGCCTGGGCATCACCTCGGTGATCGACGCGGGAGGTGGCTTCCAGAACTATCCCGAGGACTACCAGGTCATCGAGCAGCTGCACCGCGACCAGCAGCTGACCGTGCGCATCGCCTACAACCTGTTCACCCAGAACAAGGGCAGTGAGGTCAGCGATTTCCGCGGCTGGAGCGAGATGCTGCAGCCGCGCCAGGGCGATGACCTGCTGCGCCACAACGGTGCCGGCGAGATGCTGGTGTTCTCGGCAGCCGATTTCGAACTGTTCAACGAGCCGCGCCCGGAGCTGCCGCCGGAGCTGGAGCCGGAACTGCACGACGTGGTCAAGCTGCTGGTGGAGAAGCGTTGGCCGTTCCGCATCCACGCGACCTACGACGAGAGCATCAGCCGCATCCTCGATGTCTACGAACAGGTCAACCGCGAGGTGCCGTTCGATGGCCTGCACTGGTTCATCGACCACGCCGAGACCATCACCCCGCGCAACATCGAGCGTATCCGCGCCCTGAACGGCGGCATCGCCGTGCAGCACCGCATGGCCTACCAGGGCGAGGCGTTCGTGCAGCGCTATGGCGTGCAGGCGGCGCGGCACACGCCACCGGTGAAGCGGATGCTGGCCGAGGGCGTGCCGGTCGGCGCCGGTACCGACGCCACCCGCGTGGCCAGCTACAACCCCTGGGTGGCACTGTCGTGGCTGGTGACCGGGCGCACCGTCGGTGGTCTGGCCCTGTACGGCGATGAGAACCTGCTGGAGCGCGAGCAGGCCCTGCGCCTGTGGACGCAGGGAAGTGCCTGGTTCTCCGGCGACGAAGCGGTGAAGGGCACGCTGAAGGCAGGCCAGCTGGCCGACTTCATCCTGTTGTCGGCCGATTTCTTCCGTGTCGATGAGCAGCAGATCGCCGACATCACCAGCCTGTTGACCGTGGTGGGGGGCCGTATCGTGCATGCCGATGGCGACTACGCCGGGTTGGCGCCGCAGCTGCCTCCAGCAATGCCGGACTGGTCGCCGGTGAACCGCTTCGGCGGCTACCACGTCGGCGGCGCCGCCACTGGCCTGGCGGCGGCCCATCATCACCATCACGGCGCCGCCTGCAGCACCCATGGTGGGCATGGACATGCGGCCCGCCATGCCGCGCCAACCGATGACCTGACCGCGTTCTGGGGCGCGATGGGATGTTCGTGCTTCGCGTTCTGACCCTGGCTTCACTGGCGTTGCCGTCGTTGGCACTTGCCTGCGACGGTGGCGCCTGTGCCGCGGTTGGCGATGGCCAGTTGCAGTGGGATGCATCGCTGCGCCTGCGTGGCATGTACTACGACCCGAGCCGGTTCGGCGTTGGTGGCGGCGAGGATGGCTACGGCCTGCTGCGTGCGCTGGCATCGGCCACCTTCGCCCGCGATGACTGGCAGGCGAAGCTGCAGCTGGGTGCGCATGCCGAGCGCGGGAAGGCCGGCGGTCCAGGTCGTACCGATCGCGGTGCGTTGGACGTACAGCAGGCGTACTGGCGCTGGACTGGCGCTGGCATGCACGTGCAGCTGGGCAGGCAGGAAGCGGGCTATGGCAGCTCGCGCCTGCTGTCGGTGCGCGATGGGCCGAACATCCGCTTGGCGTTTGATGGTGCACGGGTAGGTTGGCAGGGCCGGCTGGGCGCGCTGGACCTGATGGCGCTGCGCCCAGTGGAGAACCGCGCGGGTGCGTTCGATGACCGCGGTGAGCGCGGTGCACACCTGATCGGCGTGTATGCGACGACGGCGAAGGGCGCAGGGGGTAGTCAATGGGACCTGTACCTGCTGGACTATCGCCGCGAGGGCGCGCGCTTCGCCGCAGGCAGCGGTACCGAGCGGCGGCAGACCCTGGGCGCGCGCTGGTTCGGCCAGTCCGGTGCGCTGGACTGGAATACCGAACTGGTGGTGCAGGGCGGTGAGCTGCAGGCCGTGACCGGCGATCTGGACATCCGCGCGTGGACCCTGGCCACCGATACCGGCTGGCGCTGGGCCGGGCTGCCGCTGCAACCGCGCCTGGGGCTTAAGGCCGATATCGCCAGCGGCGATGCAGATCCGCGAGATGGCCGGCTCGGTACGTTCAATGCACTGTTTCCCAAGTCCGCCTATTTCAGCGAAGCCAGCCTGTTGGCACCGGCCAACCTGATGGATCTGCAACCGACACTGTCGCTGCGCCTGCATGACGCGGTGACCACCGAGCTGGGTGTACAGCTGGCCTGGAAGCAGCGGCGCGCCGATGCGGTCTACACCACGCCGGCACCGTTGGCTGCGCTGCCCGGCAGTACCGGTGGCGCACGCCGCATCGGCACCCAGTACAAATCCGAAACCCGCTGGCAGGTCAATGACCGCTGGCAATGGCAGCTGCAGCTGGCCTGGGTCGATGCGGGCCCTGCACTGAAGCAGGCCGGTGGCCAGGACACGCTGTTCGCCTCAATCGTTGGAGCATGGCAATGGTGAACGCATCCGCGTCACAACACTCCCCACAGGCCGATGGCGCCTGGTCGCCGCTGAAGATCCGCATGTTCCGTTCGATCTGGCTGGCGATCCTGGCCAGCAACATCGGTACCTGGGTCAACGACGTCGCCGCCGCCTGGGTGATGGCCGAACGCACCGGTTCGGCGTTGATGGTGGCACTGGTGCAGTCGGCCACCACCGTGCCGATCGTGCTGCTGGCGCTGGCTGCCGGCACCCTGGCCGACATCGTCGATCGCCGGAAGTACCTGCTGTTCACCCAGGGCTGGATGCTGCTGGTGGCGGCAGTGACGGCGGTGCTTGCGGCGATGGATCTGCTGACGCCACAACTGCTGGTGCTGCTGACTTTCTGCATGGGCTGCGGCGCGGCGATGGCAATGCCGGCGCAGGCCGCGATCGTCTCCGAGCTGGTGCCGCAACCGATGCTGGCTTCGGCAGTGGCACTCAATTCCATCGGCATCAACATCGCCCGTTCGATCGGTCCAGCCATCGGTGGCGTGATCGTGGCCCAGCTGGGTGCGGTATGGGCCTTCGGGTTCAATGCCATCACCTTTGCGGCAATGCTGTTCGTGGTGTGGGGCTGGAAGCGCGATCCGAAGGCGTCCAGCCTGCCCCCGGAAGGTTTCGGTGCTGGCCTGAAGGCAGGCCTGCGCTATGCCAGCCGTGCCGGGCGGCTGCAGGCAGTACTGATCAAATCGGCCGGTTTCTTCTTCTTTGCCGCAGCGATGAACGCGATGCTGCCGGTGGTGGTGCGCGGGCAGATGCACGGCGGGGCGGGGCAGTACGGCGTGCTGCTGGGCTGCATCGGCATTGGCGCGGTGGGCGGTGCACTGCTGCTGCCGAAGCTGCGGGCCAAGCTCGACCGCGACCTGCTGGTGCTGCTGGCCACCCTGTTGCTGGCTGCAAGCCTGGCCGGCCTGGCGCTGACCCGCAGTTGGTACGTGTTGCCGCTGGTGATGCTGGTCAATGGCTTTGCCTGGATCACCGTGCTGTCTTCGTTGCAGATCGCAGCACAGACGGCGGTGCCGGCCTGGGTGAGAGCACGGGCGCTTGCGCTGTACATCATGGTGTTCTCGGCCGGCATGGCGGCCGGTGGCCTGAGCTGGGGCGCGCTGGCGCAGCGCACATCGCCGGAGCTGGCATTGCTGGTGGCCGCAGCAGGCGCGGTCATCGGCGGCCTGCTGGTATGGCGCGTGCGCATAGCCGGTGCCGAAGATCTGAACCTGAGCCCGGCCGGCCACTGGCCAGCGCCGGAGCTGTCGGTACCGGTGTCGAATGATCGTGGGCCGGTGCTGGTGACCATCGAATATCGCATCGATGCCGCCGATCGTGCCGCGTTCCAGGCGCAGATGCGCACGCTGGGGACGATCCGTCGACGTGATGGCGCCGTGGTCTGGGGCGTGGTCGAGGATGTGGCGACCCCAGGCATCCATCTGGAATACTTCGTGGCGGCGTCGTGGTTGGAGCACCTGCGCCAGCACGAGCGCATCACCGCCGACGACAAGGCGATCCAGGAGGCGCTGCGCGCGCTGCACCGCGGTGAGCGTGCCCCGGTAGTGCGTCATTTCGTCGGCGGCCATGATCCGCTGCCGGCGGCGGCGCCACATCACCACAGCGACATCTGATGGCCCGTGGTAGAGCCGGCCGCTGGCCGGCTGAACGCGGCTTCGAGCGGGGTTGATGCGGTTGCCCGCCAGCGGTCGGCACTACTGCGGCAGCGGCGGCGCCGGAGCGCCGCCGCGATACCTCATCTGCGTGCGAACGCCAGCAGGTCGGCGTTGAACTGATCTGCATGGGTAAGGGTGAGGCCGTGCGGCGCACCGGCATACACCTTCAGTTCGGCGTCCTTGATGATCTGCGAAGACAGCTTGGCCGAGGCGTCGAACGGCACGATCTGGTCGTCATCGCCGTGCACCACCAGCGCCGGCACGTCGATCTTCTTCAGATCTTCGGTGTAGTCCACTTCCGAGAACTCGTGGATGCAGTCGTACTGGCCCTTCACGCCGCCCAGCATGCCCTGCAGCCAGAACGAATCACGCATGCCTTCGGTGACGCTGTTGCCATCACGGTTGGCGCCGAAGAACGGCGTGGCCAGGTCCTTGAAGAACTGCGAACGGTCGCCACCGGTGCCCTTGCGGATGCCGTCGAAGACCTCCAGTGGGGTGCCGGCCGGATTGCTGGCGGTCTTCAGCATCAACGGCGGCACCGCGCCGACCAGCACCACCTTGGCCACGCGCGTGCTGCCGTGGCGGCCGATGTAGTGGGCCACTTCGCCACCGCCGGTGGAATGGCCGACCAGGATCGCGTCCTTAACGTCCAGCGCATCCAGAACGGCAGCGAGGTCGTCGGCGTAGGTGTCCATGTTGTTGCCGTCCCAGGTCTGGCTGGAGCGGCCATGGCTGCGACGATCGTGGGCGATCACCCTGTAGCCGTTCTGGCCCATGAACAGCATCTGCGGGTCCCAGGCGTCGGACGACAGCGGCCAGCCATGGGCGAATACGACAGGCTGGCCGGTGCCCCAGTCCTTGTAGAAGATGCGGGCGCCATCATTGACGGTCACGAAATTGCTCATTGCTGGTTCCTTGGCGGAAGGGAGGGAAGACGCCTGCGGGTTCGCCGGCGCCTGCGGCAGTACAGCGCACGATGTGCCGTGTGCATTGCACGGCTGTGGCGGATTGACGGGTTCGTTGCGCTGACGCGACTCGCTCTGGCGGCAGGCCCGTACTGCTGGCAACCATGGCCATCGGACGCGCGAGGGCCAGTCATGAAGATGCCGAGATGCGGAGTGTTGCCTGGACTGCTGTTGGCCGCTGTCGGGGCGGCGCAGACCAACGTCTACAAATGCACCGATGGTGACCACCCGGTCTACCAGCAGACGCCCTGCCAGGGGCGGGCGGAGTGGCGCTGGGAAGTGCCAGATGTGGAGTCGAGGGCGCGTGGGCCGCTACCTTCGGCCGTGCAGCCTGCCCGCAGCAGAACCACGCGTACGCCACGACGTGGGCGCGCGCAGGCCGCGCTGATATCGATCACGGCCGACCCACGCGGCTGCGAGCAAGCGCGCCAGCAGCAGGTGAAGACGCTGGCCAAGCCACGCAGGCTCGACTACCTGCAGCGCAGGCAGCTGGATGACGCGGTACGCGAGGCCTGTCGTTGAGCACAACGAAAAACGGCACCCGAAGGTGCCGTTCTGGTCTGCAGCCGGGTAAGCCTCAGCGGCCGTCGCTGGCGGCGGCCGGCGACGCTGCTGCATCCGGCTTGGGCAGGCTCAGCTCCGGGTTGCCCTGTTCGGCCTGCAGGATCTGGATCCGGCGCTGCAGCGCATCGAGCTGGCTGTTGGTGCTCTGCACGTCGGTGCTCAGGCTGACCGCTTGCTGCTGGGCCTGCTGCAGCGCTGCGCTGACCTGCGCCGACTGCGCCTGCTGCTGTTCCATTTCCTGCTGCAGGGTGCGCAGGCGTTCTTCGTTGTAGGCCACCAGGCGCTCGGTGTAGCGCTTGCCGGCTTCCAGCCGGGTGGTGTCGATGTAGACCTGCGCCAGCTGTTCGGACTGCTGCGCGAAGGTGCGGTAGACACGCTCGGCGTTGTCGACGGCATCGGTCTTGATCACCCGCCAGAAGTTCTTCTCCTGGAACAGGGCCACGTAGTAGGTCAGGGTATTGGCGTTGAACAGCAGGCTGGCGCCGTAGTTGCCGTTGTAGGTGGTACGCAGCTCGGTGAGCTGCTGCGCATCCATCAACTGCTTGAGTTCGTCGACGGTGTTGCGTACCACCGGTGCGGCCTTGGCCGGCTCGACGGTGGCAGTGCGATCGCCACGTGCGGCCAGCGCCGACGGCGCCACCACGATCATGGCCACGGCCAGCAGTGCTGCGCCGCGCGGATACCGGGCGAAGACGGTGCCCCCTGAAGTTTCTCGCATGTCTAGACCATCCACGGATGTAGTGTGGGTTGAGTTGAAAGTGGTTCCCCGCCGCGAGTCTAGCATGGGCACGGGCGCCGCCAACCCGCGCCCGCGCGGGTCAGAAGACCAGCTGCGCCGAGCTGCACTGGATCGACTGCATGCTGACATCGGTGCGGCCCAGTTCCAGCCCGAGCAGGCTGGCCAGGGTATTGGTCAGCAGGGTGCCGACGCTGTTGAGCACCGGCTTGAGTGCCGCCAGCACCGGATTCAGCAGCGCGCACAGCAGGCCGCTGCAGGTCACGTTGTTGCCCGGGGTGGTCACGCCGCCGCCGTTCTGGCCGTCGAGGAATCCTGCCGGGGCGGTCTGGATATAGGACGCCAGGTTGGTGCGAACGCAACCGTTGTAGTCGATCAGGTTGCCCAGCAGGCTGTCGCAGCGGTTGATCAGCAGGCCGCCAACCAGCGAGCCAAGCAGGCCGTCGAGCAACCCAAGGCCCTGGCCGGTCACGGTGGTGCGGTAGCCCGTCCACACCGAGCCATCTTCCCAGCAGGTGGTCAGGCCAAGCAGGCACGGCTTGGGTACACCTTTGGGGACTGTCCAGTTGCCCAACGGTGCGAGGTTGCGTGACGGATCGCCATCGCGCAGCAACGGAATCACCTGGTCCACGTTGTAGCGCCCGCCGCTGGGGAAGGCGGCCTGCAGATAACGGTCGGCCAATGCCTTGGCGGTGTCATTGGCGTTCATGCCCTGCTTGGGCGAACTGAGCATGCCTGACAGCACGCGCAGCAGTTCGTTGACCAGATCGGACACGGCGGTGCCGACGGCCAACGGGTTGATCCGGGTCGAGCCGGTCTGGCCGGCCGCCAGGGTCAGGCTCTGCGTGCTGGTCAGCGCCGGCAGGGTGATCTTGTCGTTGATCAAGGGCTGCCCCAGCAGCTTCAACAGCTGCTCGTTCTGCAGGGTCGCGTCACAGACGTTGCTTTTGGAGAAACGATCGGCTGCGTTGACCTTGCCGACGCAGGCGCGCAGCACCGAGGAATCGACCTGGACGGTGGCCGTCGGTGGCGTCGCCCCGCACTGGATGCTGGTCAATGTTCCCATCGCATTGGCCACATCCACGTGCAGTGGCAGATGCAGGCGGGTGCCGAGCAGGTTCAACAGCGGACCGATCGCGAACAGGCGGTCGCTGTCGACGTCCACCATCAGCCGCACCTGCGCGTTGTACGCACGTGCGCCGACACCTCCGATGGCGATCGACGGCGGCTCCACCACGCCGGCCTTGATGTCGATGCCCAGCAGGTTCAAGCCCTGCACCTGCACGCCATTGCCATCGTTGGCGATGGAGATCGCGGCGGTGACAAGATCCAGCACATTGACCCGTGATTCCAGCGCGCTGCCGATGGTGCCGTCCGGTGAGATCACCTGCGCGAACAGGCCGCCGCCGCCGTTCTGGCTGCCCAGCAGAATATTGAGCTGGTTGATGTCCAGCCGGGTGCCGACCAGGTTGGACAGCGCCTGCAGCTGTACGCCGACGGCGGTCTCGCGGCCGACCACCGTGGCGGTGGCATTGACCAGCTGCGCCAGCGAGATGCGGTTGATCGACAGCAGCCGGTTGAAGTCGGCCACGCTGAGGTCAGCGGTGACCGGGATGCCCAGTGCAGCCAGCAGCCCGGATGGGGTGATGGTCGCTTGGGCCAAGCCATCGTAGGACAACACTGTCGCGTTGGTGACGTCCAGGCCGACCAGGCGAAGGGTCGCCATCAAGGGGGAGTTGCCATTGGTGCGCAGCAGCTGCGAACCCACCGCGAACACCGCGGTGGGTTCCGAGCGCTTGGCCACCGCCTGCACGCGCAGGGTGGGCAACGTGCGGTTCTGGCCGAAGAACGGCAGCACGCCGCGTTCTGCAACGACGCGCACCGCATTGCGTGGATTGCTGGCGTCCACGCTCGGGCTGAAGTGGTCAGCCGTTCCGCGGGTGGCATTCCAGTTGCCGCACTGGATCTGCACCTGGCCGCGGAAGCGGTTCTGCGAGAGTGCGCTCTGCCGGGCCGCACTGTTGTCGGCATTGCTGGCGTTGCACAGGTCGAGCCGTTGTGCGCCTGCCAACGCGGCCAGATCGACCACCTTCTGTGCATCGCGCTTGGCCCAGAACAGGAAGCCGATCTCGATCAGGCCGAGCATTGCCAGCAGCGCGATCATCACCAGCATCATGGTGACCGACATACCGCCGCGCGGGCGACTGAAGCTGATGTGGCGTGCTCGGTTCATGGCAGACCTCAGCGTCCGGATCGGGAGGATCCTGCGGACTTGGCGACGTCGGTTTCGAAGAATTGCGGGATGTCGTACTGGAAGCTCTTCAGGTAACGCGCGTAGCTGGATGTGGCCTGGTCGCCGAGGATCGGCAGGCGGGCGCCGGCTACCTCGCCGGAGGCCTGCAGGCGGAACAGGCTGCGGGTGGTGTCGCCGATCTGCGAGGTGTTGGGCCGCAACTGCGTGCCGCCGAAATCGGGTGCAGCTGCAGCTGCAGGGGCTGGCGGAGGCGGTGGAGCCTGTTCCTGCGATACGTCCACGGTGGCCAACGGCTCGCTGTGCAGAGGCGCGGCGGTCGGCGCGGGCGCAGCGCCGCCCAGCATCTGCCCGGTCAACGGTTGCTGCGGCGTCTGCGCCTGCACAACCGCAGCGAAAGACAAGCCGGCAAGCATCGGCAACAGGCAGCGGATCAGCGGCGTCGAGGTCATGGCGTGTTCCCGTTGGGATGGTCGGTGGTGCCGAAGCGTTCCAGCATCGAGGGTGGCAGTCGTGACGGGTCGCGTTGGTCCCGGCCATCGCGGCGGGGTTCGGCGGCCAGGCGCGGGCCTGCGGCGGGTGGGCTGGCGGTTACCGAAGCGACCGGTCGCGTCGCTGCCGCCGCAGCACTGGCGGCTGCCTGCCGTTGCTGCAGCCGCGTACGGATCTGCAATGCCTGCTGCTCGACGCTGCGGCGCGTTTCCTCGCTGAAGCTGGCCTGCTGGGCCAGTCGTTCGACGGTGGCCGTGTCGCCACGCAGCAGCGCCCACAAGGCCAGGTTGGCGGTGGCTTTGGCGTTGCCCGGCGACAGTTCCAGCGCCTTGGCCAGCGGCTCGCGCGCCTGTTCGAAGCGACCGGCGCGCAGCCGTGCATAGCCGAGGTCGCCCAGGTAATCGGTGTTCAGGGGATTCAGCTGGGTGGCACGTGCGAGTGCCTGCTCGCCGCCGTCGTCATCATCACGGAGGGCGGCGATCAGGCCGATGCCATGCGCGGCGGCCGCGGCCTGTGGGCCGTTGCCGAGTTCGCGGTACAACGCCAGCGCCGCATCGATCTGGCCGGTCTGGCGCAGCGCATCAGCCTGCAGCAGGCGCAGTGCCGGGGTATCGCCGTAGCGCTGGCGGAAGGCATCCACGTGCGCCAGCGAGGCGTACCAGGCGCCCTGCAGCTGCATGCGCTGGATCAGCTCCAGATAGGCGTTGCGACTGTCCTGCGGGGCCGGCGTCGGCTCGGCCAGGCTCGGCGCACGCAGGTACTTCGGCGTGGTGGAGCTGCAGCCGGCAGCGGCGGCAACCAAGGCAAGCAACAGGCAGGCGGGGCGCAGGACAGGCATGAAGGTCATCCCATTTTCGACAAGGTAGTGGCCAGCGCGACCAGCGCCGGTCCGGCCAGCACCAGCATCAGTGCCGGCAGCAGCGTCAGCATCATCACCACGGTCATCTTCACCGAGAGCTTGCCGACCTTTTCCTTCAACGCGTTGCGGCGCTGCTCGCGCAGGCGGATGCTGAACTGGCGCAGCGGTTCCTGCACGGCACCGCCATGGGCATGCACCTGCAGGATCAACTGCACGAGGCTGGACAGGTCGTCGTCGCCGTATACATCGCTCAGCCGCCGCAGCGACTGCGCGCGCGTGCGTCCGTGGGTGTAGGACACATTCGCTTCCTGGATTTCCCCGCCCAGTACCGGCAACGCGTCGCGCAGCTTGTCGCCCAGTGTCTGCAGGCTCTGATCCATGCTGAAGCCCACGCCCTGCAGCAGCCGCAGTAGGTCGATCAACAGCGGTAGTTCATTGTTCACGGCACGCCGCCGCCGCTTGACCCACGCACTGAGCGCGAACTTCGGCAGCAGCAGGCCGGCAGCGAGCGCGCCGATCACCACCATGATCCTGGACAACCCCGTGGCATCGCTGATCGCCAACGCAATACCCAGCACCAGCACCGCCAGCAGCAGGCGCAGGCCCAGGTAGATGGCGGTGCCGCGGCGGGTGTTCCAGCCAGCCAGGTCCAACAGCAGGCGATCTTCACCGGCCAGCAGGGCCGTTTCCAGGCGGCCGCCGCTCAGCCCACGACCGAACTGCTCCAGCCAGCCGAGCGAATCCTTGCGCGCATCGGCACCGCCCTCATCGCTTTCGCGTGGACGCAGCGCCGTTTTCAATGTTGCCGCGCTGCGGTCCTCGCGATGGCCGCGCACCCAGCTGCCAAGCCCCAGCAGGGCCACACCGGCAGCCAGCACCAGCAGGGCGGCCACGAACCAGATGCTGGCGCTCATTGGATGCCTCCTGTGTGGACGGGGATGTTCATAGCGATTTGGCCAGGCGGTACAGCAGGAAGGCGCCGGTCAGTTCCATGCACAGGGCGATCAACAGGATCTTGTGGCCCAGCGGATCGTGCAGCACCGGCTGGAAGAACTCGGGGCTGGAGATCGCCATCAACACCGCGCTGGCCGGTGGCAGCAGGCCCAGTACCCAGGCCGACATGCGGGTTTCAGACGTGGTCGCGGCCAGCTCCTGCTGGGCCTGTTCCAGGTCACGCATGAAGTCGCCCATGCGCTGCAGGATCTGGTCGGCACGGCCACCGATGCGCACGCTCACGCCCATCACCACCGCCAGTACCTTCAGCACGTCCATGCGGTAGGGCTGTGCAGCGAGGTTGAGCGCGCGGTCCAGGTCCATGCCGCCACGGGCATAGCGCACGGTGGTGTCGAGCAGGCCACGCAGTGGTGCGTTGGTCTGCATCGAGGCGACCTGGAAGGCGGCCTGCAGGCTGTTGCCGAGTGCGGTCAGGCGTACCAGGTTGTCGAGGAAGTCCGGAAGCTGGTGCAGCAGCTGCGCCTGCAGCTTGCCGGTGCGGCGAATCAGCCACAGCCAGCAGCCCAGCAGGTACAGCAGCAGGGTGAGCGGGAACATCCAGGCAGTACCCAGGCGCAGCACCGCGAATGCGGACAGGGCGATGCCCGGCAGCAGCATCAGCAGTGGCAGCTTCCAGCCCGGCGTCAGGCCGGCACGTTGCAGCTGTCCGTCCCAGGGCAGGGTACGGCGACCCGGCGCAGGCAGCGGTGCCTGCCGTGCCGCGTCGTTGGCGGTGCTGGCGCCAGGGCCGGTGCCGCGCGCCAGCTGCTGCTCGGCATGCTGCAGGGACGCCTGGCGCTGTTCGCGGGTGCTGGCGGTGCCCCACAACCACACGGCCAGCGCCAGCAGCACCGACACGATGCTCAGCACACCCAGCAGCAGGCCGGTACTCATGCTCAGAAGTCTCCGTAGAGGGATTCGCGCAGCAACTGCCGGAACGGCTCCAGCTTGTGCGAATGCGGTTGGAAGCCGAGGCCGATCCAACGGTCGGTTTCCTTGCCGCTGCCATCGATCTGCACTTCGTGGCGGAACATCTCCTGGGTGGTGATCAGGTTGTCGCTGACACCGGTGATTTCGGTGATCGACACCAGCACGCGGCGGCCGCTGCCCAGGCGCGAGATCTGCACGATGAAGTCGATGGCACTGGCGATCTGACGCCGCAGGCTGTCCTCGCTGCCCTGGAAGCCGGCGAAACCGGCCAGCATCTCGATGCGGTACAGGCAGTCGCGCGGCGAGTTGGCGTGGATGGTGGCCATCGATCCGTCATGGCCGGTGTTCATCGCCTGCAGCATCTCCAGCACCTCGGCGCCACGCACCTCGCCGACCACGATGCGGTCGGGACGCATACGCAGGCTGTTGCGTACCAGGTCGCGGATGCTGACCGCGCCCTGGCCCTCGGCGCCACCGATGCGGCTCTCCAGGCGCACCACATGCGGGTGGTTGAGCGAGAGCTCTGCGGTGTCTTCCACGGTGATGACGCGTTCGTTGGCCGGCACATAGCTGGCCAGCGCATTGAGCAGCGAGGTCTTGCCCGAGCTGGTGCCGCCGGAGACCAGGATGTTGCAGCGGCCCAGCACCATCGCCTTCAGCAGCGCCTGCATCGGTGCATCGAAGGTGCCCTTGGCCAGCAGCTCGTCGGGGGTGAAGGGGTCCTTGCGGAACTTGCGGATGGACACCATCGGCCCGTCCACCGCCAACGGCGAGATGATCGCGTTGAGGCGACCGCCATTGGGCAGGCGCGCATCGACCATCGGATTGGAATCATCCAGGCGGCGGCCGAGCGGGGCGATGATGCGGCGCAGGATGCGCAGCAGGTGCGTGTCGTCGGTGAAGCGCTGTGGCGCGCGTTTGAGCTGCCCGCCCTGGGACACATGCACATCCTTGAAGCCATTGATCAGGATGTCTTCGATGGTGGGGTCATGCAGCAGGTCATCGAGCGGGCCGAACCCGGTCAGCTCCTTGACCAGGCCTTCGGCCACCACCTGCATTTCTTCTTCGTTGATGGGGATGCGCCATTCCTGGATGAAACTGACCGTCTGCACCTCCACCCAGCGGGCGATGGTGTCAGGGGCCCAGGAATCGATGTCGATGCGCTCGTCTTCGATGCTGTTGAGCAGGTGCTCGTGCGCGGCCGACAGCACCTTCTGGTACTGCTCGGTCTGTGCGAACGGCAGGCTGCCCGGTGCATGTTCCGGCACCGAGTTGCGGGCGACAACGTGCGGGAACGGGGTCACTTTGTCTTCCATTGCGATCCACCCAGGGCAAGGGCAAGTCTTTCCCGCAGGCCATGCGCCTGGACCGGGCAGGCAGCCGGATCCAGGCGTTGCACCAGCGGGGCGAGGGCACGCAGGTACGGGTCGCGCGGCGCATCCTGCAGCAGCAGATGACCATGGCTGGCAGCCGTGCGTACCCGTGGCCGCTCGGGCAGGGTGGCCAGCAGCGGCAGCTCGAAGCGGCGCGCGATCTGTTCGGGGCTCATGCCACTGTTGTCGTCGTGGCGGTTGATCAGCAGCTGCAGCCGCTTCTCGCGATCGCGCTGGCCGGAAAGGTGCTTCAGGGCGTGGTCCAGCGACACCAGCGTGGCGATCGATGCATCGGCCACCAGCCAGATTTCATCAGCCTGGTCCAGCAGCAGCGGTGGCAACTGCCGTAGCGGACAGCCGCCGGCATCGCACAGCACGCTGGCGAACACGCTGCGCAGGCGCTGCAGCAGCGCGCCAGGGTCGGACGGCGGCAGCGCGTCGCTGCCACTGGCGCGATCAAGCAGGACCAGGCCGCTGGGATGCCGGGCCATCGCGGTGCGCGCCAGGGTGGCATCGATGCGGCTGGCATTGCGCAGCGCATCTTCGTAGTGGAAGCGGCTGTCCAGGTTGAGGTACAGGGCGAGGTCGCCGGCCGGCTGCGCCAGCTCCATCAGCAGCCCGTCCTGCACCGCTGCATCGCCCTGGGCCAGGGTATGGGTCTGTTGTGCGAGCACCGACAGATGTGCAGCCAGGGTGCTGGTGCCGACGCCGGCGCGTACGCCCAGCAGCACGATCAGCCGCGCCTTGTGCGCCTGCTGTGCGCTTGCGGCGGGCCGCGGTGACAGGGCGCGACGCAGGGCGGCTTCGATGCCGGTGTTGTCACTGTCCAGGTCCAGCACATCGCGCAGGCCGGCGCGCAGCGCCATCACCACGCCTTCAACCTGGCCGGCGCTGGTGGCGCCCACCGCCACCAGGGTCAATTCCGGTTGGGTCTGCTGCAGCTGCTGCGCCAGCACCGTTGATGCGGACGCATGCTCCGGGCGGAAGTCGAGCAGCACCAGGTTCTGCGGGCCACGCTGCAGGTCCTGTGCCGAGGTCGGTTCGCCGCTGTCCTGCCAATGCAATGCCGTGGCCGGCGGCAGCTTGGCAGCCAGGCGCGGCAGCAGTTCGCGGTCGATCCCGTACAGGACCAGGTTCATCGGTGGTCCTTGCGGGTGCAGCGGCAGGGCAGTGGCGTAGGGCATGGGCGTGGTACCGGGGACGTCATGTGGGTCAGCGCGAGAAACCGGGCACCGGGTCGCGGCTGATCGGGCCAAGCAGCCACGCGCCCCATTCGGGCATGTTCGGCTTGGCCTCGCGATCGCCGGGCAGCGGCAGTTCGGTATTGCGGGCAATCGGCTGTACCAACCGCGGCGTGACGATGATCACCAGTTCCTTGTCCTGGCGCTTGTAGTCGAAGTTGCGGAAGAACGTACCGATGATCGGCAGGTCACCGAGCAGGGGAATCTTGTTGACCGTCGACGCCACGGTGGAACTGACCAGGCCGCCGATGACGAAGCTCTCGCCATCGCCAAGCTCGACAGTGGTATCTGCGCGGCGGGTGGTGATCGAAGGGATCTGCACGCCGTTCAGCGCGATCGAATTGGTGTAGTCCAGGTCGCTGGCTTCCGGCGCGACCTTCAACGCAATGCGGTTCGGTGAGAGCACGGTGGGGGTGACGGTCAGGCCGATGCCGAACGGCTTGTAGGTGACCGTGGTCGTGCCGAGCCCCTGCGGCTCCAGGATCGGCAGTTCGCCACCGGCCAGGAAGCTGGCGCTCTGCCCGGACAACGCAACGAGGGTCGGCTCGGCCAGCACGCGCGCCATGCCGTTGGCCTGCAGCAGGTCGACGTCCGCGTTCCACAGGCCCTTGGTCGAACCAAACACCAGCCGGAACGCCGAGGAGATCGGCGATTCGCTTTCGTTGCTGGACTCGCCTTCCTTCATGCCCGGGAGGATGCCGGTGTTGCCTGGCAGCTGCCCACCCGGTCGGGCGAATCCATAGGCGAAGCCGCCGTTGCGGTTCTGGAAGTTGATGCCGATCTGCTTCAGCGCCGTCTTGTTGAATTCGACCACCTTGACCTCGACCTGCACCACGCCGCCGCTGCTGATGGTGGAGGCGTCGGCCAGGGTGCCGTCCTTGCCCAGCGCCATCACTGCGGTCTTCTGCTCCTGCATGTGCGCCAGCACGCTGTCGCTGCTTCCCTGCAGGAGCCCTTGATGGTCCTGTTGGGTGAACACCAGCCCGCTGGAACCGGTATCGGCAGCGCCTTGCACGGCACTCTGCACGCGCACCTGCACACGCTGCGGTTCGCTCTGCTTGCGGTGCCACAGCAGCAGGGTGGTGGTGCCCGGTGCTTTGCCGACCAGCAGTGCCTGGCGCGCGCCGCGCAGCATCACGATGTCAGCCACGCCGGGGTCGGCGATGGCAACCCGTTCCAGGTCGGCCGGCAGCGTCCATGGCCGTTGTTCGCGGGTCTGCAGCAGCAGATCGTCGGCAGCCACGCTCGCACCCGGTGCCAGCAGCACCAGCAGCAGGGCCAGCCAGCGCTGGCGGACAGTGGGGCGTAGGCAGTAGCGACGTTCAGTCATGTGTGCTCTCGGCATGGGTCAAAGGGAGCCACGGGGGGCGGCGGTGTCGCCGCGGATGATTTCGATGCCCGCCGGTCGCGGTGTCGAGCGACGCTGCACCGGTGCGCGCGTCGGCGTTTCGTGGGCGTTGCGCTGCACGCTGCTGCTGCGGCCAGCCAGTGCGTCGCCATCCAGGCCGGCATAGGCGTTGTTCTCCGGTCGCTGCAAAGCCTGCTGCTGTTCGTTGTCCAGGCCAAGCACCGGGTCCAGCACGCCGCGCGCCTGCGGGAACAGCGCCAGGTCCGGCAGACCGGTATCGGCGGGATTGCGCAGGGCGAGGAACAGCTTGCCCTGCTGCGCGCCGAGCAGCAGGCGGTTGGCGTCGGCCACCGGTACCGCCAGCACCGCGGTGCGTGCCGGCTGCGTGGCATCGCTGCCGCTTCCGTTGCTGTGAGTGCTGCTGGAACCATTGGTGATATCGGCCGCGCGTGAGTCGTTGTGCGCCGTGGCCGGTGCCTCGCCCTGGCTGCTCGTGTGCGCTGCCGCGATGTCCTGCTGGCCGTAGCTGAGCACGCGCAGGCGTGACAGCAGCAACCGCGTCTGTGCGATGTCCTGCTGGCCGTTGTAGCTGGTAGCGGCGCTGCGCAGGTTGAGGAACACGTCGACGAAATCGCCGGGCAGGATGCGGTTGCCTGCCGCGACCAGCTCATCGACCGGCACCGCCAGTGCCCGTTCACCCGGCCGCAGCTGCAGCGAGAAGCCCTGCGCGAGCAGGCTGGCGCCAATCGCGCTGCCCTCGCTGATGTCCTGTACCGGCACCTTGCCGACCACCGCTGCCAGGTCGGCCACCGCCCCCGGCACTTCTGCGGTGCGTTGTGTCAGCCGCACGCCATTGGCGCTGATCGGCTCGCCGGCGGGTAGCCGCGCGGTGGCTTCAACGACACTGAAGGTCTGCGCATCGGCCTTTACGATCGTGCTCGGATTGTCCGCCGAGGCCGCCGGCTTGCGGCCGATCACGAAGGCGACCACGGCGAGCAGCACCGCGAGTGCAATCAGGGCGATGGCGGCGATGCGGGTCAACTTGAGCATGAAGAACGTCTCCTGTACCGATCGTCAGTTGCTGCCAAGGTCCAGCTGGGCGACCGCGACGCTGCGAATGGGGGCGCCCATCACCCAGCCATAGAGCGTGGCGGTGCCGGGCAGGAAGGGGTGGGCGTTATAGTCGTAGCTCACGGTCACGGTCATGCATTGCACCGTCGCCAGGCCGGCGCAGGGCGCCTGCGGCGAGACCACGATGGCACCGGCGCCGCCAGCGCTGCAGTCGGGGTTCTGCCTGGAAAACTGCAACAGCCATTGCATGGAGCGGCGGGCCGCCAGGCAGGCTGCGGTGCGCCGCTCGCCGGCGCTGCCATAGCGCAGCGAAGCGCGCGCGCCCTCGGCCGAGGCCGTGGCCAGGGTCTGCTGCGCGGCCATGATCAGCACGCCGGAAAAGGTGAACAGCAATAGCGGCACCAGGCCGAGAAGCAGCATCAATGCGAATTCGATGCTGGCCACGCCGCGTTGGCGGCGACGTGCGAACGCTTTCATGCCACGCCTCCATAAGTGGTTGCCAATACCCAGCCAATCGCAGCGAAGGCCAGATAGGCCGCGTAAGGAATGCCCTGGCGCCCCGCGCGCGCAGCGTGCAGTTCGCGCAGTGCAGGGTGCCCATTCCAGTGCGTGCTGGCGCGATTTACCTGCATCTGCAGGCGCAGCGGCAGGTGACCGGCCAACTGCCGTCCGACGATCACCAGCATGGCGTGGGCGCCTGCGGCCAGGCTGGCAAGCACCCATACCGGCAGCAATGCCTTCCAGCCCAGCAGCAGGCCGAGCACGGCGAAGAACTTCACATCGCCGGCGCCCATCCAGCGCACCGCGTAGAACGGCAGCAGAGCCAGCAGGCCAAGTGCCGCGCCCAGCAGGTGTGGCGCCCAGGTCGTGCGCGTTGCATTGAACTGGTTGGCGATGATCAGTGGCACGGCGATCGCGCACGCGGCCAGCAGCCAGGTGTTGGGCACGCGGCGGGCGTACAGATCGCTGATCGCGATCCGCAGGCACACTCCCATGGCCAGCAATCCCAGCAGTGTCATCGCACACCCTCTTCGTCCGTCATTGGACAGTTGCAGACCCCTTCATCGGCCACCGCGGTCGCTATCGAAGCGACCGCAGGTGCTGCACCCCGCGCGACGGCTAGGTGGTGGTGGCGTCGGTGGCGATGGCCTGCAGGCGGGTGAACAACGTGGTGAAGAATGCGGTGATCTGGGTTCTGCCCACCACGATCAGGATGCCGGCGATCACGGCGGCCAGCAGCCCGTACTCGAGCGCGGTCACGCCATCTTCTTCTTTCAGGAACTTGCGGATCGATGCGTTCATGACGGTTGTCTCCCTCTACCTGTCAGTTGCTGCAGGAAACCTGCATGGGCGGTGGCCCGGCTCCGCCGGGACCGTCCGTAGGCCTCTGCCATCCTGGCGGAGGAGGCACGGCGGGCAATCCCGCTGTGCTCAAGCAGGGTGATCATTCCCGGGCAGGGCAGCGGCCGCGCAACCGCGACCGCACGGCACCAGGCCGGTGGTCGAAACGGTATGTCGTACGTGCATGGTCATGCTGTCCCCCTGGGTGTGGCCGCTATCTGCGTGCCCGATCACCGTGTATTCGACTTTGCCTGAATGGCGGTTCCCTGCAACCGGAACCTATATGCAAATTCGGCAGATTCGTTGAATTCCTGAATATTCCGATCACGATCTGTGACGTAAATCCGTTCCTGCGCAAAACGATTCATGCTCGTGCAGATAATGTGAGGTCGATCTGCGCGCATGCGAAAACCATGCCACTCGCACACACAATTTCTTCACGCAGCCGATAATCCGTCAGCCTTGAAACATCCTGTTTACGGCCGCGGATTATCGGGCATACTCGCATTCAAGGTTTTGCATTTTCATGGATGGACGCGCGTGCTACGCAGCGACCATCACGGCAACGGACGATGCTCTTGGAAACGGCGTGCGCCCTGTCAGGCAGTGGGGGCGGGGTCGTGCAGCAGACCAAACGGGGGACGACACTGTCATGGTCGATGGTGGGGTGGAAGACAACGACGACGGCGATCTCAGGTCGATCGACCTGGCCACGCTGAGCGGCGTGCTCCGCGTGTGTGATGTGGAGCTGTTGCTGCTTGATGGCAATGGTCCGCGCGCGGCATTCGCTTCGCGCGTTCACGAGGAAGCCCTGTTCTGCAGTATCACCTGCGGCTTCCATTGTCGCGGCCGATTCATGCTGCCCCCCGACTGGGCGATGCTCGGTTACCTGCACACCACCGACGATGCACTGAGCTGGTGCCATGGCGTGCCGCTGACGCCGGGAATGGCTTTGGCCGTGATGCCCGAAGGCATCAGTGAGTTCACGCTCAGCCCCGGCACGCAGATGACGCTGATGCTGGTGCCGGTCGCGCGCGTGCAGCGCAAGCTGACCGAATTGAGCCTGCGCAGCACGCCACCGGCGGGGCAGGCACTTTCGTTGTTCAACCTCGGCGATGATGCAATGCCTCTGGTACGCCATTACCAGCAGCTGCATGCACAGCTGGGGCAGGGCGGTGCGCTGCAGCCGGAAGAAACCGAGCGCCTGCTGCATGAGCATATCCAGGCGCTGCTCGGTGCAGGCCCAGCCGACCGGCCCAGCTGCAGTCGCGCCCGCCGCACGCATTACCTGATCGCGCAGCGGGCGGAGAACTTCATGCGCCTCAACCTGCGGCGCAATATCTACATGAATGAAATCTGCGACGCCGCCGGCGTCAGCGAACGCGGCCTGCGCTATGCGTTCGAGGATCTGTTCGGCACCTCGCCCAATCGCTACCTGTCGATGCTGCGGCTGTGCGCGGCCTGCCGCAGCCTGTCAATGGCCGATTCCAACCGGCGCTCGGTCAAGGCCATCGCCCTCAGTTGCGGGCTGTGGGATCTGTCGCGCTTTGCCGACAACTATCGGAAAGTCTTTGGCGAACTGCCGCGCGACACCCTGATGCGCGCGCCCGCACAGCTCGGCCAACCGGCCTGAGGGTATCGGCCGGGCTGCCGCCCGGCACCCGCCAAATCCTAAAGCCAACGCCTAAAGCCAAAGCAACAGCCGGCTCTGGGTCTTCTGTGGGCTGGCGGGGCGGTGTGGGCTTGCAGGACACGCCGTAAACCCATCCATGGGGGCTCGATGGCGCCATCCATGGCGCCAACGGTCCTGCAAGCCCACACCGCCCCACCCCTGACAGTTTCCCGAGGGCGGTGGGATTGGCCATCGCGCATTCGAAAGCGTGAGTGAATCTTCGATTCTGATTGATTATTTCGATCTAAATGAAAAATGGTGATCCGACTTTCCCCTCAGCCGGGCATGGCCCGGCTCTACTGCAACGCGTGCAGGAAACTGTCGAAGGCGGGGTGGGTCCGGTTGCGGGGGCGTGAGCGCCATGGATGGCGCGACCGAGCTTACATGGACGTACTTGCAGCGTCCCCCGCAGCCGGACCCACCCCGCCATCCCCCAGGAACCCAGCTTTTGCCGTTGCTGTTGCCTTTGACGTGGCCTCTGCGGGTGCCGGGCGCAGCCCGGCCAGCCCTCCCTGCCGGTTTTGCATATGCGGCTGCCGAATCCGGCCGTGGATTTGCCGGAATGCGCGATTGCCCTGCCGGAATGAAGTGCTCAGCCCTCGCTGAAAGGCGCGAAATGTCAGTCACCTGCCTAACGGCAAGTCCACTGACATTCAAGTTGTCCGCCTACGGGGGAAATGCTCATGAACCGCATCTACCGGCGTGTATGGAACCGCCAGCTCAATGCTCTGGTTGTGGCCTCGGAACTGGCCACCGGCGATAGCGGTGGTACCGCACCGCGCGACCGCCGTGCCAGCCTTCTGGTGCCCAGCACCCTGGCCCTGGCACTGCTGTGCGTGCTGGCCAGCGGGCCTGCGGCGGCAACAGAGTCCAGCCAATCGCTGCGCGATCTGCAGGCATTGGCAGCCAAGTACACCCAGCCGATGCCGGTGAAGGTCGATGCCGAAGTGGCGCTGGCAGCGGCCGCACGACAGGCCCAGGCAAACCCGGCGATCAGTGCGAACGCACGCGTCGGCCTGCAGCTGAGCACGACCTCGCTGCCGGTGGTGCGCGACGTCCTGCCGGCCACCGTGCAGGTCAAGCTGGCCGCCGGCGCCACGCCGCGCCAGGTGACCGCACCGGCGCTCGGCGCCGACGTGCGCGCCAACATCGGCGTCGGCAACGTCGCCGCCACCCGTGTCGATGCCGCGGTCGCCGCGAACGTCGCACCGGCCGCGCAGGCACCCTTGGGCCTGTCTGCCAATGCGGCAGCAAAGGCCAACGTCGGCATCGCCGGTACGCCGGTTGCCAGCGTCGATGCCGGTACCCAGGTTGCCGCCGCAGCAAGTGCAACGCCGTCCGGATTGAAAGCGGCCGTCGATGGCAAGGTCGATTCGCATCTGGTCGTGGCCGGCAACCACATCGAAGGACAAGGCCAGGCCGGTGCCACCGCCGCGGTCACACTGCCGGCCAAGGAAGAGCTGCCGGGCGACACCGATGACCGCGCGATCACCGCCGCGTTCGATGCCGGCGTGGCGGGCAAGGTGCGCGTGCAGGGCAAGGACGGCGAAGAACTCGTCGCTGATCGCAATCTCAAGCTGGCCGGCACCGCAACCGTCGCCGCACAGAACAGCGCGCTCGGCCTGGGCGGCCTGCTCAACGGCGTCGGTACTGCGCTGAATGGTGTTGGCAATGCTGTGGGCAGCCTGCTCAACGGCGATCTGTCCGGTACCGTCAACAGCCTCGGCGGGGCCGTCGGCGGCCTGGTCGGCAATACCCTGGGCAGCCTCGGCCTGACCTCGCCGTCGGCCATTCCGCCGACCAGCCCGAAGGCGCCGGCCGCCGCCGACCCGAATGCGGGCCTGGTGATCGGCACCGGTGGCCTGGTGGGTGGTGTCACCGAACTGCTCGGCCCGACCACCGCCAGCCTGTTCGGCGGCACCGGCTACCTGTCCAACGGCAACCTCAAGCTCAGCACCGCCAATGTCATGCAGACCTATTCCACGGTCAGCGTGCTCGGCCTGCCGGTGGTCAATGCCACGCCGGTCGGCACTACGCTCAATGGACTGGGCGGCGCGGTCACCGGTGGCAGCTCGCACCTGACCCTGATCGGTGGCGTCACCTCCGACAGCTACATCTACAACATCAACAACGGCAATCCCGGCGGCCTGCTGGGCCTGCTGCTGCCCAAGGATTCGCCGGCCTGGGCGGCCAAGTGCCTGGACATCGGCCTGGCCGACATCTCCTGCTGGGCGGTCAACGCCGCGCAGGACTACCAGGTGCTGATGGGCGATGGCGCTTATGCCAACGGTTCGAAAGAAGTGGTGATCGGCGCCAATGCCCGCCATGAGCTGCCGAAAGTCGATGCCAGCGTGGCCTTCCCCGGTGCGGGCGCCAATGATCCGACCGATCCGACCGGCGTTCCCACCGCCGACTACGCGGCGCGCATGGGGCACTCGGTGGTGGTCGGTGACAGCGCCAGCGGCACCGCCAACGGGCAAACCCTGCTCGGCGCGGAGAGCACCTCCAACCAGGCCAATTCGGTGGCACTGGGTTACCGCTCGGCCGCACTTCGTGGCGCCCAGGCCAGCTACAGCGCCTACGGCCTGACCGCAGCACAGGTGTCGGCCGGTGAAGTGTCGGTAGGCACCGCCGGTGGTGGCGAGCGGCAGATCACCAACCTCGCGGCCGGCAGCGCCAACACAGATGCGGTCAACGTGGCCCAGCTGAAGGGCGCCATCAGCCAGATCGATGCGGTTGGCGCAGCGGCGGTCACCTATGACCTGGATGGTGCAGGCGACCCCAACTACCGCCGTGTCACCCTCGGCAATGGCACCGGCACCACCACCATCGGCAACCTGGCCGCCGGCGCGGTCAACGCCACCAGCAGCGAGGCGGTCAACGGTGCGCAGCTGTTCGCCAGCAACGACACCATGGCGAAGTTCTTTGGCGGACGCGCAGCATTCGATCCGCTCACCAGCACGTTCACCGCACCGCTGTTCGAGATCAGCACCATCTCCACCGGTGGCGCCGTGGCCTCGGGGCTGTATGACAACGTCACCGACGCCTTCGATGCGGTGGACGGCTCGCTGGTCAACCTCAACACGCAGATCAACGACATCCGCAACACCGGCACCAAGTACCTGCGGGTGAATTCGACCGGTGCTGAAGCTGTGGCCAGCGGCGCCGAATCGATCGCCGTCGGTGCCGGCGCCAGCGCAACTGCAGCCAACGCCATCGCCGTCGGCGCCGGTAGCCTGGCCGATCGTGCCAACAGCGTGTCGATCGGTGCCGCAGGCGCCGAACGCCAGGTCACCAACGTCGCCGCCGGTACCGCCACCACCGACGCGGTCAACCTGGGCCAGTTGCAGGCCTCGGAAGAGGGCGCGCTGCGCTACGACGTCAACGGCGACGGCAGCGTCAACTACGGCAGCGCCACGCTCGGCCAGTCCGGCACGGCCACCACGCTGCGCAACCTCGGCCCGGGCCAGATCAGCGCGGCCAGCAGCGAAGCGATCAACGGTGCGCAGCTGTTCGCGGCCAACCAGACCGTGGCCACCCACCTCGGCGGCGGCGCTGCGGTGGATGCCAATGGCGTGGTGACCGCACCGACCTACACGCTCAACAACGTCGCCGCCAATGGCACCGTCAGCCAGGGCAGTTACAACGACGTCGGCACGGCCTTCGATGCGGTCAGCAATTCGCTGGCCAACGTTGCAGACCAGACCGATGACCTGGACAAGCGCGCCGTGAAGTACGACGTGGATGGGAGTGGCAACGTGGTCGATACCGTGACCCTCAGTGGTACCGGCGGTGCACCGGTGAAAGTCACCAACGTGGCTGCCGGCAGCATCCTGGCGGGCAGCAGCGATGCCATCACCGGCGACCAGCTGTTCAGCACCCACCAGACCGTGGCCAGCTACTTCGGTGGCAGCACCGTGTACAACGGCAGCACCGGCCTGTGGACCGCGCCGACCTTCAACATCTCCACCATCGCCACCGATGGCACCATCACCGGCAACGACTACAGCAACGTCACCGCAGCGTTCTCCGCAGTGGATGGCTCGCTGCGGGTGCTCAACCAGCGCATCAGCAACGGTGGCGGCAGCCCGTACCTGGCGGTCAACTCCACTGCCGCAGCGGCGACGGCCACCGGTGCCGAAGCACTGGCTGTCGGCCCGCAGGCCAGTGCAGCGGGCGCGGGCAGCGTGGCGGTCGGCAACGGCGCCAATGCCAGCGCAGGCAACAGTGTTGCGCTGGGTGCAGGCTCGGTGGCCAGCGTCGGCGCGCAGACCGGCTATACCGGAGCCTACGGCCAGACCGGTGCCAGCAACTCGTCCGGTGAAGTGGCGGTGGGCAGCAGCGGCGGCGAGCGCAAGGTCACCCACGTGGCCGATGGCTCCGACGACCACGACGCGACCAACGTCGGCCAGCTGAAGAATGGCGTGAACTACGCCATCGATCAGTCCAAGTCCTACACCGACCAGAAGATCCAGAACATCACCAACGTCGCCGGCAGCTTCCGCGCCAACAACAGCAACAACCTGGCCGATCCGTCCGCCAGCGGTGCCAACTCCGCCGCAGGCGGTGCCGGCTCCACCGCTGCCGGGGCGAACTCGACCGCCCTGGGCAACGGTTCGCAGGCACAGGCCGACAACTCGGTGGCGCTGGGTGCAGGCTCGGTCGCCAACCGCGCCAACACGGTGTCGGTGGGGGCAGCCGGTGCCGAACGCCAGGTGGTCAACGTGGCCGATGGCTCGCAGGCAACGGATGCGGTCAACGTGCGTCAGCTGCAGGCTTCGCAGCAGGGCACGATCCGCTACGACACCACCACCAACGGCGCCACCAACTACAACAGCGTGACCCTGGGCAGCACCAGCAGTGGCCCGACCACGGTGCGCAACGTCGCCGCCGGCACCGCCGGTACCGACGCAGTCAATGTCGACCAGCTGAAGTCGGGCATGGCGCAGACGCTGGACTGGTCCAAGGCCTACACCGATGAGCGCATGGGCGGCTTCGAACGCGACCTGCGCAAGACCGACAACCGCGCCTCGGCCGGTATCGCCTCGGCG
This sequence comes from Stenotrophomonas sp. 14P6.2.3, assembly GCF_057799055.1. NCBI lineage: Bacteria > Pseudomonadati > Pseudomonadota > Gammaproteobacteria > Lysobacterales > Lysobacteraceae > Stenotrophomonas > Stenotrophomonas sp. 14P6.2.3. The sequence goes on from NZ_JBYOLA010000021.1 coordinate 37,590, forward strand.
ATGGCAACCGCGTCGCTGCCGCAGCCCAGCGAAGCCGGCCGCAACATGGCCTCGATCGCTGCCGGCAGCTACAACGGCGAATCCGGCGTGGCCCTGGGCATCTCCGGTGTTTCCGAGGGCGGCCGCTGGATCTACAAGTTCAGTGGTTCCACCAACAGCCGTGGCGAGGCCGGTGTGGCCGTCGGTGCCGGCATCCAGTGGTGATCGCCCGCGCCGGGTCGCATTCGCGGCCCGGCGCGGAGCGCAACGTCTACAGGGGAATGACATGAAACCGCATCGCATCGCTCGCAGTGGCCGCGTCGCCGCCACGCTGGGCCTGATCCTGGCCGCAGGGCTGCTGGTTGCCTGCCGCAGCCACGCACCGGCCGCCGACGGTCCTGCCGGCAGCACTGCCGTCACCTTCCCGGAGGCCAGCAAGGCCTCGCTGAAGGAAGGCATCTATCCCGATATCGCCGACCTGCGCCGGTTCGCGCCGGGCATGAGCAAGCGCCAGCTGTACACGCTGCTCGGCACCCCGCATTTCAACGAAGGCATGTGGGGCGTGCGCGAATGGAACTACCTGTTCAACTTCCGCACCGCACAGGGCGCCGAATACTTCACCTGCCAGTTCCAGGTGCGCTTCGACAACAAGGGCATCGCCCAGGGCGGCTACTGGAAGCCTGAATCGTGCGCTGCCGTACTGGACCCGCCGCGTCCGCCTGCACCGCCACCGCCGGCGCCCTTGCCGGAGCAGCCGCTGCGACTGGCTGCCGATGCGCTGTTCGGTTTCGACAGTGCGGTGCTCAGTGCCACCGGCCAGCAGGCAGTGCAGGGCGTGCTGGCGCAGGTGCGTGAGGCCAGCCAGGTGCAGTCGATCCAGGTGGTCGGCTACACCGACCGCATCGGCAGCGCTGCCTACAACCAGACACTGTCGCAGCGACGTGCCGAGGCGGTGCGCATGGCGCTGGTACAGGGCGGCGTATCAGCGGCGAGCATCAGTGCCGAAGGTCGGGGCGCGGCGGAACCGCTGGTGCAGTGCGACCAACGCAACCGGCGCGAACTGATCGCCTGCCTGGCGCCCAACCGCCGGGTGCAGATCGCCGGCGTGGCCCGAGCGCATTGAATCCCCGTGCCGGGGTCCGCCCCGGCATCCCGAGTCCCCCCTGTTCTGCCGGCAGGACGTGGAAACGTCTCCCCCGTTTTCCACGCCTGCCGGTGGGCAGGTTTCTTCCCTGGTGCACCTGATGAATGCCCAATTCCTGCCCTTGTCCATGAAGACGGAAGCCACTCTCAGCGTGTACGGCCAGCTCGGCAACCATGCGGTCGTGCGCATTCCCGGGCGCCGGCTGCCGGGCCTGATCCTGCAGGCCGACACCGTTGCCGGCTTCCTCACCCAGCTGCAGGAGGCGCAGGCCTGCCTGCGCAGCGGCCGCGCGCAGCGCGCCGACGCCGAGCTGGACATGCTGGTCGATATGCTCGAGCAGTGGTACGCGCTCATCGAATCGCGGCTGGCCGATGCAGGCGAGGCGCTGTAGAGAAGAGGGGACGGAGGGGATCAAGTCGTTTCCCGCACAGCCGGGGCATGAACGAATTGATCCCCTCCGTCCCCCTTTCTGTTGCTAGGCGCGGGCGCGGATCATCCAGCAGGCGGTCTCCACCCGCACGCGATCCCCTTCGATGAACGGTGCGAACGCGGCCAGCGCCTGCTGCAGCAGCGCATCGGCGGGTTCGGCCGGCAGCGCACGCAGGGCCAGGCCCACGGGCCCAAGCTGGCCGACGTAGCTGGCCAGCGCGTCACGGGTGAGGAAACAGGTCAGGTCCAGCGGCGACACGTCCACGTCCTGCCATCCGGCACTCTGCAGCAGCCGACGCACCCGCTCGCCATCGGCGAAGGCGAACTGTCCTGGTGCACCCGGTGCTCGCGCTGGCAGCACCAACTGGTCTGCAAGGGCGCGTTCGGCGGCGGTCATGAACGGATTGTCCTGCGCGCTGCGCCAGGCGATGAAACGCAGGCCTGCGCCGGCTCGGGCGGCACGGTGCAGGTTGGCGAAGGCGGCCTGCGTGTCCTCGAAGAACATCACCCCGAACCGCGACTGGATCCAGTCGTAGCGCGCTGCTGCGAAGTCATGGCGCTGCGCGTCGGCAACGATGAAGTCGATGTCGCGCCCGATCGCGGCGGCACGCTGGCGGGCGAGGGTGAGCATCGGTGCGGAGATGTCGACGCCGGTGCAACGCGCATCGGGACGCGCCGTGGCGGCGGTCAGCGTGCTGGCGCCGGTGCCACAACCGATGTCCAGCAGTTCCGTGACGGTAGCCGGCAGTTCGTCGCGCAGGGCATCGGCCATCGGTTGGAACAGGCTGTCCAGCAGGGCCTGCTGCGCGACCCAGTTCTCGCCAGCGGGGCCGTTCCAGAGCGTGTTCTGATCGAGCGGGAGTGAATCGGCCATGGGCTTGCCTTGCGCGGGGAGTACGACCATGGTGGCGCTTGAAGCCCACTTGAGGTCAAGCACGATGCGGGAACTGGATATCGGTGAGGTGGTGCGCCGCAGCGGTGTACCGGCCTCGACCCTGCGCTACTACGAACAGCTGGGCCTGTTGCAGGTGCTGGGGCGGCGCGGCCTGCGCCGGCAGTACCACGAACAGGTGCTGGAACGGCTGGCGCTGATCGGCCTGGGGCAATCAGCAGGTCTGTCGCTGCAGCAGATCGGCGCGGCGATGCCGCAGGGGGCAGGGCTCGCATTGGACCGCACGGCATTGCTGGCCCAGGCCGATGCGCTGCAACGGCAGATCCGCGAGCTGCAGCGGGTGCAGGATCGGCTGCGGCGAGCTGCGGACTGTCCACACGCCGAGGATGCGCGGCGCTGCGCCTCGTTCCGCAGACTGCTGCGTGCGCAGCAGCGCCTGGCGCGTGCATGAGCAGTAGAGCAACCCCATGCGTGGATGAACTGCCGACACGCGTTCAATCGCGGGTGCTGACTTCCCAGGTGGCGTGCAGCACGCCCGGCACCTGCTCCATCCGCGCCAGCACCACGTCCAGCTCGTCGGCGCTGACCGCCGTGCTGACCAGGACTGCGATCACGTCGGTAGGCGCATCGGTGTGCTCGACCAGCTGTACGTCGCCAACGGGGTACTGCGCTGCTTCCAGTGCATCGACCAGGCGCTCGCGCACGCGCGGCACCGCGTCGGCATCCACGCTCAGGCGCACTTCGTAGGTCGCCTCGCTGGCGGCTTCGTTGATCGGGATGCGGTTGATTGCGTTCACCAGTGGCCGCAGCAGGGTGTTGCCGGCGATGATCAGTACGGTCAGCAGCACGCCTTCGGCCAGCATGTCCGCACCGGTACAGCTGCCCACCGCAGCCGAGCACCACAGCGTCGCGGCGGTGTTCAGGCCGCGCACGTTCATGCCTTCTTTCATGATCACGCCGGCGCCGAGGAAGCCGACGCCCGAGACCACGTACGAGATCACCCGCACGGCCTCGGCGCTGCCGGCGATACGCATGCCCAGATCAACGAAGGCGGCGGCGCCGACGGCTACCAGCACGTTGGTACGCAGGCCGGCGGTGCGCTGCCGGTATTGGCGTTCGGCCCCGATCAGGGTGCCGAGCACGAACGCCGCCAGCAGGCTGACCACGGTGTCGGCGAAGGGGCCGGACTGGAAGGTTTCGATGAAGCGCATGGCCGCAGTCTACCTCCCGCAGGTGACAGTAGATCCACGCCACGCGTGGATGGGTGGGGGGGGCCGGGAACATCATCCACGCATGGCGTGGATCTACCAGTCGACGCGCAGTGGGGGCCAGGCCGTGCAGTAGATCCACGCCATGCGTGGATGGGTTGGGGCGCCGGGACATCATCCACGCATGGCGTGGATCTACTCGTCGACGCGCATTGGGGGCCAGGCCGTGCAGTAGATCCACGCCATGCGTGGATGGGTGGGGGGTGCCGGGGACATCATCCACGCATGGCGTGGATCTACTCGTCGACGCGCTCGCCCATCATTTCGCGCTGGCGCTTGTCCAGCTCCTCCGCATAGCGCTTGCGCACGAATGCTTCAGATACCACGCCCAGTACCTGGCCATCGTCGGCCACCACCGCCAGCTCGTCGGCCTGGGTCTGGTCGAACCGCTGCATCACGCTCACCACATCCGCGCTGGTGGCAAGCGCTACGTCGCGGTTCTCGGCGAACGTACCCACCACGTCCTCGGGCTTTACGCCGTCGCCGAACAGGCGCGGGATCTGCACGATGCCGGCGTAGTGGCCTTCACTGTCGATCAGGATCACCCGGCTGCCCGAGCCCAGCGGGAAGCGCTGGCGGAAGGCGGCGGCATCGAGGTCGGCCGGGGCAGTGGCTACGCCTTTGCGCATCATCCGCCCGGCATTGAGGTTGTGCACCCAGCCGATGTCACGCGCGCTCTTGATGGTTTCCCCGCGCAGATGCATGCGCCAGGTCGAGAAGGAATAGCCGAACCATTGCCGCACCAGGGTGCTGGACACCAGCACGGCGCTCATCACCACGCTGGTCAGCAGGAAATCGTGGGTGCCTTCCAGCACCAGCATGGCCATGGTCATCGGCGCGCCAACCACCGCCGCGGCCAGTGCGGCCATGCCCGCCAGCGCCGCCGACGTGGCGTCGACCACCGGCACGCCGGTGGCCATCGCCAGCAGCCCGGCAAACAGCGTGCCGACCAGGGTGCCCATGAACAGCGACGCGAAGAACAGGCCGCCGCGGAAGCCAAAACCCAGCGAGATGCCCGAGGCCAGGCATTTGAGGGTCAGCAGTCCGCCGATCCAGATCAGCGGCAGATGGGTGGTCAGGTCCAGGTGCAGTGCGCCATGGCCGGACGACAGCACCTGCGGGCTGGCCAGCGCCAGCGGAATCAGCAGCAAGCCGCCCACCACAGGGCGCCCCCACAGCGGCAATGGGCTGCGCTTGACCGTGCCCTCGATGGAGGCGATCAGGCGCATCACCACGATGCCGACCATGGCACAGCAGCAGCCGAGCAGGCCGTAGATCGCATAGTCGGCAGCGCGCACGTCGATGGTGGATGCCGCCGGCAGCAGATAGGCTTCCACGCCGGCCTGGTCGGCAACGAAGGCGCCGGCCAGCGCGGCCACCGCAACCGGTGCCAGTGCCGCCGGCGTATAGGCACCGATGACGATCTCGAAGGCGTAGAACGCCCCGGCCAGCGGAGCGCCGAAGGCCGCGGCGATGGCACCGGCCGCACCGGCCCCGACCAGGATGCGCACGTCGTTGCGGCGCAGGCGCATCACCCGTCCCAGCTGCGAGCCGCTGCCGGCACCCATCTGCGTGTACGACGCTTCCAGTCCGACCGACGCGCCGCAGCCGTTGGAGACCAGGGTCTGGGTCAACACGATCAGGTTGTCACGCATCGACATGCGGCCGCCGTGCAGCGCATTGGCTTCCACGGCGTCCAGCAAGGGGCGCTTGAGGCGCGTTGCAGCAAGGCTGACCAGGCCCACCACCAGGCCGCCCAGCGGCAGTACCAGCAGCGCGGTCCAGCTCAGTGCGGGCAGCGAGCTCAGACGCATGCCCTCGTCCAGCCCATACAGCGCCGTCTGCAGGGTGCGTGCCAGCCCAGCCTGCAACAGGGTCAGGCCACCGGCGATCAGCCCGACCAGCAGGGCCAGGGCGATGAACCACAGGTCGCTTCCGCGCAGGCGCAGGCGCAGGCCCTGGAAGGCCAGATGCAGGCGCGATGGCGAAGCGGCGGACGACATGGTGGCGGCATGATACGCCGCCACCGTGAGCGCCACCGTCACCGCATCAGGCGGTTACCGCACTCAGAAGCGGTAGCGGCCCTGCACGTAGAAGGTGCGCGGTGCGGCCACCATGCGCCCGGCGTTGCCATCCACGTTGCGGGTGTACCAGCGCTTGTCGGCCAGGTTGTTCACGCCCACCGCAATCTCGCTGTCGGCCAGCCAAGGCAGCTGCCAGGCGGCCTGCGCGTTCCATAGGCGTACGCCCGGCACGCGGCCTACGCGCGCATCGGCGGTTTCGTTCCAGGTGTTGGCGGCATCGGAGAACTGGCCGCTCTGGTGGGTGCTGGACACGTTGAAGGTCCAGCCGGCCAGCGCATAACGGGCGCCGATGCTGTCGGTATCCCGCGAATAGAACGGCACATCCAGGCCACGATTGTCGCCGGACTGCTGGATGGCCTTGGTCCAGGTGTAGTTCGCGTACAGCTCCAGCCCGGCCAGCGCGCTGCTCTCGGCGAAGCGGTATTCGATCGCGCTTTCCACACCCTTGTGGTCGGTGGCGCCGATGTTCTGGAAGGTGGGCGGGGTGATGCCCGGAATCTGCAGGATCTGGTTGTCGAAGCGCATCTTGAACACGGTCACTTCCGCACGCAGCGCGCCATCCTGCCAGCGCGCACCCAGTTCGGTGGTCCTGGCGATTTCCGGGTTCAGCGGATTGGTCGCGCTCTGCGAGTTGAGCTGGATGTTCTGCACTGGCCCGAACGAGGTGGTGTAGTTGCCGAACACGGTCAGCTGCGGGGTCAGCAGGTAGGCGACGTTGAGCGAGGGCAGGGCCTTGTCGTTGCGGCTGCTGAAGGTTGCGCCGCCACCGGCCTGCCGGCGGTCCATGTCTATCCACTCCATGCGCACGCCGGGGGTGATCCGCCACTGGCCGATGGCGATGCGGTCATCAACGTAGAACGAGTGCGCATCGGTAGCGTTGTCGAAGCGGGTGGTGGCACTTTCCACGCCGGTGCGGCGCACCACCGTGTAGCTGCGGTCGTTGCCGCGCTCGCGCAGGAAGCGGTAGCCGGCGGTGATGTCGTGCACGCTGCTGCCCCAGTGCAGGCGCTGGGTGTAGCGCGGTTCAATGCCGAGCACGCGGTAGTCGCGTGGCTGCACGGTGATCTGCGTGTTGGCGGCGTTGATCAGGGAGCTGGCGCGGTTGCTTTCGTTGTAATACGCAAGCACCTCGAACTCGCTGTTCTCCGACAGCGTGTTGGTGTAGCCCAGGTCGATGCCGGTGCGATGGCCCTTCCAGAAGTCGGTCGGCCGGGTGTTCTGGAACGGATCGGTCTCGTACTGGGCGCGGGTCAGGCCACCCGGAGTCAGCGAGCGCACGTCGTAGTACGAGAGTTTGGCGCGCAGTTCCTGCTGTGCATCGATGGCATAGGCGAACTTCAGTGCCAGGTCGTCGAAACGGTCATCGCTGCCCTGGCGCCAGCCGCGGCCGTCCTGCCCGGAATACAGCAGGGCGGCACCCAGGCCGTTGTCGGCGGTGCCGCCGAGGAACCCGTTGTACTGGGTGCTGTCGCCGCCGCCGTGGTCGTAGGCGCTGTAGCGCACGCCGGCCTCGCCGTGCAGGCCGGCCGCGGTCGGAATCGCACGGGTGCTGAAGTTGATGATGCCGCCGACATTCTGCGGCCCGTAGCGCACCGCACCGCCGCCACGCACCACGTCGATCGACTCGATGTTGGCCAGGCTGGCCGGGGCGAACGACAGCTGCGGCTGCCCGTACGGCGCAACCGCCAGCGGCACGCCGTCCAGCAGTACGGTCGAGCGCGGCGAGTAGCGGCCGGTCAGGCCACGCACGCCGATGTTGAGCGACACCGAGCTGCCGGCGGTGCCGGAGTTGTCGGTCACCTGCACGCCGGGAATGCGGCGCATGGCATCGCCCAGGCTGGCGGCGCCGCTGGCCTCGATGCGCTGGCGATCAACCACGGTACGTGCGCCGGCGAAGCTCTTGACGCTGTCGTGCAGGCCGGTGCCCAGCCAGCTGCCCGATACCTGGATGCTGTCGAGCGTGGTGGCGCTGTCCTGCGCGAAGGCGCTGGCAGCGGGGATCAGGCACAGGGCGAGGGCGGCGGCCAGGGGCAGGCGGGCCGGTTGCAGGGCAGGGATGGGCATCGTTGCGGGCAGTGGAAGAGCGTAAATGAGAATTATTGCTGATTCCATTCGCCATTGGAATCGGCACACGGTTCAGCGCTTTGACCCGGTGGTAAAGTGATCAATTGCCTCCTGACCCGCTGAGATCTGCCATGTCCACTGCTGCTTTCTACCCCGTCGGAACCCCTGGCCAGCCGTGGGGCGTGGCGGAACGGGAGCAGTGGCGTGCGCGCCAGCAGCGGCTGCGCCGTTACGACGAGGAAGTGCTGCCGCGCATCGATGCACTGGCCGAGCGCTTCGACAAGGTGGCTTACGGCCAGCTCGACTATGCAGGCGAGACCTATACCCTGTTCGCCCTGCGCAGCCGCGACTGGAATCCGGCACTGCCGGCCGCGCTGGTGACCGGCGGTGTGCACGGCTACGAGACCAGTGGCGTGCTGGGCGCGCTGGAATTCCTCGAAAAGCATGCCGCCAGCTATGCCGGCAAGGCCAATCTGCTGGTCGCGCCGTGCGTGAATCCGTGGGGCTTCGAGCGCATCAACCGTTGGAACTTCGATGCGCTCGACCCGAACCGCAACTTCCGCGCTGACGGCCCGGCCCGCGAATCGACGGCGCTGATCGAACTGATCGCACCGTTGAAGGGCCAGTTCGTGCTGCACATCGACCTGCACGAAACCACCGACAGCGACGAGAGCGAGTTCCGTCCCGCACTTGCCGCGCGCGATGGCAAGCCGTTCGAACCGGGCCTGATTCCCGATGGCTTCTACCTGGTGGACGACAGCGAGAATCCGCAGCCGGCGTTCCAGCAGGCCGTGGTCGCCGAAGTGGAGAAGGTCACCCATATCGCACCGGCCGACGACAAGGGCGAGATCATCGGTTCGCCGGTGGTCGCGCATGGCGTGATCGAGTACGCGCTGGTGCCGCTGGGCCTGTGCGCCGGCATCACCGGGGCGAAGTACACCACCACCACCGAGGTCTACCCGGACAGCCCGCGGGCGACGCCGCAGCAGTGCAACGACGCGCAGGTGGCAGCGGTGTGCTCGGCGCTGGATTACGCGCTCGCCAACCCGTGATCTGCTGACATCCTGTGCATCCACGCCATGCGTGGATGCGGCAATTCAGCGTGCAGTAGATCCACGCCATGCGTGGATGCGGCAATTCAGCGTGCAGTAGATCCACGCCATGCGTGGATGCGGCAATTCAGCGTGCAGTAGATCCACGCCATGCGTGGATGGGGTCCCGTTGATGCATCACCCCAATGCCTCGGCCCACCACAACGCCGCCGGCCCCGGCGGCGTATCGCGCCGCCACACCAGGTCACTGTGGATGCGGCGCGGCCAGCCAGGCACGCGCAGCTCCAGCAGGCGGCCACGGTCGTAGCGCTGCACCAGCGCACGCGGAAGCTCGGCCCAGCCGATGCCGTCCTCGGCCATCTCCATCACCATCAGGTAGTCCGACGCAGTCCATGCCGGCCCGCTGATCGGCGGCGCGTGGTCGACCTGCGCGCTCAGCCGCACCTGCCGGTGCCGGGCCAGCTGCGCCGCCGCGCGCACGCCGGCCTGCGCCAGTGGATGGTCGCTGGCCACATACACCGCCAGTTCGCTGTGGTGGGCCAGGGGCTGGGCCACCAGCGCATCGGGGTACTGCGCCTGGCGCGGCAGCAGTCCCAGCCCGGCGCGCCCAGCATCCACCAGTTCCAGCACGTCCCGCCCTTCGGCATCCAGCCATTCCAGTTCGATCTCGGGAAACGCTTCGGCAAACCGCTGCAGCACACGTTGCGCCGGATCGAGCTGGTAGACATCGGAGAACACCACGGTCAGGCGTGGCTCCACGGGTGCGGCCAGACGTACGCTCAGCTGCTGCAGGCGTGCGTCGGCGGCAAGGATTTCCTGCGCGTGGCCCAGCACCTGCCGACCGGCGTCGGTCAGCTGCGGGTAGCGGCCGCTGCGATCGAACAGGACCATGCCCAGGTCGGCTTCCAGGTGGGCGATGGCGGTACTGACCGTGGACTGGGTCTTGCGCAGCCGGCGCGCGGCCGCCGAGAACGAGCCCAGCGCGGCGGCCTCGACGAAGGCCTGCAGGGATTCAGGGGAATAGGGCATTGATCCATCGCTCCTGTCGATGGAATCCATTTTGATACCACCGTAAAAGGCGATGATACTGGCCGCCGTCGCCCCTGTCTGCGGGGCGTTCCGGATCATCCACGCACGGCGTGGATCTATTGAAGACGGGGGCGCGGTCCCCGTCCCGCAAGGAGCTTCACATGTCCCGTACTGTTCCCGCCCGTGGCGCCTTCGTCGCCTGGGCCTGCCTGACCCTGGCGATCGTCGCCGAAGTGGTCGGCACGTCCTTCATGGCCCATGCCGCCCGCGATGGCGGCTGGACCGGCTACCTGATCATGGCTGGCGCACTTGCGCTGTCCTATTACTTCCTGGCGTTGTCGGTACGCCGCATCGCCGTCGGCGTGGCCTATGCGGTGTGGGAAGGTCTCGGCCTGACCCTGCTGACCGTGGTCGGCATCAGCGTGTTCGGTGAGAGCCTGTCGCTGCAGCAGCTGGCCGGTCTGGTGCTGGCGGTGGTCGGCATCGTCTGTGTCACTCTCGGGGAGGCGCACTGATGAACATGATGGCCCTGTTTTTCGTGATCTGCTCTGCGCTGATCGATGTGGCCGCCAACATGATGGTGGCCAAGTCCGATGGCTTCCGTCGCTGGCGCTGGGGTGTCGGCGCCATCGTGCTGGTCTGGATCGCCTTCGCCCTGTTGGGCCAGGCCGTGCGCTACATGGACCTGGCCACCGCCTATGCGATGTGGGGCGCGATCGGCGTGATCGGTACCGCTACCTGCGGCCGCCTGTTGTTTGGCAACCGCCTGCGCCCGATTGGTTGGGTTGGCATTGGCCTGGTCACTGTGGCGGTGCTGCTGCTCAGTACCGCGAAGTAGCGCGTCGCTGTGCCAACCAAGGTTGGCACCTACCAGAGCGTGATCCGCCGCATGCAGGCGCCCCGGGGATGGATTCCCCGGGGCGTTGCTGTTTCTGCTGTACTCAGAAGCGTGCAGTGAAACTCAGCCGCGTGGTCCGTCCCGGCCCGGGCATCAGGCTCATCGCCAGCGTGTCCATGTAGTAGGTGTTGCGCAGGTTGTTGACCGCCAGTTCCACTTCCGTGCGTGGGGTGAACTGCCAGCGTGCATAGAAGTCGTAGATCGCGGTTGGCAGGTAGATGTTCTGCAGGCCGGTCGAGCCGGTGGTGTTCCACGGCTTGTCCAGCTCGTGGGTGGGGCCGCTGTTGTAGATGCGGCGGATGCCGGTATCCAGTCGCCGGTCGAACAATCGGAAGCCCAGCGTGCTGTGGATCGAGTACTTCGGCGGGTTCTGCGCATTGACGAAGGACGTACCGAAGCCGCCGTCCACACAGTCCGGCGTGGTGTCCAGCTTGCTCCACTTCGCATAGGGATCTTCGCGCAGGCGCTTGGCCGTGGCCGCATCACAGGTGCGTGCGCGCTGGTAGTAGCTGGCCGAGAGGTCAAGGTAGGCAATGCCGGCGTCATAGCCGGACTGCAGCTCGTAGCCGGAGATCGTGTAGTTGTCGACGTTGTCGACATAGAACGCCCAGTTGCTGGAATCGAAGCGGCGGGTGATCGCGTTGTCGATATCGTTCTTGAACCAGGCGACCTTGAATGCCAGGCGGTCACCGTCACGCCACAGGTCATGCTTGAGCAGGCTGAAACCAATGTCCCAGGAACGGTTCTTCTCCGGCTTCAGGCCGTTGATCGGTGCCGACGTGCTGTTGCCCAGGGTCGATTCGAACAGGCTGGGCATCTTCCAGCCCTGCGCGTACTTCACGTAGAAGAAGGCGTCCGCATCCAGGTTGAAGCGGGCTTCGGCGTAGGGCGCAAAGCCATGGCCGGAACGACGGATTGCCGGCTGGTAACCCCAGGCGGTGGGAATCTTCTTGGTGTAGAAGCCGTTGGCACCGCGCGGATCGCGCTGGAAACCGTCGAAGTCATAGGTCTGCCCCAGGGTGCTGTCGCCGTACGGCGTGGCACGCAGCGACTCGAGGGTGTAGGCGCCCTGTGCATCCGGATACCACTCCTTGTACCAGCCCGGCAGCAGCTGCCCGTCCTTGCTCAGCCGCGCGAACGTGTAGCGCAGGTCGCGTGACTGGCTGACGTAAGCCACGCGGTTGCGGTCCTGCGTGCGGTAATCGGTGAAGCGCCCGCCGGCGGTCAACGACAGCCAGTCCCACGGCTGCCATTGCAGCGATGCGACGGCGCTGGCCTCGCGCCGCGTGCCCGAGCGCAGGTAGCGGTTGTTGTTGAAGTCCACCGGCAGCACCGGCGAGTTCGGTGCGGTGTCTTCATGCTGGAAGGCGGCGCCGTAGCGCAGCGTCCATTCGCCCAGGCCGTTGCTGAAGCGGGTGGTGTTGCTGCTGTCCACGCCCCAACGCTGGCTCTTCACGTCCGACTGCAGGCCCGGGCCATAGGTCTCTCCCAGCGTGTCGGGCATGCTGTCGCCGGGGTAGTCCTTGAACAGTGGCGTATTGGCCACGTTGCTGTTGAACATGCGGCTGGTGGCAGTGGTGAACCACAGCGTGCTGCTCAGGTCCAGCCACGGATGCGCCTCGGGCCGGTAGCGGTGGCGCAGCGAGGTGGCGTTGACGCGCATGCGTCCGGGCTCGAACTGGAACATGGTGTTGGCCTTGTCCACGTAGGTCACCCACTCGTTGGACTCGCCGACACGGCCGATGGCCGAGGGCATGATTTCACCGAAGCGGGAATCGAAGAAGCGATGGCTCAGTTCCAGCCGCTGGTCCGCGTTGGGCGTCCAGACGAACTTGAGCAGTAGCGACTCGTTGTCGGTGTGGGTGTTCAGTACTTCATCGCCGGGGTGGTAGATCGATGACACCGGCTGGCTGGTCATGCCGGTGCCGCCGCTGGACAGGTGCTGGTCGTCGTAGCGGTCTGCACTGTTGCGGCCGGCGAAGTAATTGCCCTGGCGCCGCCGTGCATAGGCCGCCACGAACTGCCAGTCCTCGCCACGCTGGGCGAAGGCCACGCTGCCGTTCCAGTCGCGCGGATCGCGCAGGCTGTTGCGGTTGTCGTTGCCGCGTGCGACCTGCTTGAACACGTGGGTGCGGTCGATGCTGTTGTCGGCCACGCCGGCGCGCACGCGCAGGCCCCAGGGCTGGTCCTCGTCCAGGATGTCGTCGGCCGTGAGCGTTTCCATGTACACCACGCCACCGATGGCACTGGCCGCGTTCGCGGCCAGGCTCGGGCCCTTCTCGATGCTGATCGCACTGACCAGGTCCGGGTCCAGATAGCTGCGCTGCTGCACGCCGGCGTAGCCACGATAGACATCGATGGCCTGCTGGCCGCCATCGATGATCACCGGCACCCGGTTCTGGCCCTGCAGGCCGCGGATGTTGACGTCCAGTGCGCCACCGTTGCGCACATCGCCGGTATGCACACCGACCGCACCAGCCAGTACATCGCCGATCGACTGACCGCGGAAACGCTCCAGCTGCTGGCGATCCAGATGCACGCGCGAGCCGCTGTCACGGTAGACCGCATCGGCATCGGCCAGGCCCCACGGTGAAGCGCCTTCGCTGGCCTCACCGCCAACACGCAGGGTGCCTATCTGGCGAGCACCATCATTGTCGCGCGCCGGCGCGTGGCGCAGCACGACACCATCGGCATCGCGCTGGAAGGTGAGCCCGGTGCCGGCCAGCAGCTGCGACAGTGCCGCATCCACCGACTCCGCGCGCTGCACGCCGGGGCTGAGCAGGCCACGGGTCAGGCGCGCATCGACGGCAACGTTGAGGCCAGATTGCTGGCCGAAGGCGGTGAGGGCCTGGTCGAGCGGACCGGCAGCGATGCGCCACTGGCTGACTGTTGCGGCGGCGTTCTGTGCATGTGCACTGGCTGGCAGGACGACAGGCACGGTGATGGCCAGGCACAGTGCCAGTGTCAGTGGGCGAGGGGAGGGAAGGGGGCGGGGCGACGTCATGGGGCGGTGTTCCGCAATGGGTTCTCCTGTACTGCCCGGTGAGCGGCAGAAAAGGGAACCACGCGATCAGGCTGGGCGCAGCACGGTCCACCAGGGCCAGCGTTGCTCGATGCGGATCGGCAGGGCGCGCGCCAGCAACGGCAGTGCCTGCAGGCTGTCCAGCCGCGGCAGCACCGCAGTCACCTTCAGCGCCGCCACGCGCGGGTCGCAGCCCAGGTAACCGCGGTGATGGCGTGCCAGTTCATCGACCACCCGCAGCAATGGCGTGTCGGTGACCTGCAGGCGGCCGTCGGTCCAGTCACCGCGCAACGGATCGGCAGCCACGGGCTGCAGTGCACCCAATGCACCAATGCGCGCCCCGCTACCGGCAACCACGTCCAGCGCCGTGCCCAGCAGGGGCAGACAACGGACCGCACCTTCGAACACATCCAGCCGACTGTCCGGTCCGCAGCGGCCGACCGCAAAACGCGTCCCCATCGGCTGCAGGCGGGCGCCGGCGGTGTGTACGGTCAATGGCAGATGGGCGTAGGCCGGCGCATGCCCTGTCTGCAGCAGCAGTTCGCCCTGCAGCAGGTACAGGGCACGACGGCCTTCGGCGACATCGACGACGACTTCGCTGTCGGCGTTGAGCCACAGCTGGCTGCCGTCGCGCAGGGTCCACGCACCGGTATGTCCTGCCGCGGTGCGCAGCGGCAGTCGTTGCCGCTGCGATTGCAGGCCCTGCAGACCGAGCAGCGAGAGCGCTCCCAGCCCCAACGCGCTGCCGATGCCGCGCAGGGCGCGACGACGACGACGGCCCGCTGCATCCAGGGCCTGCGCGGCTGCATGCGGCGCCAGCGGAGCAAACGAGGTCCAGATGGATTCGACCCGCTGCCATGCACGGGCGTGTTCGGCATGCTCGCGCAGCCACGCTTCCCAGCGGCATTGATCGTCGCCACTCCAGGCGCCCTGCTGGCGCAACGCGAACCACTCGGCGGCCTGTTCAAGCGCCGGAGAGGCGATACCTTGGCTCATGCCGGGAGGTCGCCGCTGAGCTGCAGGCAATGCAGCATGGCCTGCGCCATGTACTTCTTGACCATCCGTTCGGAGACGCCCAGCTGCTGGCCGATCTGCGCATAGCCCATGCCGGAGAGTCGCGCCATGAGGAAGGCGCGCCGCGGCCGCTCGGGCAGGCCCTGCAGCATGTCGGCGATGGCATGCAGCAGCTGCAGCGCCTGGGTGCGTTCTTCGGCGGAGGGATGCACCGGCTCCGGTTGTGCTGCCAGTGCCGCCAGATAGGCCCGCTCCAGATCGGCGCGCTGCCAGTGGTTGACCAGCAGCGCGTGGGCGATGGTGGTCAGGTAGGCGCGTGGCAGGCGCAGCTCGGCAGGGTCCACCCGGCGGCTGAGCAGGCGTACGAAGGTGTCCTGGGTCAGGTCGGCCGCGCACTCGGCATTGTGGGTGCGCCGCCGCAGCCAGCCCAGCAGCCAGCCGTGGTGTTCGCGGTAGAACCCCGCCAGCACGGAGCTGGAGGTGGCGGGCACGGCCATCGGATTCAATCGTCAATGAGAATGATTCCCATTATAGTCGCGTGAAGACGCCCGCGACAAACCCGCGGCGGCCGGCGCCGTTGCCGTCGTCGATGCGGTGGCCGACACTTGGGCTTTCCCGCAACGGAGTGCCCGCATGTTCAGTCACGTCACCGTCGGAACCAACGACATGGAGATCTCCCGTCGCTTCTACGATGCGTTGTTCACCGCCGTCGGCGCCCGCACAGGCGTGTTCGATGACGAGGGCAAGCTGGTCTACATCAAGGATGGGCGCATGTTCATGGTCATTCCGCCCATCGATGGACAGGCGGCATGCCACGCCAACGGTGGCACCATCGGCTTTGCGCTGGCAGACCCACAGGCGGTGCATGCCTGGCAGGAAGCGGGCGTGGCCCATGGCGGTACTGCGGTGGAAGACCCGGCTGGCGTGCGGCAGAAGGCAGGGCGCCAGTTGTACCTGGCCTACCTGCGTGATCCGGACGGCAACAAGCTGTGCGCCGTGCATGTGATGCAGTAAGGCCGGAGCGGCGCGCGCGCCGTGCAGGCGCGCGAGTAACACGGATGGGGGCAGGATCGTGCCTGCGCGGTGCTACGACTTCATCCTGTGTCCACTGCTGTTCATCCAGAATCCGCCGGCTTACTTTCTGATCGATCCGGAGATGGCTGCCCATGGAAGCACTGGAGCCTCAACATCAGCCGGTGCGAACCCTGCGGCCCGTCTTCGCCTTCGCGGCGATCGTTGTCGTTGCCTTCGCACTGTTCGTCAGCCTGTTCCCGCTCGGCGCCGGTCGCCTGCTGGTCAAGGCGCAGGACTGGGCCGCGCTCAATGTCGGCTGGTACTACCTGCTGGCGATGACCCTGTACCTGGTGTTCGTGGTCGGCGTGGCGTTGTCCAAGTACGGTGGCATCAAGCTCGGCGCCGACCATGACGAACCGGAGTTCAGCTACCTCTCCTGGGCCGGCATGCTGTTCGCTGCAGGCATCAGCATCACCCTGTTCTTCTTCTGCGTTTCCGAACCGCTGACCCACTACCTGCAGCCGCCACAGGGCGATGGCGCAGCGGGTGAGGCCGGTGCACGCCAGGCCATGCAGCTGCTGTTCCTGCACTGGGGCCTGCATGGCTGGGGCGTGTTCGCGCTGGCGGCGATGGCGATGGCCTATTTCGCCTACCGGCACAACCTGCCATTGGCCTTGCGCTCGGCGCTGTATCCCCTGATCGGCAAGCGCATCAACGGCCCGATCGGTTACACCGTCGACGCCTTGGGTATCGTCGCCACGGTGTTCGGCATCGGTGCGGACATGGGCTTCGGCGTGCTGCATCTCAACGCCGGCCTGTCGCACCTGTTCAATGTGCCGCACTCCAACCTGGTGCAGATCCTGCTGGTGGTGGCGATGATGGGCGCGGCCGTCGCAGTGGCGGTGTCCGGGGTGGAGAAGGGCGTGCGCTGGATGGCCAACATCAACATGCTGCTGGCGATCGCGCTGGTGCTGTTCATGCTGTGCGCCGGCCCCACCCAGTACCTGCTCAGTACGCTGATGCAGAACCTGGGCGATTACCTGGGCAGCGTGGTAGGCAAGAGTTTCGACGTGTACGCCTATGGTGGCCGTCCGGAATGGCTGGGCGGCTGGACGGTGTTCTACTGGGCCTGGTGGATCGGCTGGGCGCCGTTCGTCGGCCTGTTCATCGCGCGCATCTCGCGCGGCCGCACCATCCGCGAATTCGTGTTCGGCGTGCTGCTGATTCCGCTGGGTTTCACCCTGGCGTGGCTGTCGATCTTCGGCAACAGCGCGCTGGACCAGGTGCTGCACCATGGCCAGCAGCAGTTGGCGCAGCTGGCGGTGGATGATCCACCGACGGTGCTGTATGCGTTGCTGGATGGCTACCCGTGGAGCAAGGCGGTGATCGGGGTGACCGTGCTGGTCAGCTTCATCTTCTTCGTGACGTCGGCCGATTCCGGCGCGGTGGTGCTGTCCACGCTGTCCTCGCATGGTGGTGCGCCGGAGGACGATGGCCCGCGCTGGCTGCGCGTGTTCTGGGGCACGGTGATCGCGGTGCTGACCGCTGGCCTGCTGCTGGCGGGCAGCATCGATGCGCTGAAATCCGCGGTGGTGCTGGCATCGTTGCCGTTCTCGGCGGTGCTGCTGTTGATGATGTGGGGCCTGACCCGTGCCTTCAGTGACGAGTCGCACCGCAAGCGCGCGCAGCAGTTCAGGCCATCGCCGTTGATCGGCGATGATCGCCACCACCAGGGCTGGCGCCAGCGCCTGACCCAGGCCATGAACTTCCCGGTACGCGACCAGGTGTACCGCTTCATGGATGACACGGTGAAGCCGGCGATGGAGGCGGTGGCCGAGCAGCTGGGTGAGCAGGGCTGGGACGTGCAGACGCGCTTCGAAGCGGGCGACATGGAGCTGTCAGTCAACCACGGTGAGCAGCAGGACTTCCTGTACCGGGTGATCCTCAGTGGCTACCTGACCCCGTCCTTCGCCGCGCAGCAGCTGCGCAACCAGCGCTACTACCGCGCCGAAGTACATCTGTACGAAGGCAGCCAGGACTACGACCTGGTCGGCTACAACCGCAAGCAGATCATCAACGACATCATCAGCCAGTACGAACGGCACCTGCAGTTCCTGCACCTGAGCCGTTGATGTGGTGGGTGCGGACCGTTGGTCCGCACACTCCTGTAGAGCCGAGCCCACGCTCGGCTCCGACGGAAGAGCCGAGCGTGGGCTCGGCTCTACAGCGGCAATCAGAACCGGTAGCGCGCGCCCAGCGAAACGAACTGACCGCGCAGGTTGTACTGGCTGATGTCGAAGCCGCTGGAGCCGCCGGCCGGATCGAACGGCGGGTCCTTGTCGGTCAGGTTCAGCACCGACAGTGACAGCGTGGTCTTCGGAATGCCCTCGTAGGCCACGTACAGGTCCAGCTGATGGTATGGCTTGACCTTGTCGCGCAGGCCCGGATTGCTGGTGGCGGTGGCCACGCGCTGGTCATAGCCGCTCACGTACTGCAGGCTCAGCGTGCTGCTCCAGTCACCCACCGCCCAGTTCAACGACGTGGTGCCGCGCGTGCGTGGCAGCGCGCCATGGCGGTTGTTGCCGGCGCCGTCATAGGGCGCCTGTCCAGCCACCAGCGGCTGCTTGAAGCTGAGCAGGTGGGTCCAGCTGCCAGCCACGGTGAAGTTGCCCCAGCCATCGGTGCGGAAAGTACGGTTCGCTTCCAGGTCGATGCCCGAGGTGGTCAGCTCGCCCTGGTTCGCGTACTGGTTGGTGATGATCTGGATGCGGCCCTGTGCATCGCGCTGCACGCGGCCGGGGAACAGGTCCGGGTTGTTGACGATGAACTGCGCGCTGTCCGGCTTGACCAGATTGTCCTGTTCGATGCGGTACCAGTCCAGGCCGATGCTGGAATCGGCATCCGGTGACCACACCGCGCCGACATTGAGGTTGCGCGAGCGTTCGGCCTTCAGGTCCGGATTGCCGGTGCGCAGGTTGGTCACGCCACGGCTGCCACCGGGCTGCAGCGGATCGAACGGATCGACCACCGAGCCGTAGCTGATGGTCTGCCCCGGTGCGATCTCCGGCAGTGAAGGTGCTCGGAAGCCACGCGAGAACGAGCCGCGCAGCAGCAGGCTGTCCAGCGGCTGCCAGCGCAGCGCGAACTTCGGCGAGAACGCCTTGCCGAAGTCATCGTAGTGGTCACCGCGACCGGCCACCTGCAGCTCCAGCGTGCGGTGCAGCGGCACGCTGAACTCGGCATAGGCGGCACTGACCTGGCGTTCGCCGTCGACGATGTTGATCGCCGGGCGCAGCTCGGTACCGGACAGAACCTGTGCACTGGTGCGCGCGTCCAGCGATTCCTTGCGGAATTCCGCGCCCCAGGCAAAGCCGATCGCACCGGCCGGCAGTTCCCACAACGAGGTCGATGCCTTGATGTTGAGCGAGTGCAGCTTGTACCAGCCCGGACGCTTGGTCTGCAGGCGCAGGTCGTCCAGTGCGCCCGGCGTGCTGGACGGATCGAGGAAGTTGTAGCTGCCATCGCGCAGGATCTGCTGGAAGGCGTAGCGGTCCACGAAGTTGTCCACGTACTCGCGCTGCGCGCTCTGCGAGGTCAGTGCGGCCACTTCCCAGTCCCAGCGTTCACCGGTGCCACGCACGCCGGCCAGGGCGCGGTAGAACACCTGGGTGTTGTCCTTCAGGCGCGGGCCGAGATCGAAGAAGGTGTATTCGAACGGCAGCGGCGCGCTGCCCGGATTGTTCGGATGGCCGACCGGCAGCACGGCGGCGATATCGGTCAACGTGCCGGTGGCGGGATTGTAGGCACGCAGGCCAGGGCCGACCGTCAGCGGCGCGCTGAAGATCTGGTCGGCCTTGTTGTGGCTGTACAGCACATCAGCGAAGGCTTCGACGCTGTCGTTGAAGCGGTAGGTCGCGCTCAACGACGCCTGCAGGCGCTCGGCGCCGGGCTGCAGGGTCTTGAACGGCTGCGCGTTGAAGGCGCAGGCCTGGCCGGGCAGGGTGCTGCCGAAGTCGCTGTAGGGACGCAGCTCGCTGCCATCGGGGCAGGACGAGAACGGCTGCGGCGCGCGCGGGTTGGCCAGCGTGTTGCCGCCAGCGGTGGACCAGCCGGCCAGGCGGCCACCGGGTTTGTCGCGGAAATCGCCGTCACGGGTGTACGCGCGCTGGTCGGCGTCGAGGCGGTCGCGCTTGAGCAGATCCAGCCCGAACAGCACGTTCCAGCCCTGCTGTTCGAGGTCACCGAAGCCGGCCAGCAGGTTGGCCTTGCGCTCGTTCAAACCGCCCTGGGTGGCGGTGCCGAAACCGCCGCCGACCTCCACGCCCTGGAAATCACGACGCAGGATGATGTTGATGACGCCGGCGATGGCGTCCGAGCCGTACACAGCCGAGGCGCCATCCTTCAGCACTTCGATGCGCTCCACCGCGCTGATCGGCAGCGCATTGAGGTCGACGAAGGTGTCCTGGGTGTTGAGCGCGAAGCCGAAGTTGGCCACGCGGTAGCCATTGACCAGCACCAGCGTGTTCTTCGGTGACAGGCCGCGCAGACCGATCGACGCCGAGCCCGCAGCGAAGCTGCCGGTGTACTGCTCGTCGAAGCTGTTGCCGGCGTTGGCCGACAGGTTGCGCAGCACGTCGGTAAGGGTGGAGCGGCCGGTCTGCAGGATCTGCTCGCGGGTGACGATCTGCACCGGGTTGGGGCCGGCGGTGTCGCTGCGCTTGATGTTCGAGCCGGTCACCAGCACGGTGCCGAGGGTGGTGCTGTCCTTGCCGGTGTCGGCGGTTTCAGCGGCGCCGGCAGTGCCGGTGACGAGGGCCAGCGCGACCGCGCTGGAAAGCAGGGTGGTGCGATACATGGAAGCGACTACGCCAAACGGGGGAGGAGCCGTCAGTACCGCACGCGGGTCTGTGCGCCTTCCAATGACGAAAGCGCATTCAGTTATACATCACAGGTTCTTAACGAAAGTCAGCGCCCTTGGTGGAGCGGCCTGTGCTCCGGTGGGTGCGGACCGTTGGTCCGCACGCTCCTGACGGGTCAGAGCCCTTTCCTTGTGGAAAGGGATCCGACCCGGAGACCATCAAGGCCGCAGCAGCACCTTGCCATTGCGACCCGAGCCAGCGCCGGCCTTTGCGGCCTGGGCGATGTCGTCCAGGGCGAAGATCCGCTCCACCGGCAGGGTCAGTTCACCGCCGGCCGCACGCTTCAGCAACTCGCCAACCAGCCTGCGCTTGTCTTCCACCGCCATCGCTTGGCTGACCTTGCTGCCCCAGAAGCCCTTCACCGTGGCTTCCTTGTAGATCAGGCCACCGGCGGGAATGCGCATCGGCTCGCCGCTCATCACGCCGAACGAGACCAGGGTGCCGTGGTGACCGAGCAGGTCGACCAGGTCGCCGCTGGCATCGCCACCGATGGAATCGACTGCAGCCGCCGCCTGTGCTTCGCCGGTGGCTTCGCGCACGCGGTCCTTCCAGCCGTCCACCGACGTATCGAACACGTGATCGACGCCGAGTGCCTGCAACTGCGCCACCGCTTCCGCGTTGCGTACCAGGTTGGCCACATGTACACCGCGTCCCTTTGCCAGCATCGCCAGCGACTTGCCGACGGCCCCGTTGGCGGTGTTCTGCACGACCCACTGGCCCCGCTCAACGTGCAGGAACTCCAGCAGCATCAGCGCGCTCAACGGCATGGCGATCAGCTGTGCGGCCATCTCGTCGGGGATCGATTCCGGCATCGGGATCACCATCCGCGCCGGCGCGATGAACGCTTCGGCCCAGGTGCCGTGCACTGAGGCGGCGGCAACACGCTGGCCGATCTGCAGGCCATCGACGCCCTTGCCGAGCGCATCGACCACGCCCAGTGCTTCGCTGCCACCGATCGCCGGCAACGTCGGCTTGTAGCCGTACAGGCCACGCACGGTCAGCAGGTCGTGATTGTGGATCGAGGCCAGCACGGTGCGGATGCGCACCTCGCCGGGGCCGGGTTCGGGCAGTGCGGCGTCGGCAACGGCAAGGACGTCGGCCGGGTCGCCGAAGGAGGAGTACTGGGCAGCGCGCATGAGCGGTGTTCCGGAAAAGTTGATGTGATACCGAACTGGGGACGTGTACGGCGTCAACAAGGTGATGGAGGTGCAACACGGCATCCTGCGACCGATGGTCGCGACATGACGTGATTACTGCATCTTGTGTTGACGGCTCGGGGCATCCCCACTATGTTGTGGCTGTCACTCCCGGTCAGCCGCCGCCGCCGGACATGCAGCAAACGTCCCGCGGCCCGCCCCTGAAGGCTTGCCGTGTCGACGCGGCCGCCACCGTGCGGACGCAGGTCGCCCCCACGGCCCGGATACCGGCCGCAGGCGCAGGCAGATGCCGACGACCTACGTTCCTGCACCTTGGCACTTCACCCGTTCGCCCCGCGCGCCGGTATCGCGTGCAGGGCCGCCATGGCATCGGGCGCCGACGCGCGTACGAGCCTGGAGTTCCACCACCATGACCGACAGTACCTTCCGCGTGGCCGACCTGGCCGGCGCCGGCGACGCCATGCGCGCCAGCGGCGAGCGCGTGCCGACCTGGATCACCAAGGAAGCCGGCAATCGTCGCCTGCCGTACGATGCGGCACGCCTGCTGCGCAGCATCGACACCATCCACGCCGAGCTGCCGCAGCTGGATGTGGCCGACTACCGCCGCGTGGTGCTGGCGATGGTCGAGCGCAAGCCCAGCATCAGTGCCGATGATCTGGTGGATCTGCTGATCCGCGAAGCGGAGTCGCGGGTTGATCTTGTCGCGCCCGAGTGGGAACAGTTCGCCGCACGCCTGTACCTGCGCCGGCTGTACAAGCGCGCCAGCCGCAACCGCTTCTACGACGTCAGCCTGAAGTACGGCTCCTTCGTGGGCCTGCAGGAAAGCCTGGCCGACCGCGGCATCTACAGCAACGACATCCTGCGCTGCTATTCGAAGGAAGAGCTGCAGCAGGCCGGCGAGATGATCGACCCCGAGCGCGATCGTCTGTTCGCCTACAACGGCCTGTACCTGCTGGCCACGCGCTATCTGGCCACCGACCGCAGCCGCGAGGTGTATGAGTTGCCGCAGGAACGCTGGCTGACCATCGCCCTGTACCTGATGCAGAACGAGGGCGGGCCGGGTGAGAGCGGCCGTGTGCGCCGCATGCAGCTGGTGGGCGAGGCCTACTGGGCACTGTCCAACCTGTACATGACGGTGGCCACGCCGACTCTGGCCAACGCTGGCAAGGTCGGTGGCCAGCTGTCGAGCTGCTTCATCGATACCGTCGATGACAGCCTGCAGGGCATCTATGACTCCAACACCGATATCGCCCGCGTGTCCAAGCACGGCGGTGGTGTGGGCGCGTACCTGGGGTACGTGCGCAGCAGTGGCGCGCCGATCCGCGGCGTACCCAACTCGTCCGGCGGCGTCGTGCCGTGGATCAAGCAGCTCAACAACACCGCGGTGTCGGTCGACCAGCTCGGTCAGCGCAAGGGCGCGGTGGCCGTGTACCTGGACATCTGGCATCGCGACATCGAAGCCTTCATGGACCTGCGCCTGAACAACGGCGACCAGCGCCTGCGTGCGCACGATGTGTTCACCGCCATCTGCGTGCCCGATCTGTTCATGGAGGCGGTCGAGCGCCGTGCCGACTGGTACCTGTTCGATCCGCACGAGGTGAAGCAGGCCAAGGGCTGGTACCTGCAGGACTTCTACGACGAGAAGCGCGGGCAGGGTAGCTTCCGCGACCGCTACGCCGAACTGGTGGCCGACGAACGCATCAGCCGCCGCACGGTGAAGGCGATCGACCTGTTCAAGCGGATCATGCTAAGCCAGCTGGAAACCGGCAATCCGTTCCTGTTCTACCGCGACGAAGTGAACCGGAAGAACCCGAACAAGCACGCGGGCATGGTCTATTCCAGCAACCTGTGCACCGAGATCCTGCAGAACATGAGCCCGACGCGGATGATCCAGGAGATCGTCAGCGGCGACCAGATCGTCACCACCCGCCGTGCCGGTGACTTCGTGGTCTGCAACCTGTCATCGATCAACCTCGGCCGTGCCATCACCGCCCCCGAGGATCTGCTGGCCACGGATGTGCTGGAGCGGTTGATTCCGATCCAGGTGCGCATGCTCGACAACGTGATCGATCTCAATGCGCTGCCGGTGCCGCAGGCCACCATCACCAACCGCAAGTACCGCGCCATCGGCCTGGGCACGTTCGGCTGGCACCACCTGCTGGCACAGCAGGCGATCCACTGGGAATCGCCCGAGGCCGAGGAACTGTCCGATCGCCTGTTCGAACGCATCAACTTCCTGACCATCCAGGCCAGCGCGCAGCTGGCCAAGGAGAAGGGCAGCTACCCGATGTTCGCCGGCAGCGACTGGCACAACGGCAACTATTTCCGTGACCGCGATTACAGCGGCGCTGCCTGGGAAAGTCTTGCGCGCGAGGTGGCGAGCAGCGGCCTGCGCAACGGCTGGCTGCTGGCAGTGGCACCGAACATGAGCACCGCACAGATCGCGGGTTCCACCGCGTCGATCGATCCGATCTACAGCGCGTTCTACTACGAGGAAAAGAAGGACTTCCGGCGGCCGGTGGCTGCGCCCGGGCTGTCGCTGGAAACCTGGCCGTACTACGAGAAGGGCGCCTACAAGGTTGACCAGTTCGCCAGCGTGCGGCAGAACGCGCGCCGCCAGCGCCATGTGGACCAGTCGATCAGCTTCAACCTCTACGTGCCGAGCACGATCCGCGCCAGCACCTTGCTGGAGCTGCACCTGAGTGCCTGGCGGGAAGGGCTGAAGACCACCTACTACGTGCGCTCCAACGACATCGACATCAGCGAATGCGAGTGGTGCTCGAGCTGATCGCTGCGCCCCCTGTAGAGCCGAGCCCACGCTCGGCTCAGGCGCGAAGAGCAGCCGAGCATGGGCTCGGCTCTACATCCGCAACGCACGCAATACGAAGGCAGAAGACCATGGCAACACCCCTCGACCGCATCAAGATCCTCGAACCGCGCCACCCCAACCGCAGCACTGGCATCATCAACGGCCGCACCAGCGGCATCCTGAACTGGAACGACATTCCCTACCCGTCGTTCTATCGCGCCTACAAGGAGCTGTCGACCAACTTCTGGATCCCCGACGAGGTGGACATGAAGGTGGATGCACGCCAGTACGGCGAGCTCAACGCGCGCGAGAAAAATGCCTACGATTCCATCATCGGCCTGCTGGCTACACTTGATTCGCCACAGACGCGTTTCATCTACAACGTGGCCGAGTACATCACCGACCCGGCCGCCCATGCCAATGCGGCGATCATCGGCCAGCAGGAAGTGATCCACAACGAGAGCTACAGCTACGTGCTGGCTTCGATCACCGACCTGCCGAACCAGAACCGCATCTTCGAGATCGCCCGTACCCATCCGACCATCATCAAGCGCAACGCGCCGATCATGGGGGCCTACGACGACTTCATGCGCGAGAAGACCGCCGAAACCCTGCTGAAGTCGTTGATCCAGTCCTCGATCCTGGAAGGCATCAACTTCTATTCCGGTTTCGCGTACTTCTACAACATGGTGCGGCAGAACCGCATGAACGGCACCGGCAAGATCATCAGCTTCATCAACCGTGACGAACTGGCCCACACCAAGTTCATCAGCGAGCTGATCCGCGCCATCATCGGCGAGAATCCAGAGCTGCAGACCAACGAGCTGACCGCTTACGTGCACCAGTCGTTCGAACATGCCATCGAACTGGAAACCCAATGGTCGGCGGAGGTGCTGGATGGCATCGACGGCATCGACGTGGACGAGATGGTGCGCTACGTGAAGTACCGCGCCAACAAGATGGCCGGCATGCTCGGCATCGAGCGCCTGTACAGCGACACCACCGACAACGTGATGCCGTGGATCAAGGCCTACGCCGACAACTTCACCGAGACCAAGACCGACTTCTTCGAGATGCGCAATGCAAGTTACAAGAAGACCAACGTCGACAACGGCTTCGACGACCTCTGAACGCGGCCCGGGGCTGCGCATCCTGATCGTGGTGGCGTCGCTCAGTGGCAACACCCGCGAGCTCGGCCGCCACATCGCCGAGCGTTGCCGGGCCGCAGGCCACGCCGTGCACTGGCAGGACGCCGACGACCTGCGCCAGTGCCCGCCGCTGCCGGTGGACGAGGCCGACCTGTTGCTGCTCGGTTGTTGGACCGACAACGCCGGGCGCACGCCGTCGGAGATGAAGGCCTGGGTGGCAGGTATCGCCGAGCGCGGCCAGCGGCCGCGCCAGGTGGCGGTGTTCGGCACCGGCGAAACGCAGTGGGGGCAGGAGTACTACTGCGGTGCGGTGCACCGGCTGATCCGCTATTTCCACAGCGGCTACCCGCCGCTGGAGATCGAACAGATGCCACATGGCCGGCGGCATGCCGCGGCCATCAACAGCTGGACCGACGCGGTCCTGGATCATTACTGGAGCACCACCGATGCAGATCATCGACGCCACCACGCCTGAGCAGTTCCAGCAGTTGCTGGCCGACCATCCGCGCGTGCTGGTGGACTTCCACAAGGACCAGTGCCCGGGTTGCCGGATGCTGGACATGTCGCTGCAGCGGGTGGCCAGCGGCACTGCAGGGCAGGGCACGACCCTGCTGCGGGTACAGCTGGAAGTGGTGGGCGAGGCGTTCTTCCGCGATCTGGGGCTGCGGCAGACCCCCACGCTGTCGCTGTTCCTGGACGGTGACGAACGCATGCGCATGCCGGGCTTCCAGTCGCCGCAGCAGATCGAAGCGGCAATCGCGGAGTTCCTGTAGCGCCGGTCATGCCACATCCACGCATGGCGTGGATCTACTGCAGGTCGCCATTGCCACATCCACGCATGGCTTCGATCATCGGGGTCAGAGCCCTTGCCTGTGGCAAGGGATCCGAGCCCGGGCGCGCGGATCAACCGCCGGCGAAGGTATCCACCAGCAGCTTCACGTTCAGCACCACGATCACCAGCGCGATCACCCAGGCGATGCTGCCCAGCCAGCGCGGCGCCACCAGCGCACCCATCGTCATCTTGTCGGTGACGATCCGTACCAGCGGAATGATCGCGAACGGCAGCTGCATCGACAGCACCACCTGGCTCAGCACCAGCAGCTTCACTGCGCCCTGGTCGCCGAACAGCATGATCACCACCACCACCGGGATGATGGCCAGCGCGCGGGTGATCAAGCGCCGCAGCCACGGCGGCAGGCGCAGGCGCAGGAACCCTTCCATCACGATCTGCCCGGCCAGTGTCGCCGTCACAGTGGAGTTCAGGCCGGAAGCGAGCAGCGCCACGGCGAACAATGTCGAGGCCAGACCCACGCCCAGCATCGGCGCCAGCAACTGGTGCGCCTGCTCGATGTCTTCCACATCGAAGCGGCCATTGGCATGGAACACCGACGCCGCCAGGATCAGGATGCTGGCGTTGATGAACAGCGCCAGGGTCAAGGCAACGGTGCTGTCGGTGACTGCCCAGCGCAGCGCGCTGCGACGGCCTTCATCGGTGCGTGGATAGGCACGGGTCTGCACGATGGACGAGTGCAGGTACAGGTTGTGCGGCATCACCGTGGCACCGATGATGCCGATGGCGATGTACAGCGCATGCGGATCAGTGACCACCTGCGCGCGCGGAATGAAACCGCCCAGCACCTGCATCACCGGCGGCGCGGCCAGCGCGATCTGCACCATGAAGCAGCCGAAGATCACCAGCAGCAGCGCGATCACGAAGGCTTCCAGCGCACGGAAACCGCGGTTCATCAGCAGCAGCACCAGCAGCGTGTCCAGTGCGGTGATCACCGCGCCCCACAGCAACGGCAGATCGAACAACAGTTTCAAGGCAATGGCCGTGCCGATCACTTCGGCCAGGTCGCAGGCGATGATCGCCGCTTCGCACAGCGCCCACAGCGCCAGGTTCACCGGCTTGGGGTAGCGCGCACGGCAGGCCTGCGCCAGGTCCATGCCGGTGGCGATGCCCAGCCGTGCCGACAACGCCTGCAGGATCACCGCCATCAGGTTGGAGATCAGGATGACCGACAGCAGCAGATAGCCGAAGCGCGAGCCGCCGGCCAGATCGGTGGCCCAGTTGCCCGGGTCCATGTAACCGACCGACACCATGTAGCCCGGGCCAAGGAAGGCCAGCAGCCGGAACCACCAATGACCTTTGTCGGGTACGGCTATCGACGCGTTGAGCGCACCCAGGCTGGCCGGAGTGGGGGCCGCAGAATCGGTGGGTGCGACGGTGTTCATGGCTGCCAATATAGCCACTGCTATATCGCATAGCAATGTGAAACAATCGTCTTTACTGCGTCACTGGTCCAGAATTCAGGTTCGCACCCGATGACAACTGCAGGACAGGCACACGCGTGGGCAAGACGGACGATTCGACATCGCTGAAGAGCACCCCCTTGATCGAGGCCGAGCGCCAGGTCGAGAGCTTCCGGCAAGTGCGCGAGGCACACCGGATGGAACTGGTGGAGGACTATGTCGAGCTGATCTCCGATCTGTTGGCCGACGGCGGCGAGGCCCGCCAGGTCGACATCGCTACCCGTCTCGGCGTGGCCCAGCCGACCGTGGCGAAGATGCTGCGCCGGCTGGCCCGTGACGGTTGGGTGGTGCAGCGCCCATACCGCGGCGTGTTCCTGACCCCGGAGGGCGAGGCGTTGGCCCATGCCAGCCGCCAGCGCCACCAGACCGTGGAACGCTTCCTGCTGGCGCTGGGCGTGGACCCGGATACCGCGCGGCGTGATGCCGAAGGCATCGAGCACCACGTCAGTGAACAGACACTGGCTCTGTTCGACGAATTCGTACGCAAGGCCGAGGGCGGTTCCGCCGAACGGTAGCGGGGGGGGGGGGGGGGGGGGGGGGGGGGGGGGGGGGGGGGTGGGGGGGGGGGGGGGGGGGGAGGGGGGGGGGGGTGG
>NZ_JBYOLA010000022.1:0-64179 GCF_057799055.1 Stenotrophomonas sp. 14P6.2.3
CGCAACCGGACCCACCCCGCCTTCGACAGATTTCTGCGATCTGTCGGAATGGCATGGGCTGCTCTTGGTGGGTGTCGACCTTGGTCGACAGGTAGATCCACGCCATGCGTGGATGTTTTTCGTCCCGATTTCGAAATATCCGATTTCGATGGAGATTCATCCACGCATGGCGTGGATCTACTGGCCACCGGGAATCTGTCGAAGGCGGTGCACTGTGGGTTTGCGGGGTGTGAGCCGCATGGATGCGGCGACCAAGCCTCCATGGACGGATTCACGGCGTCCCCGCAAACCCACAGTGCACCGCCATCCCGCGGGAAGCCGCTTTGGCTGTTGCCGTTGCTCCGGCTGTTGCTTGAAAGCCTCTGCGGGTGCCGGGCGCCGCCCGGCCGATCCCCCCTTCAACCCGCCGGTGGGCAGTACGCCTTGATTGCCGCCTCGGCCAGGCCCTTCTGCGCGCTGCGCTGTTCCGGGGTAAGTGCGGTATCGGCCTTGCCGTCGCCATCGGTGTCCTGCATCACCGGGCCGCTGCCCTCCAGCAGCGCCACGTTGGCGCGGGCGGTGCTGCATTGTTCCGGTACCGGCGCGGCGGAAGGCTCCGGGGCCGCGTCCGTCGCCGGTGTCCTGGCCTGGGCTCGGGTCTCGTATTTGGCCCCGGTCGGCGGCGTTTCCGAATACTGGGTCACGCCCTTGGCGTCCTTCCACTTGTAGACGGGGCCTGCCAGCGCAGTGGTACTGGCCAACAGCAGCAGGTATCCCAGGCAGGACAGGGCACGCATGGCAAACTCCGCAGAATGGGCGTAGAACGCCGATTGCAGCATTGGCGCCGACCGCTGGCAAGTCGATTAAACTGGATTCCATGGACCCGATCACACCGCCGCCGCGCTCGCGCACGATTTACCTGCTGCCCAACCTGTTCACCACGGCTGGGCTGTTCTCTGGCTTCTACGCCATCATCGCCGCGGCCAACGGAGACTTCGTCAACGCCAGCATCGCCGTGTTCGTGGCGGCGGTGATGGATGGCCTCGATGGCCGTGTCGCGCGCCTGACCGGTACCAGCAGCGAGTTCGGCGTGCAGTACGACTCGCTGGCCGATCTGGTCAGCTTCGGCATGGCGCCGGCCCTGGTGATGTACCACTGGTCCCTGTCGGAACTGAAATACGACGGTGAGCTGGTCGGTCGTCTGGGCTGGGCGGTGGCGTTCCTGTACGCCGCCTGCGCGGCGCTGCGCCTGGCCCGCTTCAACACCCAGGTGGCCGTGGTCGACAAGCGCTGGTTCGTCGGCCTGGCCAGCCCGGCTGCCGCCGGCCTGATGATGTCCTTCGTCTGGGCCTTCGCCGATGGCACCCTGGGCTGGAACGGCAACGAGCTGCGCTTCGTGGCGCTGGCGGTGACCCTGGTCGCCGCACTGCTGATGGTCAGCCGCATCCGCTTCTGGAGCTTCAAGGGCGGCGCGGCCAAGGAGGGCGCCCGTTCGGACCGCGTCCCGTTCCTGGTGCTGGCACTGGTGCCGATCGCCATCGCCATCGCGGTGATCGACCTGCCACGCGTGTTGTTCGTCGTCGGCATCCTGTACGCGCTGTCAGGCCCGGTGATGTGGGGCGTGCAGCGCCTGCGCAAGAAGCCCGAGGCGGCGTGAGCCAGGACCTGCCCGTGTTGTGGTCCCCGGCCCAGCAGGCCTGGCTGCAGGCCATGGGCTATACCGTCTATCACGATGGCAAGTTGGCCGCCGAAATGGACGCGGCATTGCAGCTGAGCGTGGCTGAAGCCGCGGCATCGGCACCCGCGCCGGTCGCGCCGACGCGCACGGCGCCACCATCGATGCAGCACGCACCCAGCCAGCGCGACGCGGCGCCGGAACCTCGGCTCGAGCGCGCGCCACCACGCACTGCCGTGCCGGTGGCGGCGCCGGATACCGTACCGGCTGCGGCCCGTCCGCTGCCCACCGGCAACGCGCGCCAGCCGCTGGTGCGCCTGCCTGATCGCCTGCAGATCGCGCTGTTGCGCGCCTCGGGCTGCAATCCGAACGACCCGGCCACACAGACGCTGATGGAAAGCTGGCCGCTGGAACAACTGCGTCGCGACCCTGCAGCCAAGCGCGCGTTGTGGCCGCAGCTGCGCGCGCTGCGCAAGGGCGCAACCGCATGAGTGCAGTCAGCCAGCCCGGGCCGGTGGCGATGCGCGCGCTGCGTGAGAGCGATCTCAATGCGGTGATGGCCATCGAAGTGCGTGGCTACCCCTATCCGTGGACCCGCGGCATTTTCCTGGATTGCCTGCGTGCCGGTTATCCCGGCCTGGCGATGGAGCGCGATGGCCTGTTGATCGGCTATGGCGTGCTCAGCCTCGCTGCCGATGAAGCGCATGTGCTGAACATCTGCATCGATCCGCTGGTGCAGTCGCGTGGGCTCGGCCGCCAGCTGCTGCGTGCGCTGGTCCGTCTGGCCGCTGATCGAGGCGCGCAGCGGGTGTTCCTGGAAGTGCGTCCGTCCAATACGCCAGCCCTGGCGCTGTATCACAGCGAAGGCTTCAACGAGATCGGCCGGCGCCCTCGCTACTACCCTGCCGCGCAGGGGCGCGAAGATGCGCTGGTGATGGCGATCGAACTGGTGGACGGCGAGCTGGAGACAATGCCGCCGCTGTAGTCGGCGTCGCGTGGCCGCTGCGCACGCCGGGCATGGCCCGGCGCTACCGATGCGTTGTTTACGCCAGCCGCAGGGCCAACACGCCGGCCACGATCAACGCCGCCGCCAGCCAACGCGCGCGCGGCACCCGCTCGCGCAGCAGGAACACCGAGATCAGCAGCGCGAACAGGATCGACGATTCGCGCAGCGCCGACACCATGGCCACCGGCACCTGGGTCATCGCCCACAGCGCCATCGCATACGATGCGGTGGTGCCGATGCCGCCGGCCACGCCCAGCGGCCAGTGCTGGCGCGCATACGCCAGCAACTTGCCGCGCTGCCGATGCAGCGCCCACAGCGGCAACGGAATGCCCGACAGCAGGAACAGCCACAACGTGTAGCTCAGCGCATTGCCGGACAGCCGTGCGCCCTGCGCATCGACCAGCGTGTAGGTGGCGATCATCGCGGCGGTCAGCAACGGCAGCCGCAGCTGGCCGCTGCGTGCGCCGCGGGCCATGCACAGGATGCCGCCACTCACCAGAATGACGCCGAGCCAGGCCGACGGCGGCAGGCGTTCGCCGAGCGCGGCGCCGGCCAACGCAACCAGGATCGGCGCGCAGCCGCGCATCATCGGATACGCCAGGCTCATGTCGACCTGCTGGTAGCAGCGTGCGACCAACGCGTAGTACGTCACCTGCAGCAGCACCGATGCGATCAGCCACGGCCAGCTTTCCGCGGCGGGGAAGGGCAGCCACGGCAAGACGAGCGCAGACAACAGCGCGGCGCTGCCGGTGACCAGCACCGTGCCGAGAAACTTGTCCGGCCCGCGTTTGACGATCGCGTTCCAGCTGGCGTGCAGTGCAGCGGCAGCGAGGACCAGCAGGAAGAGGGAAAGCGGCATCGGGTGATGATGCCATGCGGGGAAAAATGAAACGCCGGGCATTGCCCGGCGTCAGCCTTGAAAATGTGCCAATCAAGGTTGGCGTTCTGGTAGGTGCCAACCTTGGTTGGCACGTCACAGCGGTGCGGACCCAGGTCCGCACCCACCACGGAGGCGTTACAGCTTCGCGCGCTGCTCGCGCAGGCCAGCCAGCTGGTTGTTCCAGTCGACCAGGCGCACGCGTTCCTGCTCGATCACCGCTGGCGGAACCTTGTCGGAGAACTTGGCCAGCTTGGTCTCGCTCTTCTCCTGCTCGCCTTCCACGCGCTTGATCTCCTTGTCCAGGCGCGCGCGCTCGGCATCGAGATCAACCAGGCCTTCCAGCGGTACCAGCAGCTTCAGCTCACCGACGATCGCGGCGGCTGCCGGCGGCGCACTCTGTGCGTCGGCCAGCCACTGGATGCTGTCCAGCTTCAGCAGGAAAGCCAGCGAGGCACTGAAGCGCTCGATGCGCACGCGGTCCTGTTCCAGGCCGGCCAGCAGGCGCAGCGGTACCAGCTTGGACGGGGCGACGTTCAGTTCGCTGCGCACGCGGCGCACGGCACTGATCACCGCCTTCAACCATTCAACGTCGGCCTCGGCCTGTGCATGATCGCCCTCGAACTCGGCGGCGGTCGGGTACGGACGCAGCGACAGCGTGGTTTCGGCCAGGCCCAGGCGCGGGGCCAGCTGCTGCCACAGCTGTTCGGTGATGAACGGGGTCAGCGGGTGCAGCAGGCGCAGCAGCGCTTCCAGCACATACAACAGGGTGTGGCGGGTGCTGTCAGCGTCGGCAGCATCGGCGCCATTCAACGCCGGCTTGCTCAGCTCCAGGAACCAGTCGCAGAACTCGTTCCAGGCGAATTCGTACAGGCACTGCGCCAACAGGTCGAAGCGATAGGCGGCGAAATGGCCCTGCGCTTCGGCGGTGGTAGCGGCCAGGCGCGAGAGGATCCAGCGCTCGGCATCGGTACGCGGCGTCGGCACGCCAGTGAACGCCGCACCTTCGGTGTTCATCAGGGTGAAGCGGCTGGCGTTCCACAGCTTGTTGCAGAAATTCTTGTAGCCCTCGGCGCGGTTCATGTCGAACTTGATGTCGCGGCCATGGGTGGCAAGTGCGGCGATGGTGAAACGCAGCGCATCGGCACCATGGGCGGCGATGCCGTCCGGGAACTCCTTGCGCGTGGCCTTCTCGATCTTCTCCACCATGCGCGGCTGCATCAGCCCGCCGGTGCGCTTGGCCACCAGGTCATCGATGGTGATGCCGTCGATGATGTCCAGCGGGTCGAGCACGTTGCCCTTGCTCTTGGACATCTTCTGGCCCTGGCCATCGCGGATCAGGCCGGTGAAGTAGACGTCCTTGAACGGGACCTTTCCGGTCAGGTTGTCGGTGGCCATGATCATGCGCGCCACCCAGAAGAAGATGATGTCGAAGCCAGTGATCAGCACCGACGACGGCAGGTAGCGGTCGAAACCGCGCTCGGCCATCGCCTGCTCGTTCGGCCAGCCCAGGGTGGAGAACGGCCACAGCTGCGAGGAGAACCAGGTCTCCAGCACGTCGCTTTCCTGGCTCAGCACGACGTCGCTGCCGAGATTGTTCTTCGCCCGCACTTCCTCTTCGCTGCGGCCGACGTAGCAGTTGCCGGTGGCGGCATCGAACCACGCCGGAATGCGGTGGCCCCACCACAGCTGGCGGCTGATGCACCAATCCTGGATGTTGTTCATCCAGTGGCGGTAGGTGTTGATCCAGTTCGGCGGCACGAAGGCGATTGACCCGTCCTCGACCAGCTCCAGACCACGACGCGCCAGTTCGTCCATTTTCACGAACCACTGATCGGTCAGGTACGGCTCGATCACCTGGCCGGTACGGTCGCCGCGCGGCACCTGTAGCTTGTGCGCCTTGGTCTCGACCAGGATGCCGAGGTCTTCCAGTTCACCCAGCACGGCCTTGCGCGCGTCGTAACGGTCCAGCCCCTGGAAACGTTCCGGCGCGTTGTCGTTGATCGCGGCCACCGGGGTGAACAGGTTGATCATCGGCAGGCTGTGGCGCACGCCCACCTGGTAGTCGTTGAAGTCATGCGCCGGGGTGACCTTGACCACGCCGGTGCCGAACGCACGGTCGACGTAGTCGTCGGCGATCACCGGCACGCGGCGGCCGGTCAGCGGCAGCACCACGCTCTTGCCGATCAGGTGCAGGTAGCGCTCGTCTTCGGGATGCACCATCACCGCGGTGTCACCCAGCAGGGTTTCCGGGCGGGTGGTGGCGACCACCAGGTAATCGCGGGTTTCGCGCAGCGTCTCGACGCCGTCGGCATCGCGCTCGACGTGCTCGTAGCTCAGGCCTTCATCCAGCTGGTAGGCGATCGACCACAGGAAACCGTCTTCCTCGGCGCTTTCCACTTCCAGGTCCGAGATCGCGGTCTTCAGCACCGGGTCCCAGTTGACCAGGCGCTGGCCGCGGTAGATCAGGCCCTGTTCGTGCCAGCGCACGAAGGCTTCGATCACCGCTTCGGACGGCTGCGGGTCCATGGTGAAGGTGCTGCGCGACCAGTCGGCCGAGGTGCCGAGGCGGCGCATCTGCCGTTCGATGATGTCGCCGGACTGCTGCTTCCACTCCCACACCTTGCCGATGAAGCCCTCGCGGCCCAGCGAATCGCGGGTCTCGCCGTTGCCTTCCAGCGCCAGGTTGCGGCTGACCACCATCTCGGTGGCGATGCCGGCGTGGTCGGTACCGACCTGCCACAGCGTGTCGTAGCCGCGCATGCGGTGGTAGCGCACCAGCGCATCCATCAGCGTCTGCTGGAAAGCATGGCCCATGTGCAGGGTGCCGGTCACGTTCGGCGGCGGCAGCAGGATGGTGTACGGCTCGCCCTTGCCGGACGGCTTGAAATGGCCGGCCTTCTCCCAGGCCTCGTAGAGGTCGGTCTCGAAGGACTTCGGGTCGTAGCTGGAGGCGAGTTGGGTCATGCGGGGGAACCAGTCATCAAGGCGGGAAGGGAGATCAGCGCGACCCGAGGGTGCGCCGGATCTTCTGGTCGGTGTGGTACTGGCTGACCGAATAGGCAGCCCAGATCGCCGCAGGCAGCCAGCCGATCAGGGTGATCTGCAGGATCAGGCAGACGATGCCGGCAAACGGCCGGCCGATGGTGAAAAAGGACAGCCAGGGAAGAATCAGGGCGATCAGCAGGCGCATCAAGGGGTCCTCGCAGGGCTTACATGTCGTGCTTGTTCAGGTCGTAACCGGCGGTCTTGTACTGGCGCCAGCGCTCGCGCAGCGGTTCGCGCGCTTCCGGATCGGCCGGCACCACTTCCAGCACGCGCTCGCACTGGCCAAGCCAGGGTTCGTCGCGCAGGTTGATCACCAGCGGCCGCACGGGCGCCTCGCCACCGGGCGGGGCGATCAGTACCAGCGCTTCTTCCTCGTCCACGTCCTCACCCACGATCTGGTGCGGAATGTAGGCATCGTCGTCGAACGACCAGAGAAGTTCGTCCAGTTCTTCGGCCTGGGCCTGGTCGCGGGCCAGCACCAGGGTGAACAACCCGGCGTCGTTGGCCTTGCGCGCCAGTTCGCAGACCAGGCGCAACGGCTCGGTCAGGAAGCGGGGCTTGGCGATCAGGTAGAAGTCGGCGCGGGGCATGGCGGCATCCAGGTGAGGCAGGTGCCGATCCATGCCGGCTGACGGCTGGAGCGGCGAGGCCCCGGCCGGCGGTTGCCGGCCAGGGTCAGGTACAGCGTCAGGCGCGGGCGACCTGGTCCAGCAGCCACTGGCTCAGCAGGCCGACCGGACGGCCGGTGGCCATGCCGCGCTTGCCTTCATCGCTGGCCACGCCGGCGATGTCCAGGTGGGCCCAGCGCTGGCCTTCGGCGAAGCGCGACAGGAAGCAGCCGGCGGTGATGGCACCGGCCCAGCGGCCGCCGATGTTGTAGACGTCGGCGAAGCTGGAATCCAGCATCGGCTGGTACTCGTCCCACAGCGGCAGGCGCCAGGCGCGGTCGAAGACCTGCTCGCCGGCGGCCAGCAGCTCGTTGGCCAGGTCGTCGTGCTTGCTCATCAGGCCCGCGGTCTGGTGGCCGAGGGCGACCATGCAGGCACCGGTCAGGGTGGCCACGTCGACCAGCGCCTGCGGCTCGAAGCGCTGCGCGTAGGTCAGGGCGTCGCACAGGATCAGGCGGCCCTCGGCGTCGGTGTTGCCGACTTCGATGGTCTTGCCCGACATCGAGGTGATGACGTCGGACGGGCGGTAGGCATTGCCGTCGATGGCGTTTTCCACCGCCGGCACCACCACCACCAGGTTCAACGGCAGCTTGGCCTTGACCGCAGCGACGAAGGTGCCGATGACGTTGGCGCCACCGCACATGTCGTACTTCATCTCTTCGATGCCGCCCTGGGTCTTCAGGTTGACGCCGCCGGTATCGAAGGTGATGCCCTTGCCGACCAGCACGTAGGGCTTGGCGTCGCCGCCATTGCTCCACTTCAGCACCACCAGGCGCGGGCGGTTGGCCGAGCCACGGGCCACGGCCAGCAGCGAGCCCATGCCCAGCGCTTCCATCTGGGTCTCGTCGAGGATCTCGGCTTCGGCACCGTCATGCTCGCCGGCGAATTTCACGCCCACTTCAGCCAGATAGGCCGGGGTGCAGTAGTTCGGCGGCAGGTTGCCCAGCTCGCGGGCAAACTCGACACCGGCAGCGATGGCCTGGCCCTGGGCCAGGGCCTGCGCATCCTCACCGGCGATGGCCAGCTGGGCCAGGCCGGCATCGTCGGCCTTCTTCTTGCCCAGGGTGGCGGTGTAGCGGTAGGCCGCGTGGTCGGCGGCAATCACTGCCTGGCGGATCGCCCAGGCCGCGTCGCGGTCCTTCACCGCCACCTCGGACAGGGTGAACAGTGCGCTGCGGGCAGCGCCGGCCTTCAGCGCGCGCACGGCATCACCGACTGCCTTCAGGTACTGCGGCACGCCGAAGCGGGCGGCATCGCCGAGGCCGACCACCAGCACGCGCGGGGCGGTCACGCCCGGCAGGTCGTGCAGCAGGGTGGTGGCGCCGGTCTTGCCGGACAGGTCGCCGCGCTGGGCCAGGGCCGCCAGGCGGCCACCGCTTGCAGCATCCAGTGCCTGCGCGGACGCAGTCAGGGTATGGTCGGCATAGGCGCCGACGACGAGGCAGTCAACGGCGGCCGAAGCCGCAGCGAGGTGGTTCAGGGTGAATTCGAGAGCCATTGAGCAGATTCCATTGGCAAGTCCGTACAATCGCGGACCGTTTACGCCCAGACGCTAGACTGGGCGGCACCGCGAACGAACCTGAGAGTTTAAACCACCGCCCCATGTTGAAGCTCGACCGCTATCTATTGGGCGATTTCGTCCAGAGTTTCCTGGCTACCCTGATCGTCCTGCTGGTGGTCAGCGTGGGCGGCGTGCTGGTGGACATCCTCGGCAACATCGCCGACGGGCGGCTGCCGGCCAAGCTGCTGTTCTCGCAGCTGGGCCTGCAGTTCATCGTCTACATGCCGCTGATCCTGCCGCTGGCACTGATGCTGGGCCTGCTGCTGGCCATCGCCCGCCTCTACCGCGACTCGGAAATGGCGGTCATCACCGCCATCGGTGTCGGCCCCAAACGCCTGCTCAAGCCCCTGCTGCTGCTGGTGCTGCCGGTGATTGCGGTGGTCGGCGCCTGTTCGCTGTGGCTGGGGCCCTGGGCCCAGCGCACCGCCGAACAGATGATCCAGGACGCCAACCGCAGCGTGCTGATGGCCGGCCTGGAGCCGGGCCGGTTCACTCCGCTGCCCAATGGTGGCGTGGTCTATGTCGCCTCCATCTCCCCCGATGGCAGCCAGCTGGGCCGGGTGTTCCTGCAGCGGCAGAAGGAGGATCGCCTTGAAGTGGTGTCCGCCGCCAGCGGTCGCATGTACTTCGAAGGCGCCCGCCAGCGCTTCCTGGAACTGGATGATGGCCACCAGCTGGAAGGGCCGGCGGCTGGTGCGCTGGATTACCGTCTGGCGACTTTCGCCCGCAACGACGTGGCGCTGCCCGACGGCAGCGAGGCCCGCAAGAGTGATGATCCCGAACTGATGCCGACCACCGCGCTGTTCGGCGACAAGCGTCCCGAGGCGCAGGCACAGCTGCACCGCCGCCTGGCCCCGCCGCTGATCGCGCTGGCCTTCGCCCTGCTGACCGTGCCGCTGGGCCGCAGTTCGCCGCGCCAGCAGCGCTACGGCCGGATGATGCTGGCCCTGCTGGCCTACATGGTCGGCACCAACATGATGTTCATCGGCAGCGGCTGGATTGCCAACGGCCAGATTCCGTCGGCGCTTGGCCTGTGGTGGCTGACCCTGCCGCTGCTGGCACTGGCGATCTGGATGTACGCGCGTGATGGCCGCATGGCCCGCCCGAAGGGAGCCCGCGCATGATGCTGCGACCGATGCGTTTCGACCTGTACCTGGGCCGGGCAGTGCTGGGTACCGTGCTGCTGACCTGGGCGGTGCTGGTCGGCCTGGACGTGCTGATGGCCTTCTCCGGCGAGTTCAAGGACATCGGCAAGAACGGCTATTCGCTGGGCCATGCGGCAGCCTGGGTGCTGTACACCGTGCCGCGCCGGGCCTACACGATGTTCCCGACCGCAGCGGTGATCGGCGCGCTGATGGGCCTGGGCCAGCTGGCCGCGACCTCGGAGCTGACCGCGCTGCGCGCGCTGGGCCTGTCGCGCAAGCGCCTGAGCGTGTCGGTGGCGATCGCGCTGTCGCTGCTGACCGGGCTGATGGTGATCAGTGCCGAGACCCTGGGGCCCTGGGGCCAGAACCGCGCCGATTCGCTGAAGATGAGTGCCAAGTGGGGCACCGACATGGCGGTGGCGCGTTACTCCGGCCTGTGGGCGCGCGAGGGTGACACCTTCCTCAACGCACAGACGGGCGAAGAACAGCTGGTGGGCGAAAAGGGCACCCGGCTGATCCTGCGTGACGTGCGCCTCTACAGGATCAACGAGGACGGGCGGGTCGGCACGCTGACCCATGCCGCCACCGCCGAGCATGACAAGGACGGCTGGGTGCTGACCGGCGTGCGCCGCGACACCTTCGGCGAGCGCTCGGCAACGCGCCAGGAAGTGGCCCGTGAGCCGTGGAATTCCAAGCTGGACGCCGGAGCCCTGGCCACCGGCATCGCCAAGCCGCGCAACCTCAGCGTGTCCGAGCTGAGCACCAGCATCGCCTACCGCGAGCGCAACGGCCTGGATGCACGCGACTATGAGGATGTGTACTGGAGCCGCTGGTTCTATCCGTTGAATGTGCTGGCGCTGTGCCTGGCGGCGGTGCCGTTCGCGTTCGGTTCGCTGCGCAGTGGCGGCATGGGCAAGCGCCTGTTCCTGGGCATCCTGTTCGCGCTGGCGTTCTGGCTGCTGCAGCTGTTCTTCGGTCGCATGGCCGGCGCGCTGAAGTTCGACTACCGCATTGCCTACGCGCTGCCGCCGATCGTGATGCTGGCGGTGTCCGGATTGTTGTTCCGGCGCAAATCGGGCTGATTCCGGTGGCGCCGGGCCCTGCCCGGCGCTGCCAGCACAGGTCAGCGCTTCGGCATCCGCCGCAGCCGCGTGGCGCTCGCGCGGTCGTGCCAGGTCAGCCGCTGGCGATCCACCAGCGCCCACCAGAAGCCCAATCCGCCCAGCAGCAACGACAGCGTGGCCACCGCGAACCGCAGCCACAGCTGGCCGCGTCGCAACGGCGTGCCGTCGCGTGATTCCAGCTTCAAGCGCCACGGGCGCATGCCCAAGGTCTGCCCGCCGCGTCGCCAGCTGGCAGTGGCGTACCACCCGGTCATTGCCCAGCACACTGCCCACAGCAGCCATTGCCAAGCGCTGAAAGGCGCGATGTTGTCGCGCTGCGCATGGCCGCTGAAGGTATAGGCCAGGGTGAACACGGTGCCGGCCAGCATCCACAAGGCCAGCACCGGCAACGCGTCATAGATCATCGCCAGCAGGCGCCACAGCAGCAGCGCGCGCGGGCGGGGCGTATCAGCGGCAACGTGGGCCGCATCGGTGGCGGGGCTCGACATGTGCCGAGCATACGCAATGCTGGCCGTGCCCGCAGTCGGCCTCGTATCCTGCGTGCATGGCCGTCACTTCCACTCCCGCCGAACGTCGTCAGCTGGTCCAGCACCTGCCCGAGCTGCGCAGCGAGGACGGCCAGCGCATCCAGCGTTTCCTCGACGCGATCTGGGCCGAGCACGGCCTGGCCCGCGCCACCCTGGACAGCTACCGCCGCGACCTAGAAGGCCTGGCGCGCTGGTGTGATGGGCGCGACGGCGGTCTGGCCGGTGTTGAACGCGCCGGGCTGTTCGATTACCTGGCCTGGCGCACCCGCCACAACTGGTCGCCGCGCAGCAATGCGCGGCTGCTGTCGGCGCTGCGTGCGTTCTTCGCCGACGCCGTGCGCCGTGGCGAACGCAGTGAAGATCCCAGCGCACTGCTCGATCCGCCGAAGCTGCCACGGCTGCTGCCCAAGGCGCTGGCCGAAAGCCAGATCGATGCGCTGCTGGCGGCGCCGGATATCGACAGTCCGCTCGGCCTGCGCGACCGCGCCATGCTGGAACTGATGTATGCCGCCGGGCTGCGCGTGAGCGAGCTGGTGCTGTTGCCCGCCACGGCAGTGAATCTGCGCCAGGGCGTTCTGCGGGTGACCGGCAAGGGCAGCAAGGAGCGCCTGGTGCCGCTGGGTGAGGAGTCGCAGTACTGGCTGGAACGCTATCTGCAGCAGTCGCGACCGCAACTGGTGGGCAAGGGCAAGGTGCAGGCGCTGGCCGACGGGCAGACGCCCTTGTTCATCGAACCGGCGCTGCATGGCTTGACCCGCCAGGCGTTCTGGCATCTGGTCAAGCGTTATGCGGCGGTGGCCGGCATCGACCCAGCGCGGATCAGTCCGCATGGCCTGCGGCACAGTTTCGCCACCCACCTGCTGAACCGTGGCGCCGACCTGCGCGCGCTGCAGATGCTGCTGGGCCACAGCTCGCTGTCCACCACCCAGATCTACACCCTGGTCGCGCGCGAACACCTGCAGAAACTGCACGCCCGCCATCATCCACGCGGCTGAGCCCACGGCTGAACCCTGCCGGGCCTGTGCGCGGCATCGCGGACCGCTCAGGATGGCTGTGTCAGAATCCGAAGTCTTCTTTCTGCTGCGGACTGCTCCATGCTCCGATTCGCCATCGCCGCCGTGTTCGGCGCGCTCAGCCTGAGTGCCTGCGCCCAGCCCGCCCCGCCCGCCGCAAAGGCGCCCGCCGCAGCGGCAGCCAAGGCCGGTCCTGCCGCCACCGCCAATGCTCCGGCCGAGCAGGCCGTGCGCAAGGCACTGACCGAGCTCAACCCCGGCTTCCAGGTGGATTACATCGGCGCCGCGCCCTTCCCTGGCTTCCGTGAAGTGGTGGTCTCCGGCCAGCTGCTGTACGTCTCCGACGACGGCCGCTACCTGTTCCAGTCGCAGCCCTACGACACCCGCGCCAAGAGCCCGGCCAACAGCGAAGGCCTGCTGGGCTACCGTCGCGACCTGCTGGCCAAGGCCAATCATGGTGACCGCATCGTGTTCGCCGCGCCGAACGCGAAATACACCATCAGCGTGTTCACCGATATCGAATGCGGCTACTGCCGCAAGCTGCACCAGGACATCGCCGAGCTCAACCGCAACGGCATCACCGTTGAATACCTGGCGTTCCCGCGCATGGGGCTGGGCAGCAAGGATTACACCGACATGATCTCGGTCTGGTGCGCGGCCGATCGTCGCCAGGCCCTGACCAATGCCAAGCGTGGTGGCACGGTGGCCGCGAAGAACTGCACCAACCCGGTGGCCATGCAGTACGCCCTGGGCCAGCAGCTGGGGGTGAACGGTACGCCGGCCATCTTCGCGCCGGATGGCACCCAGCTCGGCGGCTACCTGCCGCCGGCGCAGCTGCGTGCCGCGCTGGAGAAGCTGTCGGCCAAGCGCTGACCGCCGCTGACCTTTTTCTGTAGAGCCGAGCCCATGCTCGGCTGCGGACACATCAGCCGAGCATGGGCTCGGCTCTACAGGTTGGAAACCGGGGATGCCAGTCGCATCCCCGGTTGTCTGCTTATTTCAAGCCATCACTGACCGCCTTGGTCAGCGTGCCCTGCGCGTCGTCGCCGCTGAACTCCCAGACAAACGCACCGCCCAGTCCCTGGGTCTTCACGTAGCCCATCTTGCGGGTGATGTTGGCCGGGGTATCGAAGCTCCACAGCGTGCTGCCGTTGTAGATCCAGGTGGCCCCGGCGGTATTGTCGGTATAGCCCTGCCACGCCAGGTTCTTCAGCACCTTCCAGTCTTCGATGCCGGCCTCGTAGGTGCCCGGTGCCGCACCGGTGGCGCTCTGGTACAGGCCGTTGTTGGCGTTGGTCACCC
Organism: Stenotrophomonas sp. 14P6.2.3; assembly: GCF_057799055.1. Taxonomy (NCBI): domain Bacteria; kingdom Pseudomonadati; phylum Pseudomonadota; class Gammaproteobacteria; order Lysobacterales; family Lysobacteraceae; genus Stenotrophomonas; species Stenotrophomonas sp. 14P6.2.3. The sequence goes on from NZ_JBYOLA010000022.1 coordinate 13,926, forward strand.
CGGTCCAGCCGCGCCCGTAATAGCCGATGCCCAGGTTGAGCTTGGCGGCGGGAACACCGCGGCTGATGAAGGCCTCGATGGCATCGTTGCTGTTGTACAGCTTCTGGTCGCCGGTGGACGGATCACTCGGCGAATCGAACAGCGCCGACTGGTGATTGGTCTTCGCATCCCACGCGCCGTGGAAGTCGTAGGTCATCACGTTGATGTAGTCCAGGTACGGGTGGTACGCGGCCGGATCGGTGACGCGGATCTTGTCGATGCCGGCGCCGACCGCCACCGTCAGCAGCAGGCCCGGACGCACCGCATCGAGCTGGCGACGGAACTCGGCCATCAGCGCGGTGAAGTTGGCATTGTCCTCGGGCGTGCCGCAGGCGATACCGCAGGCCACCGGGTATTCCCAGTCGATGTCGATACCGTCGAACACGCCCAGTGCTGCCCCCGGGCCACCGGCGCCGTCGGTCACCGGCAGGTTGCCCTTGATGTAGGCGTCGATGCACGAGGCGACGAAGGCCTGGCGGTTGGCCGGCTGCGCCGCGCTGGAGAAGCCGCGCGACCAGGTCCAGCCACCCAGCGAGATCAGCACCTTCATGCCCGGGTACTTGGCCTTGAGCTGCTTGAGCTGGTTCCAGTTGCCACGCAGCGGCTGGTCCCACGTATCGGCGCTGCCGCTCACGCTTTCGCCGGCACCGAAGGCCTTGCTGTAGTCGGCGAAGGCATCGCCACCGGCACCGCTGTTCGGGTCCGACGCCTGGGTGATGCCCACTTCGCAGCGGTTGTTGCGCACGTTGCCGAAGGCGTAGTTGATGTGGGTCAGGCGCGCGGCCGAACCGCTGCTGTCGATGTTCTTGACCCGGTAGTTGCGGCCATAGATGCCCCACTGGGTGAAGTAGCCGATGACCCGCTTGCCGGTGGTGCCACCGTCGCCGGCCAGGGTGCTGGCGGTCACCGCCGTGCCCTGTGCGGAGGCATTGCCGGCGTTGTCGCGGGCGCGCACGCGGTAGCTGTAGCTGGTGGAGGCGGTCAGCCCGCCATCGACATAGCTGGCGCTGGACGGTGAACCGACCAGGCTGCCGTTGCGGTACACGTCGTAGCCGGCCAGGCCGCTGCCTCCGGTGTTGTCGGTGGAGGGACTCCAGCTGAGCGCGATGCTGTTGGCGGTGCGGGTGCCCACGGCCAGGCCGCCGGGCACGCTGGGTGCGGTGGTATCGCCACTGGCCGCGTTGACGGTGATGGTGATGGTCGCGGTGCTGGCGGTGGCGTTGTTGTTGTCGGTGGCGACCGCGCGCAGGGTATGGCTGCCGGCGCTGGCGTTGGCCCAGCTGGCGCTGTACGGCGCGCTGGTGTCGACGCCCAGCGAACTGCCGTCGCGGAAGAACTCGACCTTGCTGACGCTGCCGTCCGCATCGCTGGCATTGGCGGTCACATTGACCGTGCTGCCGGCGCTGAAAGTGGCGCCGTTGGCCGGCGAGGTCAGGCTGACCACCGGCGGCTGGTTGGCGCCGCTGCCGTCGCAGGCGCCGAGGTTGGTGTAGTAGGGCGCCCCGGCCGGATGGTCCGGCGGTGCGTTCCAGATGTCCTGGTTCGCCCGGTAGAGGACGCCTCCTTTCTGCAGGGTATCGCCACTCCGGTAGATCTTGGCCTGGTCCCATTCGGCCACGCCGGCACAGCTGGCGGCCTGGGCCAGGCCGGGCAGGGCAACGGCCCCGGCGAGGGCCAGCAGCCAGGCCAGACGGCGCGGGCGACAGCGTTGAAGGGAAGGGTGGGCACTGCGTACATCGGCACTCTGCACAAGCGGGTCGTACATGGTGTGTCTCCGATCGATGGTTGGCGCACGGGCCACGACGGCGCCGCACGTAACGCAGGGTCCGGACATCGCCCGGGAAGGCGACGGAGGGGGCGGACGGAGGTACCTGGTGGGCCGGGGAGAGAGTCCGGCGCCAGGTAGGGACAACGTTGTCATCAATTGCGTGGTCAATCCGTGAGCGAGTGCATGGTTCGGGGATTTGGCGGAGAGCGGCGCTGGCGCGCGGTCGGCAGCCAGCGGCGGAGCCCCCCTCGTGGTTGGGGTGGTCGTTTACAGCGGATTTCTGGGGGTTGGCCGGGTGGGTGGGCTGCGCAGGGGGCGCCGTGAATACGTCCCTGTAGGCTCGGGCGCGCCATCCATGGCGCTTACGCCCCTGCGCAGCCCACCCACCCGGCCACGGACAATTTCCTGCGCGGCCAGCCACGAAAGACGAACAAAAAATCAAAATCAAACGCCGATCGCTTCGCTCTCAGGCGTTTGATTCCAGGCATTCCTTGGTTGCCGGCGAGCGGCCGGCACTACCGGAAGCATCCACGCATGGCGTGGATCTACCGTGTCGACCAAGGTCGACACCTACCAACAGCAGCAGGAAACTGTCGAAGGCGGGGTGGGTCCGGTTGCGGGGGTGTCCGCGGCATGGATGCCGCGGCCAAGCCCCCAGGGACGGGTTTACGGCGTCCCCCGCAACCGGACCCACCCCGCCATCCCACGGAATGCCCGCTTTGGCTTTGGCCGTTGCCGTTGCCTGCGCTCTGGCCTCTGCGGGTGCCGGGCGCCGCCCGGCCGAAGCCTACCCCCGCTTCCGGTACAATGTCGGGCCCGTTTCCCAACTACGGTTCCCCGGACATGATGGTCCTCGAGGGCGCGCCCGCCCTGTCGCCGTTCCGCCGCGAACGTCTTGAATCCCGCCTGCAGTCCATCGCTCCCTCCCTGCGCATCAGCGGTGCCTGGCACGTCTACTTCGTGCAGGCCGAGGGCACTGCCGCCCCCGACGTCGATACCCTGTGCCGCATCCTGGAAGCCCGTCCGCAGTCCGAGGCGGTCGCTGACGGTGCGGTCAGCCGCATCGTGGTGCCGCGCCTGGGCACGCTGTCGCCGTGGTCGAGCAAGGCCAGCGAACTGGTCCGCGGTGCCGGCCAGCCGGTGAGCCGGGTCGAGCGTGGCCTGCGCATCGACGTACTGGGATGGCCGGCCGATGCCGCCGCCCAGCAGGCATTGATCAAGGTGCTGCACGACCCGATGACGCAGTCGGTGCTGGAGACCGTCGATCAGGGCCAGTCCCTGTTCTCGACCCCGGCCCGTGGCGAACTGGAGCGCGTGCCGGTGGACCAGCTGGAGGCCGCCAACCAGCGCCTCGGCCTGGCCATGGCGCAGGACGAGATCGACTACCTGCGCGAACGCTTCACCGCGCTGGGCCGGTCGCCGTCGGACGTGGAACTGATGATGTTCGCGCAGGCCAATTCCGAGCACTGCCGGCACAAGATCTTCAATGCCAGCTGGACCATCGACGGCCAGGAGCAGGACCGCTCGCTGTTCCGGATGATCAAGAACACCCACCAGCAGACGCCGCAGCACACGCTCAGCGCGTACAGCGACAATGCGGCGGTGATCGAAGGCCACCCGGCCTCGCGCTATCGCCCGGACCCGGCCAGCGGCGAGTACCGCCGCGAACCGCAGGTGCCCAGCGCGTTCCAGATCAAGGTGGAAACGCACAACCACCCGACCGCGATCGCGCCGTTCCCGGGCGCGTCGACCGGCGCCGGTGGTGAAATCCGCGACGAAGGTGCAACCGGTCGTGGTGGCAAGCCGAAGGCTGGCCTGAGTGGTTTCTCGGTCTCGCACCTGCGCATTCCCGAGCTGCCGCAGCCGTGGGAAGCGCCGCGTGCGCTGAACCCGCGCATGGCGCCGGCGCTGGAAATCATGACCGACGGCCCGCTCGGCGGCGCTGCGTTCAACAATGAATTCGGCCGCCCGGCCCTGCTCGGCTACTTCCGCAGCTTCGAACTGCCGGAAGGCGCCGACCTGGTACGCGCCTACGACAAGCCGATCATGCTGGCCGGTGGCCTCGGTGCCATCGACCGCGTGCAGGTCGACAAGATCCTGCTGCAGGACGGCGATGCCGTGATCGTGCTCGGCGGCCCGGCGATGCTGATCGGCCTCGGCGGCGGTGCCGCCAGTTCGGTCGCCTCCGGTGAAAGCGCCGAGGATCTGGACTTCGCCAGCGTGCAGCGCGACAACCCGGAAATGGAGCGTCGCTGCCAGGAGGTCATCGACCGCTGCGTGGCGATGGGTGCCAACAACCCGATCAAGTTCTTCCATGACGTCGGTGCAGGTGGCCTGTCCAACGCCATTCCCGAACTGCTGCACGATTCCGGCGTGGGCGGCATCATCGACCTGGGCAAGGTGCCCACCGACGATCCGTCGCTGTCGCCGATGCAGCTGTGGTGCAACGAGTCGCAGGAGCGCTACGTGCTCGGTGTGGCGCAGGAGCGCCTGGCCGAATTCGCGGCGCTGTGCGCGCGCGAGCGCTGCCCGTTCGCTGCGGTCGGTGTCGCCACCGCAGCCGAACACCTGGTGGTGGCCTATGGCGCCGTGCCGGGCAACATCCCGGCCGATGCGCCGATCGACCTGCCGATGGACGTGCTGTTCGGCAAGCCGCCGAAGATGCACCGCGATACCGCGCACCCGCCGGCACCGCGCTGGCCGGCGCTGAAGACCGGTGGCATGGATCTGCAGGAAGCCGGTCTGCGCGTGCTCGCGCACCCGACCGTAGCCTCCAAGAACTTCCTGGTCACCATCGGCGACCGCAGTGTGGGCGGCCTGACCGCACGCGAGCAGATGGTCGGCCCGTGGCAGCTGCCGGTGGCCGACGTGGCGATCACCCTGGCCGACTTCGACGGCGTGGCCGGCGAGGCGATGGCACTGGGCGAACGCACGCCGCTGGCGCTGCTGGACGCGGCTGCTTCGGCCCGCATGGCCGTTGGCGAAGCACTGACCAACCTGTGCGCGGCCCCGGTCGATGCGCTGGATGAAATCAAGCTGTCGGCGAACTGGATGGCCGCGGCCGGCCACCCGGGCGAAGACGCGCTGCTGTACGACGCGGTGAAGGCGGTGGGCATGGAACTGTGCCCGCAGCTGGACATCAGCATCCCGGTGGGCAAGGACTCGCTGTCGATGCAGGCGCAGTGGCACGACCAGGGCGAGGCGCACAAGAGCGTGTCGCCGGTGTCGCTGGTGATCACCGCGTTCGCGCCGGTGGCCGATGCGCGTCAGCAGCTGACCCCGCTGCTGGACCGCGATATCGACAGCGAGCTGTGGTTGATCGGCCTCGGTGCCGGCAAGCAGCGCCTTGGCGGTTCGATCCTGGCCCAGGTGCACGCCGACCATGGCGACCTGCCGGCGTTCGCCGGTGCCGCCCCGGACCTGGACGACCCGCAGCGCCTGCGTGGCTTCTTCGAGCTGATCCGCGATGCACGCCAGGCCGGCCTGCTGCGCGCGTACCACGACCGCAGCGACGGTGGTGCGTTCGCCGCGCTGTGCGAAATGGCCTTCACCTCGCGCCTGGGCCTGGACATCACCCTCGACGCCTGGGGCGATGATCCGTTCCGCAGCCTGTTCAATGAAGAACTGGGCGCCGTTGTGCAGATCGCCCGCGAAGACCGCGCCGCGTTCGCCGACCTGGTCGAGCGCCACGCGCTGACCGAGTGCGCGCAGCGCATCGCCAAGCCGACCACCGCGCCGGTGGTGCGGGTGTCGCTGGGCGGTGACTCGCTGGCCGAATGGCGCTGGGAAGCGTTGTTCGACGCCTGGTGGTCGGTGACCCACGCCATGCAGAAGCGCCGCGACAATCCGGCCAACGCCGATGCCGAGCGCGAGATCGCCCGCGCCTTCACCGCGCCGGGCCTGAAGCCGAAGTTGAGCTTCGATCCCAATGAGGATGTCGCCGCACCGTTCGTGCAGACCGGGGCGCGTCCGCGCGTTGCGATCCTGCGCGAACAGGGCGTCAACGGCCAGATTGAAATGGCCAACGCCTTCGAACGTGCCGGCTTCCGCGCATTCGACGTGCACATGAGCGACCTCATCGAAGGCCGCGTGGCGCTGCAGGACTTCACCGGCCTGGTCGCCTGCGGCGGCTTCAGCTACGGCGACGTGCTCGGTGCCGGCCGCGGCTGGGCGACCTCGATCCTCGAGCGCACTGCGCTGCGCGATGCCTTCGCCGCGTTCTTCGCGCGTGAGGACAGCTTCGCCCTGGGCGTGTGCAACGGCTGCCAGATGATGAGCCAGCTGAAGGACATCATCCCCGGTGCCGAGCACTGGCCGCAGTTCCGCCGCAACGCCAGCGAGCAGTTCGAAGCCCGCACCGCGCTGCTGGAAGTGGTGGAGTCGCCGTCGATCCTGCTGCGTGGCATGGCCGGTTCGCGGCTGCCGGTGGCGGTGGCGCATGGCGAAGGCCAGGCGGTGTTCGACAACGCCGTCGACCAGGCCACAGCCCGTGTCGCGTTGCGCTACATCGACGGCAACGGCAACGTCGCCAGCCACTACCCGCTGAATCCGAACGGCTCGCCGGACGGCATCACCGGCCTGACCAGCACCGACGGCCGGGTGACCATCATGATGCCGCACCCGGAGCGCACCCCGCGCGCGCTCAACCTGAGCTGGGCCCCGTCCGAGTGGCAGGGCGATTCACCGTGGATGCGCATGTTCCGCAACGCACGGGTGTGGTGCGGCTGATCGCACACGCGTTGCGCAGCTGACGATGCCATCGCGTATGGAAACCCGCCGGGAAACCGGCGGGTTTTTCTTTTTGAATACGGAAACTCCTGTGCTGTCCATCAGTTACATACGTTTTCATATGTGAGGATTCCCTCACGCATGCCTAACAAAATACGTACATAAACAAGTGAAACAGTGAACTGCTTCACGGCAATGGCTTTTGCTGCGTCAAACTCTTGACGATTCGCAAAGATGCCGTTAACACTTGACCCCCGTTTCAAATCTGTTCATCCCGCAGTAACCGCACGGCGCACGCGCTCGGTTTTCTGTCCCTGCGCGCCGTTCGGCAATACACCGCAGTAAATCACGCGAATAACGCCCCCAGGGGACGTTGAACCACGAAGGTTCGGCGGTGGCGTTGCTTTGCCCAAAACCAGTCCAATCAGGAGCCGTACCGATGAATCGGATTTATCGCAAGGTCTGGAACAAAGCATTGGGTCAGTTGGTGGTGGCCTCGGAACTGGCCTCTTCCAGCTCATCAGGCGGGGTCGTCGACCAGCGCCGCAGTGCGACGGATGCCGCGCCGGCACGACTGGCCGCAGCGTTGGCCTTGGCAATGGGACTGGGAATGACCGGCATCGTTTCGGCGCAGTCGGTCGAGATTGGCGGCAGCGCGAACTGCGTGGTGCTCAACAGCAAAGTGGTGGACAAGTGCGCGGTCGATGGCACTGCCAGCGCCAAGGGCAGCAACGCGGTGGCGATCGGCGCGGGTACCAGCGCCACCGGTGCCAACAGCGTGGCGCTGGGCGCCGGTTCCAAGGCAGCTCGCGCCAACACCGTCTCTGTCGGTGATGCCGGCAAGGAACGGCAGGTGACCAACGTCGCCGCCGGTACCGCCGCCACCGATGCGGTGAACAAGGCGCAGCTGGATGCACAGGCACGCGCCACGCAGGCTGCGCTTGCGCAGGCGGCGGCCGAGGGCAGCCGCTATTTCAAGGCCGATGGCGCGGGTGACAACAGCGACGCGGCGAAGATCGAAGGCGAGGGCGCCATCGCGGTCGGCAGTGGCAGCCAGTCGCTGGCCAACGCCACCACTGCGGTCGGCACCCAGGCGATTGCTGCGGGCGTCGGGGCCAGTGCCTTCGGCCAGAACGCGCTCGCCTTCGGTGATGCCAGCGTGGTGGTCGGGCAGAGCGCGGCGGCATTCGGCCTGGGCGATACCGCCGTCGGTGCCCATGCCGTGGCCGCCAGCGAGAACGGCGCAGCCACCGCACTGGGTGCACTGTCCGAAGCCAGCGCCGATGGCGCCACGGCAGTGGGTGCAGGCGCAGTGGCCATGGGCCCGGGCAGCACCTCGCTGGGCCGCGGTGCAACTGCCGCCAACGAAGCCTCCATTGCCGTCGGTGCGTTCAGCACGGCGGCGGGCGAGTACAGCACCGCGCTGGGTTCCAACTCGGCCGCCGTGGCCACCGGCAGCGTGGCATTGGGCGCCGGCTCGCTGGCCGATCGCGTGGATACCGTTTCGGTGGGTGCGGTCGACTACGGCCTGACCCGGCAGATCACCAGTGTTGCCGCAGGTACCGAAGATACCGATGCGGTCAACGTCGGCCAGTTGAAGGGTGTGGCGGCAGTAGCCGATACCACCGCCAAGCGCTTCCAGGCCACCGGCAGCAGCAACAGCGATGCTGGCGCATTGGCCGAGGGAGATGACGCGCTCGCCGCTGGCGAAGCCGCCAATGCAATCGGCAACGGCACAACCGCCGTCGGTGCAGGTGCGACCGCTGTCGCGCAGAGCGCCACTGCAGTCGGCAACAACGCGCTGGCCTCGGGCCAGAACAGTGCGGCCTTCGGCAACAACGCGCAGGCAGTCGGTCCGGGCAGCGTCGCCGTCGGCGGTGCTGCGGTGGATGCTGATGGCAATCCGCTGATCACCAGTGGTGGCGTGCCGGTAGAGACCGGCGCCACCAGTGCCGGGGTCGGTGGTACCGCTGTCGGCGCCAGCGCCGATGCCGGCGGTTTCGCCGCCTCGGCGTACGGCGTGGGTGCCTACGCGGCAGGTGTGCAGTCGTCGGCGTTCGGCGCGGTCTCCAATGCCATCGGCGATTACTCAACGGCCGTCGGTACGCAGAGCAACGCTACCGGTACCAGCAGCGTGGCCATCGGTGGACCGGCCGATCTGATTCCGGGCCTGGGCTTCTTCGTGCAGACCCAGGCCAGTGGCGAAGCGGCCACGGCCGTCGGTGCCGGCGCGATTGCCAGCGGTGACCATGCCGTGGCCAACGGCAGCCTGACCGAGGCCTCCGGCACCGATTCGGTCGCAGTGGGCTACTTCGCCTACGCACCGGGCGAGAACGCCAGCGCACTGGGGGCGCAGACCTGGGCCAGTGGCGCGCAGAGCACCGCCGTCGGCTACTACGCCACTGCGCGGGGTGCCAACAGCGTTGCACTGGGTGCGAATTCCGAAGCGGTGCGCGCCAACAGCGTGGCCGTGGGCAGTGCCGGCAACGAGCGGCAGATCACCAGCGTGGCGGCCGGCAGCGAAGCCACCGATGCAGTGAACAAGGCACAGCTGGACGCCGTGGCCAGCACCGCCGACACCACCGCGCGCTTCTTCCAGGCGCAGCCGGAGAGCGGCAGCGATGCCGGTGCCTATGCAGAAGGCGAGGGTGCCGTAGCGGCGGGTTCGGCCAGCAACGCCATCGGTGCCGGCGCGCTGGCGCAGGGCGCAGGCGCTGCGGCCATCGGCGCCGACAGCGTGGCCCTGGGTCGCAATACCTTCGCCGACGGTGACGGTGCAGTGGCCGTGGGTGGCCTCGGCCAGGCGTACGACGAATACAACCAGCCCCTGCTGGATGACCAGGGCAATCCGGTGCAGATCGGCACCACCGCTTCGGCCGGTTCCACCGCCGTCGGCAATGCCGCGCAGGCGACCGGTGCCAGCAGCAGCGCCTTCGGCAATGCTGCACAGGCCACCGGCGACAACAGCTTCGCGGCAGGCGGCAAGTCGCGCGCTACCGGCAGCTATGCCGTCGCCATCGGTGACAGCGCCTTTGCCAAGTCCGACGACAGCACCGCCGTGGGTGGTTACAGCACCGCCAGCGAGGAGGGCGCCACCGCTTTTGGCGCCGGTGCCTGGGCCACCGGCCGCAATGCTTCGGCGTTCGGTCCGGCGGCATGGGCCAGCGCCAACGGTGCCACCTCCATCGGCTACAACAGCTGGGCCAACGGCATCAGTTCCACCGCTGTCGGCCGCGGCGCCTTCAGCTACGGCGACAACAGTGTTGCGCTGGGCTTCCAGGCGTTGGGCAACAGCATCAACAGCATCGCCATCGGCACCAACACGGTGGCTGGCGGTGAAAGTGCGATCGCCCTGGGCGCGGGCAGCGCGGCCAGTGGCAACAACGCGGTTGCGCTGGGTGCCGGTTCGGTGGCCAGCCGTGACCGCAGCGTGTCGGTGGGCAGCGCCGGCAACGAGCGGCAGATCACCAGTGTGGCGGCCGGTACCCAGGCCACCGATGCGGTGAACAAGTCGCAGCTCGACGCGGTTGCAGCCAGTGCGGCGACCACCGGCAAGTACTTCCAGGCCAGTGGCAGCGCCGACAGCGATGCCGGCGCCTACGTGGAAGGTGACAATGCGCTGGCCGCCGGTGAATCGGCCAACGCCATCGGCAACGGTGCAACCGCGCTGGGCAGTGGCGCCAATGCGCTGGCCAGCAATGCACAGGCCATCGGCTTCAATGCGCTGGCCACAGCAGCCAATGCCAGCGCCATCGGTGCCAACGCGCAGGCGACCGGCGAATACGCCACCGCGCACGGTGCCGAGAGCGAAGCCAGCGGCGAGCAGAGTGCGGCCTTCGGTGCGGCCTCGGTGGCCAGCGGCGCTGGCAGCACCGCCACCGGCGTGTTGTCCGAGGCCAGCGGCGAGGAAGCCGTGGCGGTGGGCTACTTCAGCAACGCCAGTGGTGAGGCGGCCACGGCGGTCGGCAGTGAAAGCGTGGCCAGCGGCACCGCTTCGGCCGCGTTCGGCATCGGCGCCGAAGCGACCGGCGGCTACAGCACGGCCATCGGTGGCTACGCCAACGCGTCGGCATTCAACGCCACTGCCTTCGGCAACTTCGCCAACGCCTCCGGCTCCAACAGCGTTGCGCTCGGCGGCGATTCGGAAGCATCCGGTGCCTACAGCACCGCCACCGGCCAGGGCAGCCTGGCTACCGGCACCAATGCCGTGGCCGTCGGTGGCTCGTTGTTCGGCCTGCTGGCGACCGAAGCATCCGGCGACTATTCCACCGCGGTCGGCGGCGGCGCCTATGCGCCGGGCACCAACAGCACCGCGCTGGGCAATGCGGCGGAATCGCGCGGTGCCAACAGCGTGGCGCTGGGTGCCGATTCGATTGCAGACCGCGACAACACCGTGTCGGTCGGAGGTGGCGGCAACACCCGCCAGATCACCAACGTGGCAGCGGGTACCCAGGGTACCGATGCAGTGAACAAGGACCAGCTGGACGCAGTGGCCGCCGAAGGGGCCAAGACCAGCAAGTACTTCCAGGCCAGTGGCAGCGCCGACAGCGATGCTGGTGCCTACGTGGAAGGCGACAGCGCGCTGGCTGCGGGTGAGGCCGCCAATGCGATCGGCACCGGCGCCACCGCGCTCGGCAGTGGCGCAACGGCGGTGGCCGCGAACGCCACGGCGGTGGGCTTCAACAGCCTGGCCAGCGGCGGCAACGCGGCCGCAGTGGGCAACAACGCGCAGGCGACCGGTGAAGACAGTGCCGCGCTCGGCAACGGCGCGGTGGCCAGCGGCATCAGCGCCACCGCCACGGGCACCGCTGCAGAGGCCAGCGGCGTCTACAGCACCGCCAACGGTGCGGAGGCTGTCGCCAGCGGTGCGCAGTCGCTGGCCAGTGGTTTCCGCAGCGCGGCCTCGGCCGATGGCACCACCGCCATCGGTGGTTACAGCGAAGCCAGCGGCCGCCTTGGCACCGCGCTGGGCTACGGCTCGGCGGCGACCGGTGCCAACACCACGGCTGTCGGCTTCGGTGCAGCAGCGGCAGGCAGCGGCGCGGTCGCCGTCGGTCAATCCAGCGAAGCCAGCGGCGATGAGAGCGTGGCCATCGGTGGCAGCACCTTCTTCGGCCTGGTGCCGTCGCGTGCCAGTGGCTACGGCGCAGCGGCGTTCGGCGCCGGTGCCTGGGCCACCGACGACTACGCCACCGCCATCGGCTGGAACTCGTGGGCCGATGGCGCCGAGTCCACCGCGCTGGGTGCCAGCGCTACCGCCAACGGTGCCAACAGCGTGGCCCTGGGCGCAGGCTCCAAGGCCGACCGTGACAACACCGTGGCCGTCGGCAGTGCCGGCAGCGAACGCCAGGTGACCCACGTCGCCGCAGGCACCGAAGGCACCGATGCGGTGAACAAGAACCAGCTCGATGCCGTCGCTGCCACGGCGAACAAGACCAGCAAGTACTTCCAGGCCAGCGGCAGCGCCGACAGCGATGCCGGTGCCTACGTGGAAGGCGACAACGCACTGGCTGCCGGTGAAGCGGCCAATGCGGTCGGCAACGGCGCCACCGCGCTCGGCAGTGGTGCCACGGCCGTGGCCGCGAACGCGACCGCCGTGGGCTTCAACTCGTTGGCCACGGGCAGCAATGCGGCCGCGGTGGGCAGCAATGCACAGGCCACCGGCGCAGACAGTGCCGCACTCGGCAACGGCGCGGTAGCCAGTGGCATCAGCGCTACCGCCACCGGCACCGCTGCACAGGCCAGCGGCGTCTACAGCACGGCCAACGGTGCGGAGGCTGTCGCCAGCGGTGCGCAGTCGCTGGCCAGTGGTTTCCGCAGTGCGGCCTCGGCCGATGGCACCACCGCCATCGGTGGCTACAGCGAAGCCAGCGGCCGCCTCGGCACCGCGCTGGGCTACGGCTCGGCGGCGACCGGTGCCAACACCACGGCTGTCGGCTTCGGTGCAGCAGCGGCAGGCAGCGGCGCGGTCGCCGTGGGTCAATCCAGCGAAGCCAGTGGCGCAGAGAGTGTCGCCATCGGTGGCAGCACCTTCTTCGGTCTGATTCCGTCGCGTGCCAGCGGTACCGGTGCGGCCGCCTTCGGTGCCGGTGCCTGGGCCACCGACGACTACGCCACCGCAATTGGTTGGAATGCGTGGGCCGATGCGGCTGACAGCACCGCTCTGGGTGCCAGCGCTACGGCCAGCGCAGCCAACAGCGTCGCCCTCGGCGCAGGCTCGAAGGCGGACCGTGCCAACACGGTGGCCGTCGGCAGCGCAGGCAGCGAACGCCAGGTCACCCATGTTGCCGCTGGCACCGAGACCACCGATGCGGTGAACAAGGGCCAGCTGGATGCAGTGGCCAGTGTCGCCGACAAGACCAGCAAGCACTTCCAGGCCAGTGGCAGTGCCGACAGCGATGCCGGGGCGTACGTCGAAGGCGACAACGCGCTGGCCGCGGGTGAAGCGGCCAATGCGATCGGCAACGGCGCCAGTGCGCTCGGCAGCGGTGCCACCGCGGTTGCCGCCAACGCCACCGCAGTGGGCTTCAATGCGCTGGCCAGCGGCGCCAATGGCGCTGCGCTGGGCAATGCGGCACAGGCTACCGGCGTGGACAGCGTGGCGCTGGGCAGCGGTGCTGTCGCCAGCGAGCTCGGCGCCAGCGCCACCGGCGCCGGTGCGCAGGCCAAGGGTGCCTACAGCACCGCCAGCGGCGCGCAGTCCACCGCCAGCGGCACGCAGTCGCAGGCCAGTGGCTTCCGTGCCACCGCAACGGCCGACGGTACGTCGGCGCTGGGCAGCTACGCCGAGGCCAGCGGTCGCCTCGGTACGGCTGTCGGCTACAGCGCCAAGGCAACCGCCGCCGGTGCCACGGCGGTTGGCTTCGGTGCCACCGCAAGTGCCGCCAACAGCACGGCGCTGGGCGCGTCGGCAGTGGCCGATCGGGCCAACACGGTATCGGTGGGCAGTGCGGGCGCGGAGCGGCAGATCACCCGCGTTGCCGCCGGTACCCAGGCCACCGATGCAGTCAACCGCGCGCAGCTGGATGCGGTCGCTTCCACCGCAGACACCACCAGCCGCCACTTCCGCGCCAGCGGCAGTGGCACCGCAACCGCCAGCGGCACCGACGCTGTGGCCATCGGCTCGGCGGCCAACGCCGGCGGTGCACGCAGCAACGCACTGGGTGCCAATGCCTCGGCCATTGGTGGCGGCGCGCTTGCGCTGGGTGCCAACAGCGGCGTCACCGGGGCCAACTCGGTCGCCCTCGGCACCGGTGCGCGCGCCCTGGAAGCCAACGTGGTGTCGGTCGGTGGCGGCAACGGCACTGCCGGCCCTGCCACGCGCCGCATCGTCAACGTCGCCGATGGCCGCATCACCGCCGGCAGCAGCGATGCCGTGACCGGTTCACAGCTCAACGTCACCAACCAGCGCGTGGGCGCGGTGGAAACCCGGGTCGGTGATTTCGACTCGCGCATCGCCACCGTTGAAACCAGCGCGGCCAGTTCGGTCGGCTACGACGACGCCAGCCGTGACCGCCTGACCCTGGCCGGTATCCAGGGCACCACCATCGACAACGTCGGCGCCGGCAGCATCGCCTCCGGCAGCCGCCAGGCGATCAATGGTGGCCAGCTGTTCCAGTCGCTCAGCGATGCCGCCAGCTTCCTCGGCGGCGGTGCCAGCGTCGGCATGCAGGGGGTGTTCGTTGCGCCGAACTATGTGATCCAGGGTTCCACCTACAGCAACGTCGGCGACGCACTGGGCGCACTGGACCGCAAGGTCAGCGAGATCGATCGTCGCACCGCCAGCGGCACGCGTTCCGGCGCGGCCAGCCTGCGTTCGATGGCCGCTCCGCTGGACGCCGACGCGGCCAGCGCGGCCACGGCTTCGGCCACCGCCGATGCGAGCCTGGCGGATAGCGGATCGGCAACGGCCACCCGTGTGCAGGGCACCCCGACCGCAGCCAGCGCAGGCAGTGCACAGCCGGCACTGGTCGCAGGCGGTGGCATCAACGCCGTCGCGATGGGGGATGGCGCTGTCGCCAGTGGTGCATCGTCCACCGCGGTCGGCCAGGGCGCGAGTGCAACGGCAGCCAATGCGGTGGCGCTGGGCCAGGGCTCGGTTGCCGATCGCGCGAACACCGTCTCGGTCGGCAGCGAGGGCAACGAACGCCAGGTCACCAACGTGGCGGCCGGTACCACCGCAACCGATGCGGTCAACAAGGGCCAGCTGGACCGTGGCATCACCACCGCCAACGGCTACACCGACAGCCGCGTGCAGGCGGTTACCGACAGCTTCGATGTGTTCAAGGGCGAAGTGGATGGACGCCTGCGTCACATGGATCGCCGCATCGACCGTCAGGGCGCGATGAGCTCGGCGATGCTCAACATGGCCACCAGTGCCGCCGGCATCCGTACCCAGAACCGGGTCGGCGTCGGCATCGGTTTCCAGGGCGGCGAGTCGGCCATGTCGCTGGGCTACCAGCGTGCGATCAGCGATCGCGCCACGGTCACCATCGGTGGTGCCTTTAGCAGTGATGACAGCTCGGTCGGCGTTGGTGCCGGCTTCGGCTGGTAAGTGCGCAACAACGTGCCGGTGGGCAACCCCATCGGCACGTCGAGCAGTGAGCGCCAAAGGGGCGTGGCCGGCAACCCTGGTGGGCCAGCCAGGGCAGTCGCAGGGAGTGATGGCCGTAGTGAGCTCCGTCCGTGCAACGGGCGGAGAAGGAAAGCTCAACCATGACCTTGAAGAGGATTTCGAACGTGACCAAGAAGCAGACCCTTCGCATCAATGTGCTGGCTGCCGCCATGCTGTCTCTGACTGTCGGCGTCGGTGCGGCGCATGCGGCCAAGCCGGGCGTGGCCAAGGAACCGGCGCGCGTGGCCAGCACTGCCCAGCAGAGCGTGGACGGCATCATCGTGAAGTACCGCAACGGCACTGCTGCCGCCAGCGATCGTTCGACCAAGCTCTCGGTCGTGCAGTCGGCGTTGTCGCGTGCCATCGTCAGCAGCGGCACCACCAGCCGTGCTGCGGCACTGTCTCCGCTGGTGGAGCGCAAGCTCGGTGCCGGTGGCGACCTGATCCGCCTGAAGTCCAAGCTGGGTTCGGCCGACATGCAGAAGGTGCTGGCTGAACTGAATGCCGATCCGTCGGTGCAGTACGCCGTGGCCAACGTGCGCCTGCAGCGTTCGGACCTGCGTGCCACCAACGCGCAGCCGGCACTGGTGCCCAACGACCCCAACTACGCGCAGTACCAGTGGAACTTCTTCAATGCCACCGGTGGCGTGAACGCACCGGCCGCATGGGATCTCTCGCAGGGCGAGGGCATCGTGGTCGCCGTGCTCGATACCGGCATCCTGCCGGGCGTGCCGGACTTCGGCAGCAATCTGCTGGAAGGCTACGATTTCATCAGTGACAAGGAATCCTCGCGCCGCCCGAACGACGGCCGCGCGCCCGGTGCCACCGACTACGGTGACTGGGTGGAAACGGCCAACGAGTGCTACACCGGCTCTGAACCGGAAGGCAGTTCCTGGCACGGCACGCACGTTGCCGGCACCGTTGCCGAGGTGACCAACAACGGCAGCGCCCTGGCGGGCCTGGCCTACAAGGCCAAGGTGCTGCCGGTGCGCGTGCTGGGCAAGTGCGGTGGCACCCTGGCCGACATCAGTGACGCCATCACCTGGGCCTCCGGTGGTACCGTGCCGGGCATTCCGGCCAACACCAACCCGGCCGAGATCATCAACATGAGTCTGGGCGGTGGCGGCGCATGCGATGCCGCCTACCAGGACGCGATCAACGGCGCGGTGTCGCGCGGCACCCTGGTGGTGGTCGCGGCCGGCAACGAAACCGACAACGCATCCAAGTACCGTCCGGCCAGCTGCAACAACGTGGTGGCGGTGGGTGCGACCCGTGTCACCGGTGGCATCACCTATTACTCCAACTACGGCACCGCGGTCGACCTGTCGGCCCCGGGCGGTGGCGGCAGCGTCGACGGCAACCCGAACGGCTACATCTGGCAGGTCGGCTCCAGTTCGGAAACCACCCCGGACGCTGGTGAGTGGGTGCTGATGGGCAAGGGCGGCACGTCGATGTCCTCGCCGCATGTTGCCGCCGTGGCCGCCATGGTGCAGAGCGCGTTGATCGCCAAGGGCAAGGAACCGTTGGCCCCGGCCGCACTGGAAACGCTGCTGAAGCAGAGCGCGCGCAAGTTCCCGGTGACCATCCCGGCGGCGACCCCGATCGGCACCGGCATCCTCGATGCCAAGGCCGCGCTGGATGCCGCGCTGAAGGAGCCGTGCACCGAGAACTGCGAGCCGGAGGGCATTCCGCTGACCAACAAGGTGACCGTGGGTGGCTTGGCCGGTGCGGCCGCCAGCGAAACCGTCTACACCTTCGAAGCGGCGGCCGGCAAGACGCTGAGCGTGCTGACCTACGGCGGCAGCGGCAACGTGTCGGTGTATCTGGCGCAGGGCCGCGTGCCCACCGCGACCGACAACGATGCCAAGTCGACCCGCCCGGGCAATACCGAAACCGTGCGCGTAGCCAAGCCGGTGGCCGGTACCTACTACATCAAGGTGGTGGGTGAGGCCGCTTACAGCGGGGTGAGCATTCTGGCGACCCAGTAATAATCGACTGTCGTAAATGAATAAGCGAGGCCCGTCACCTGTGTGACGGGCTTCGTCTTTTTACGAAAGAAGAATCGGAGAGGGTGGAAACCACGGCTTAACTGCTAAAGTCGGGACGATCGACAGGAGAGTCACGTGAACGCGCTCGCTGCCACCGCCATCGACGACACTGAAGGCCGCATCCTCGATGCGCTGCTGGCACGTGGTCGGCTCAAGGAAGGAGATCTGGCGCGTGCGCGGCCACTGCATGCCGAGGCCGGTGGCAGCCTGCTCGGCCTGCTGGTCCGGCTTGGGCTGGTGTCCGAACGTGACCAGGCGCAGGCCAGCGCCGATGTGCTGGGCCTGCCGCTGCTGGAAGGACGGCAGCTGCCTGAATCGCCGCCGCAGGCACTGGCCGAAGGCCTGCCGCTGTCGCTGCGCTTCCTCAAGCAGTTCCACGTATGCCCGCTGGCGCTGGATGAACACGGCGTGCAGCTGTGGCTGGCCGACGCCCACGATCCGTACCCGCAGCAGGCCGTGCAGCTGGCATTGGGCGTGCCGGTAACGCCGCTGCTGGGCATGCGCGCCGAGATCGATGACCTGGTCGAGCGCTGGTTCGGCCAGGGCCGCAGCGCGATGGGGGCGATCGTGGAAACCGCCGATGGCGAAGGCGGTGCAGTGGACGATATCGAGCACCTGCGCGATCTCGCCTCGGAAGCGCCGGTGATCCGCCTGGTCAACCTGGTGATCCAGCGCGCGGTCGAACTGCGCGCATCGGACATCCACGTCGAGCCTTTCGAGAACCGGCTCAAAGTGCGTTACCGCGTCGATGGCGTGCTGGTCGAAGGCGAGAGCCCGCCGGCCAACCTGACCGCCGCGGTGATCAGCCGCATCAAGATCATGGCCCGGCTCAACATCGCCGAGCGCCGCCTGCCGCAGGACGGCCGCATCATGCTGCGCGTGCAGGGCAAGGAACTGGACCTGCGTGTCAGCACGGTGCCCACCGCGCACGGCGAAAGCGTGGTGATGCGCCTGCTCGATCGCGAGACGGTGGTGTTCGACTTCCACCGGCTGGGCTTCACCGATGCCTTCCTGCCGCAGTTCCGCAAGGTGCTTGAACAGCCGCACGGCATCCTGCTGGTGACCGGCCCAACTGGTTCGGGCAAGACCACCACGCTGTACACCGCGCTGAGCCAGCTCAACACCGCCGACGTCAAGATCATCACCGTTGAAGATCCGGTCGAGTACCAGATCGAGGGCATCAACCAGATCCAGGCCAAGCCGCAGATCGGGCTGGATTTCGCCAATGCGCTGCGCAGCATCGTGCGCCAGGATCCGGACATCATCATGATCGGCGAAATGCGCGACCTGGAAACCGCGCGCATCGCGATCCAGTCGGCGTTGACCGGCCACCTGGTGCTGTCCACGCTGCATACCAACAATGCCGCGGGCGGCATCACCCGCCTGCTCGACATGGGCGTGGAAGACTATCTGCTCACCTCCACCATCAACGGCATCCTGGCCCAGCGCCTGGTGCGCCGGCTGGAACCGACCCACGCCGAGCGTTATGAAGCCTCGCCGGAAGAGATCGAGCGCTTCGACCTGCGTCGCCTGCAGCCGCAGGGAACGATCCACCTGTATCGGCCGAAGCCGTCGGCACTGGCGCCGACCGGCTACCTGGGGCGCACCACCATCATGGAATTCCTGGTGATGAACGACGCGCTGCGGCGTGCGGTCATGCGCCGCGATGGCATGGGCGAGATCGAGCGCATCGCCCGTGAAGCCGGCATGCGCACCATGTACGAGGATGGCCTGAGCAAGGCCCTGAGCGGGCAGACGACCCTTGAGGAAGTCCTGCGCGTGACCGAGGAAGGCTGATGCGCGCGCAGGGACGACGCTGACATGCCGAACTACCGTTACAAGGCGCTCAATACGCACGGCGAGATCTTCGACGGACAGATGGAAGCGGCCAGCGAGGCCGATCTGGTCGCTCGCCTGCAGGACCAGGGCCATCTGCCGATGGAAACGCAGCTGGCCGACGGTGGTGCGGTTGGCGGCAGCAGCCTGCGCGGCCTGTTCCGCCAGCGTCCGCTGCAGGGTGCGGCATTGCTGCAGTTCACCCAGCAGCTGGCGACGCTGCTCGGTGCCGGGCAGCCGCTGGACCGCGCGCTGTCGATCCTGCTCAGCCTGCCCGAAGACGAGCGCTCGCGCCGCGCGATCACCGACATCCGCGACGTGGTGCGCGGTGGCGCGCCGTTGTCGACCGCGCTGGAGCGCCAGCACGGCCTGTTCTCGCGCCTGTACGTGAACATGGTGCGCGCCGGTGAAGCCGGTGGCAGCCTGCACGACACGCTGCAGCGCCTGGCCGATTACCTTGAACGCAGCCGTGCGCTGCAGGGCAAGGTGATCAACGCGCTGGTGTACCCGGCGATCCTGCTGGTGGTGGTGGGCGGTGCGCTGCTGTTCCTGCTGGGCTATGTGGTGCCGCAGTTCGCACAGATGTACGAAAGCCTGGACGTGGCGTTGCCGTGGTTCACCAACCTGGTGCTGCAGCTGGGCTTGTTCGTACGCGACTGGTGGGTGCTGCTGCTGGTGGTGCCGGGCGTGCTGCTGCTGTTGTTCGAACGCAAGGCGCGGCAGCCCGTGTTCCGTCTGGCACTGGATGGCTGGCTGCTGCAGCGCCGCGGCATCGGCCGCCTGCTGGGCGAACTGGAAACCGCGCGGCTGGCGCGCACCCTGGGGACATTGCTGCGTAACGGCGTGCCGCTGCTGGCGGCGCTGGGCATCGCCCGCAACGTGCTCGGCAACCGTGCGCTGGCGGCCGATCTGGAAACCGCCGCCGACGAGGTCAAGAACGGCACCGGGCTGTCGCTGGCGCTGTCGCGCGGCAAGCGCTTTCCCCGGTTGGCGCTGCAGATGATCCAGGTCGGCGAGGAGTCCGGCGCACTCGATACCATGCTGCTGAAAGCTGCTGATACCTTCGAACAGGACAGCGCCCGCCGCATCGACCGCCTGCTGGCGGCGATGGTGCCGGCGATCACCCTGGTGCTGGCCTCGGTGGTCGGTGCGGTGATCGTGGCCGTGCTGGTGCCGTTGTACGACCTCACCAACGCCATCGGCTGACGATGGCCTCCCTCGCAACCCCGACATCCCGTACCTGAAAGGACCGACCATGATTGCTTCCCGTCGACCGATCCGCCTTTCCTTCACCGCCGCACGCCACCAGTCGGGCATGAGCCTGCTGGAGATCATCATCGTCATCGTGCTGATCGGCGCGGTGCTGACCCTGGTCGCCAGCCGCGTGCTCGGCGGCGCCGATCGCGGCAAGGCCAACATCGCCAAGGCGCAGGTGCAGACCGTGGCCTCCAAGGTCGACAACTACCAGATCGACACCGGCAAGCTGCCTGCCTCGCTCAACGACCTGGTGACCGCACCGGCCGGCGTCGGTGGCTGGCTGGGCCCGTATGCCAAGCCTGCCGACCTCAACGACCCGTGGGGCCACGCGCTGGAGTACCGCGCACCGGGCGAAGGCCAGGCGTATGAGCTGATCAGCCTGGGCAAGGATGGCAAGGCCGGCGGCAGCAGCGTCGACGCTGACATCCGCTACCAGCCGTAAGCACGCATGCTGCTTTTCCTGCCGCGCCGGTTGTCACGCCCGCGCCTGCACGGCAGGCGCGCAGCAGGCCTGTCGCTGCTGGAAATGCTGCTGGTGATCGCGTTGATCGCGGCCATCGGCCTGATCACCGCCGCTGGCATGTCGCGCGGCTTTGCTGGCATGCAGCTGCGCAGTGCCGGCAAGGACATCGCCAACCAGCTGCGCATGGTGCGCGCGCAGGCGATTGCCCGCGGTGAGCCGCAGCGCTTCGTGATCGAACCGGCACAGCATCGCTGGCAGGGCGCCAACCAGCGACACGGCGAAGTGCCGGCCAAGCTGAAGGTGCAGTTCGAAGGTGCCGCGCAGTTGGCCACCGCACCCGGTCAGGGCGTGATCGAATTCCATCCCGACGGTGGCTCCAGCGGCGGCCGCATCCGCCTGCAGCTGGAGAGCGCCGAGTGGCGCATCGATGTGGGCTGGTTGACCGGTGAAGTCCGTTCCGGACCGTGGCGGGCGCAATGAGGTCGCGCGCCCGTGGCTTCACCCTGCTTGAAGTGATCGTTGCCTTCGCACTGCTTGGGTTGGCACTGACGCTGTTGCTGGGCAGCCTGTCCGGTGGCGCGCGCCAGGTGCGTGATGCCGAGCTGCGCACGCGCGCGGTGCTGCACGCGCAGTCGTTGCTGGCTGCCGCTGGCGTGGAAACGCCACTGCAGGCCGGCAGCCAACAGGGCGAGTGGGAGCAGGGGCGATATCACTGGCAGCTGCAGGTGCAGCCCTGGGCCGAGCCGCGCAGTGGTGCGCTGCCCGCTGCGCAGTCGCCGGGTACGCCTTGGCTGGCGGAACTGCAGCTGCAGGTGCGCTGGGGCGACGGCGAGCGCGAGCAGTTGCGCTGGCGCAGCCTGCGCCTGTTGCCGCCTGCGCTGGAGAATGCGCGATGAGGCGCCGCGCGCGGGGCTTCACCCTGATCGAAGTCATGCTGGCCACCGTGCTGCTGGCCGGCGGCCTGGCGTTGGCGTTCGCCAGCGTGCGCTCGGCGATGGCGATCAGCCAGCGCGGTGAGCAGATTGCCGCGCAGAGCGAACGCATGCGCGCAGTGCAGGCCCTGCTGCGGCGCCAGCTCGCCAGCGCCCTGCGCAGCCCGCTGGAAGTGCCCGATCCCACCCGCGAACCGGTGTTCTTCCAGGGCGATGATCGGGGCATGCAGTTCGTAGCCGATCTGCCGGGCTATCTCGGTCGCGGCGGCCCGTACCTCCATGCGCTGCAGGTGGATGGCGCAGCCGGCCACCGCCGCTTGCTGCTGGAGCTGGTGCTGCTGCAGGAAGGCGAGCGCATCGAAGAGAGCCCGCCGCGCCCGCCCGAAGTGCTGGCGGAGGACTTGAAGGATGTACGGCTGCGCTATCGCGGTGTCGACGCCAGCAACGGGCAGATGACCGAATGGTTGCCACGTTGGGATGACACCCGGCGCCTGCCGCTGCTGGTGGAAGTGCAGATCGTGCCAAGCAGGGGCACGCCGTGGCCGCCGCTGGTGGTGGCACTGCGCGCCGGCGGCAGCGGAGGCGCGCGATGAAGCGTCCACGTGGTGCCGCGCTGGTACTGGTGCTGTGGCTGATCGCGCTGATGACCGCGCTGGTCGGCGCTTTTGCGCTCAGCGCACGGGTCGAGCACCTGCAGCAGCGGGTGCTCGGTGATGATGCACGCGGCCAGGAGCGCGCGCGCGCGGGCCTGGAATACGCACTGCTGCGGCTGCAGCCAGACCCGCAGCGTCCGCCGTGGCAGGCCGACGGCCGGGCCTATCGTTGGCAGTTCGACGACGCCCGCATCGAGATCCGGGTGCTGGACGAGAACGGCAAGATCAACCTCAACCTGGCGGATGCGGCCCTGCTGTCCGCATTCATGCAGGCACTGGGCGAGCCGGCTGAAACCGCCAGGCAGTTGGCCGGTGCGATCATCGACTGGCGCGACGAAGACAGTCTGCTGCAGCCCGGTGGCGGTGCCGAGGCGCCCGAGTACGCCGCCGCAGGCCTGCCCTACGGCCCGCGCAACAAGCGCTTTGAAACCCTGGGCGAACTGCAGCGGGTGCTGGGAATGCGCGGGTCGCTGTACGCCGCGATGCTGCCGCACCTGACGCTCTACAGCCGGCAGGCGCGCCCGGATCCACGCTTCGCCGGTGGCCCGGTGTTGACGGCAATGGGCCTGGATGCGGAACAACTGCTGGCGCAACGCGCCCAGCAGGAGCGTGACGGAGATAACGCTGCGGGTGCATCGGCGCTTGCCAGCAGCAGTGGCACCTATAGTATCGAGTCCCGCGCCACTGACGGCAGCGGACGCCTGTCGGTGCTGCAGGCGGTGGTGCGCAACGGATCGGGCGGGGTGCCCGGCCGGACCTACACAGTGCTTCGCTGGGAGCAGGGAATGGCAGCAAGATGACGGCTTGGCAGGACAGTCTGCGGCAGGTGCAGGGCCAGATCGGCCCCGGTGCCGGCCGTTTCCTGCGCTGGTGGCGGCAGTCGTTGCTGGCCTGGGTGCCGATGCGCTGGCAATGGGCGCTGGGCTGGTCGCAGACCCGCCTGCTGCTGCAGTGCGAAGACGGGCAGCTGCAGGTCTGGCGCGAAACCGGTGACGGCCTCGAGCCCGTGGCCCGTCTTCCGTGGCCGCTGCAACCGGCGGACCTGGACCGCGTGCTGGAGCCGCGCCTGCGCAGCCTGCCACGGGTGTGGCTGCTGCCCGCCGGGCAGGTTCTGCGGCGCACGCTGCGCCTGCCCGCCGCGGCCGGTGACCGTCTGCGCGCGGTGGTCGGCTACGAGATCGACCGGCAGACACCGTTCGAAGCCAGCCAGGTCAGCTATGACATCCGTGAACTGGGCAGTGCCGGCGAAGGCCTGCTGCAGGTGGAACTGGTGGCGTGGCCGCTGCGTCAGCTCGATGACTGGCGTGCGCAGATCGGCGACTGGGCTGACGCGCTGGCCGGTGTTGATGCGATCGATGCACAGGGCCGCACGTTGCAGGTCAACCTGCTGCCGCCCGCGCAGCGTCAGCAGCGGCCGGACCCGATGCGGCGCTGGAACCTGCTGCTTGCCGCAGCGGCGCTGGTGATGCTGGTGCTGGCGGCGATGCAGCTGCTGGACAACCGCCGCGCTGCTGTCGATGCACTGCGCGAAGAGGTCGAGCGCAGCGCCCGCAGTGCGCGTGGCGTGGCCAGCGAACGCAGCCAGCTGCAGGCGCTGCTGGACGGAGCGGCGTTCCTGGAAACACAACGCAACCAGCGCGCCAGTACCGTTGAAGTGTGGAATGAGCTGACCCGACGCCTGCCCGATGGCACCTACCTGGAAAAACTGGCGATCGAGAACAACAGCCTGCAGCTGATCGGCCTCAGCAGCGAAGCATCGCAGCTGGTTCCGCTGCTGCAGGACGCGCCGCAATGGCGCAAGGTCAACCTCACCGGCGTGCTGCAGGCCGATGGTGCCGCCAGTGGCCGCGACCGCTTCACCCTGACCGCCGAGCTGCAGCCATTGCCTTCGGCGGCACCTGCGCCCGCAGCCGCCCCGACTGAAACCACGGAGGCGGCCCATGCCGATGCCAAGCGCACGCCGTGACCGCTGGTTGGCACTGGCACTGCTGTTGGCAGTGCTGGGCCTGGCCTACCTGCTGCTGGTGCACCCGTGGTTCACCCAGCCATTGCTCGCGATCGACGCCGATGCCGCTGCCCTGCGCGAACGCCAGCAGCGCGTACAGGCGCAGCTGCAACAGCAGCCGCAGATCGAACAGAGGCTGCGCGCGACCCGCGACGCCCTGCAGCAGCGCCCGGGGTTCCTGCAGGAAGCCACCGCCGAGGCCGCTGCGGCCGCGCTCGGCGCACGCCTGCAGGATGCGGTGGCGATGGCCAGCCCGGGCAACCGCAGCTGCACCATCAGCAACCGCACGCCATTGAGCGACAACCGTCGCGATGCCGCCTTCGTGCGCGTGGCCATGCAGGTGCGCCTGCGCTGTGGCGTGGCCGAACTGGCCACCGTCCTGCACAGCCTGGAGACCGGCAGCCCGCGCCTGTTCGTGGACAACCTCAACCTGATCGCACAGCGCTTCCAGCAATCGCCGAACGAATCCGGCCTCGGTCTCGATGTGTCCTTCGAGCTGGCCGGCTACCTGTTGCCAGGTGCGGCTGCCGATCCCGCCACAGCGCCCGTGACCACGCCACCTGCAGCGGCGCCGGTGGTGTCGCCGCCGGCACCTGTACCGGCACCGGCGGATCAGCCTGCTGCCGATGCGCAGGAGGTGGCCGATGAAGCTTGAACAGATCAACCTGCGCACCGGGCTGTTGCTGGCGGTGGCCGGATGGGCCGCTGCGACCTGGCTGGCCACCGGCTTCGGCCTTGGCAGCCAGCTGCCCACGGTCAGCACGGAGGGCGATGCCCAGGCCGCGCTGCCGGCGTTGCCTGTGCTGGCGCCCGAACGCATGGCCGGCGCAGACAGCTACAGCGTGATCAGCGAACGGCCCCTGTTCGCCGAAGACCGCAAGCCGCGCCCGTATCTGCTGGGGGGCAGCGAAGCCGCCGCCAGCCCCGCGCTGCGCCTGACCGGCGTGCTGCTCACCCGCGATTTCAGCATGGCCACCTTCACCACCGAGCAGGGCCGCTCGCTGCGCCTGCGCCTCAATGGCGATGCAGTCGATGGCTGGCAACTGGTCGCCTTGGAACCACGCCAGGCCACGGTGATCGGCTCCAGTGGCAGCCAGGTGCTGGAGCTCGCCGTGTTCAATGGCCAGGGCGGTGAAGCGCCGACGGTCCTGCGCGGGGCCAATGGCGCACCGCCTGTGCCCGGCGCGGTGGTTCCGCCGCCGCCGCCACAGCCGGCGCCCAGCCAGACCCAGCCCAACCCACGTGCCACCGATGGCAACGTGGCTCCCGCGTCGCCTGCACCGGCCGCGGCCGCCGCGCCACCTGCCAACACCAACGGTCCCAGCGAAGCGCAGATGCAGGCCATCCGCGAACGCATCCAGGCCCGCCGCCGTCAGCTGCAGCAACAGCAGCAACAACCGTCGCCGCCCCCGGGCGATGGCACCAACCGATAGAGTGAATGCATGAATCTGCGTTTTCTTCCCTGGTCCCTTGCCCTGACACTGCTGGTCGGCTGCAGCACCGTGTCCGCCCCGCATGTGCAACGCAACGGCAACCTGCAGCCATCGGCCAGCGCCGGTCAGGCCGCCACCGATGCGCAGACCGAAGCGGCCGATCAAGCCCAGGGGACGCCGCAGGCGGTGATCCGCCGTGGCACCGGCACCATGATCAACCGCGAGGCCGCGCGCAAGCCGTCGCCCGCGTTGCATGCGGCCAGCTCCGGCGAAGCCACCTTCAACTTCGAGGGCGAGTCGGTGCACGCGGTGGTCAAGGCCATCCTCGGTGACATGCTCGGCCAGAACTACGTGATTGCCCCGGGGGTGCAGGGCACAGTGACCCTGGCCACGCCCAAGCCGGTATCGCCGGCACAGGCACTGAACCTGCTGGAGATGGTGCTGGGCTGGAACAACGCCCGCATGGTCTACAGCGGTGGCCGCTACAACATCGTCGCCGCCGACCAGGCACTGGCCGGGACCGTGGCGCCGAGCACTGCGCCCGCCTCCAGTGCACGCGGCTTTGAAGTGCGCGTGGTGCCGCTGCAGTTCATCTCCGCCACCGAGATGAAGAAGGTGCTGGAGCCCTATGCGCGGCCCAATGCCATCGTCAACGTCGACAGCGGCCGCAACGTGATCACCCTGGGCGGCACCCGTGCCGAACTCGAGAACTACCTGCACACCGTCGAGATCTTCGACGTCGACTGGCTCTCGGGCATGTCGGTGGGCGTGTTCCCGATCCAGTCCGGCAAGGCCGAGCAGGTCGCGGCCGATCTGGAAAAGGTATTCGGCGAGGAGAGCAAGACGCCCAGCGCCGGCATGTTCCGTTTTCTGCCGCTGGAAAACGCCAACGCCGTGCTGGTGATCACCCCGCAGGTGCGCTACCTGGACCAGATCCAGCAGTGGCTGGACCGCATCGATACCGCCGGTGGCAGCGCGCGCCTGTTCTCGCATGAACTGCGTTACATCAAGGCACGCGATCTGGCTGAACGCCTCAGCGAAGCCTTTGCCAGCAGCGGCAACCGTAGCGGCGCCGGCCCGGCATCGCTGGCACCGGGCGCCATTCCGTCGCAGCTGGGCAGTGATGGCGACCGCGGCATGGACGCCAACAACGGCAGCAGCTTCAACAACACGGTGGGTGGCGGCAGCAGCAGCGGTAGTGGCAGCAGCGCCGGCAGCCTGAACCTGCCGCAGCGCCAGTCGGGCAACGTCAGCATCAGCCTGGAAGTGGAGGGCGATCGTGTCGGCGTGTCGGCGGTGGAAGAGACGAACACGTTGCTGGTGCGTTCGACGCCGCAGGCCTGGCGCTCGATCCGCGAGGTGATCGAAAAGCTGGACGTGATGCCGCTGCAGGTGCACATCGAAGCGCAGGTGGCCGAGGTCGGGCTGACCGGCGACCTGAAGTACGGCGTGAACTGGTACTTCGACAACGCCGTGGCAGGGCGCGCGCTGACTGGAGCATTGGCTGGGCTGTCCCTGCCGGCGGCGGCCGGCGGATCCTGGAACACCTTCGCCGGTGCGGTGACCGGCACCGATGGCGCCGGTTGGGCATTTACCGGGCACAACGGTGCGGCCGTGGTCAGCGCACTGGACAAGGTCACCGACGTGCGCCTGCTGCAGACACCCTCGGTGTTCGTGCGCAACAACGCCGAAGCCACGCTCAACGTGGGCGACAAGGTGCCGATCAACACCACCACGGTCAACACCGGCATCGGCACCAGCAGCTACAGCTCGGTGCAGTACATCGACACCGGCGTGATCCTGAAGGTGCGCCCGCGCGTAACCCGCGACGGCACGGTGTTCCTGGACATCGTGCAGGAGATCAGCAGCGCCTCCGACGTACCGGAGAACTGCAATCCGCAGGAGCGCAACTGCAATCCGCGCATCTCCACCAAGAAGCTGGCTACTGAGGCGGCGGTGCAGAGCGGGGACACCATCATGCTGGCTGGCCTGATCACCGATTCGGCCACTGATGGCAGCAGCGGCATTCCCGGCCTCAGCCGGATTCCGGTGTTGGGTGCGCTGTTCGGCCAGAAGAGCCGCACCAGCCGTCGTTCGGAGGTGATCGTGCTGCTGACCCCGACCATCGTCCGCAACGGCCAGGAAGCACGCAACCTGACCGACGAATACAGCCAGCGCTTCCGCGCGATGGAGCCGCTGAACCAGCCGGGCTCAAAGAAGTAAGGGGGTTCGGCCGGGCTGCGCCCGGCACCTGCCGAAGCCGAAGCCGAAGCCGAAGCAACGGCAGCAGCAACAGCAACAGCGGGTTTACTGGGGGAGGGCGGGGCACTGTGGGTTTGCGGGGACGCCGTAAATACGTCCATGTAGGCTTGGTCGCCGCATCCATGCGGCTCACACCCCGCAAACCCACAGTGCCCCACCTTCGACAGTTGGCCGGTGGCCAGTAGATCCACGCCATGCGTGGATGAATCTCTTTCAGATATCGAATGAAATTCTGGGGTCAGATCCGTTTTCCTGCGGAAAACGGATCTGACCCCAAGAGTCGTTCCGACAGTTCGCGGGAAACTGTCGAAGGCGGGGTGTGTCCGGTGGCGGGGGCGTGAGCGCCATGGATGGCGCGACCGAGCCTACAGGGACGTATTTACGGCGTCCCCCGCCACCGGACACACCCCGCCATCCCACAGGAAACCCGCTTCGGCTGTTGCTGTCGCCGTTGCTGCGGCCTCTGCAGGTGCCGGGTGCAACCCGGCCGACACCCACCCGATGCTACGCTGTGGCCACCGACAACCACGGAGGCGGGATGGGGGCGATCGTGTTGTTGCCGCTCGGCGTGGACGACGCGGTGCTTGACCGCTGCCTGGCCGCGCTCGATGCCGGTACCGCAGCGGGGACATCGATCTGGCTGGGCGATGACGCGCAAGCCGGGCCACGTGCACAGGCGGTGGTCGAACACTGGCTGGCACATACGCCGCTGCAGGCCGAATACACCCGCCGCGCCAGACCCCTCGGCGAGGTCGCCCATCTGGACGAAATGCTGCGTGCCTGCGACGGCCTGGACGTCGCGGTGCTGGCCCCGGACAGCGTGCCTGCACCGGGATGGCTGCAGCAGTTGCAGGCCACCTTCGCTCGTGACGCCGCCATCGCCACCGCCACGCCGTGGTGCAATGTGGGCGAAACCGCTGCCTGGCCGCGGCTGGGTGAACTCAACCCCGAACCGAGCGACCCGGCGCTGTTGGCCCACGTCTGCGCGGCGCTGCCGACCCTGCATCCTGAACTCCCCTCGGCAGTCACTCATGCGGTGCTGGTGCGCGCCAATGCGCGGCGGCGCGCCGGTGGCCTGGATGCAGAAAGCTACCTGGGCTGGAACGCGGCGCTGGTCGATCTGAGCCTGCGCATGGCCGGCCTCGGCTGGCGCAACGTGTTGTGCGAAAACGCCTTCGTCAGCCGTGCCAGTGAAGCGCCCAGCCGCGACGGCGATCTGGAGGCACTGGCCGCGCGCTGGCCGGGCTGGGTACCGCGGCTGGCTGACTTCCTGATGCATGATCCGCTGCACACGCTGCGCCAGGACCTGCAGCACAACCTGCAGCAGGCGATAATGCCGCGCGGGCAGGGCGACCTGTTCGTGCCGCCATCACCGCTGGAGCCGCCTGTTTGAATTCCGCCATTGCCGCCATCGTCGTCACCTACCAGAGCGGCAGCACCATCGATGCCTGCCTGTCGCGACTGCGCCAGGCGCAGGACGTGGCCGAGATCCGGGTGATCGACAACGGTTCGCTGGATGACACCCTGGAAGTCATACAGCGCCACGCCAGCCACGATCCGCGCGTGCGTTTCATTGCCAACCCGGACAATCCCGGTTTCGCCGCAGCGAACAATCAGGGCGTTGCTGATTCACGCAGCCCGTGGCTGGCCTTCATCAATCCCGACCTGATGGTCGAAATCGATACCCTCGCCGCACTGCGTGACCGCGCCGGTGCGGTGGGCGACAGTCTGCTGGGTGTGGAGCAGGTGGACGAGCACGGCCAGGCCGATGACGCGGTAAGGCGTCGTGATCCGGACTTCCTCGCCATGCTGCGCTCGCCCGGGCGCGGCGCGCGGTTGGCCATTGCCCGCGACCCGGTGCAGCCGTTGCAGCAGGTACCGGCGTTGTCCGGTGCGCTGCTGCTGATGCCGCGCGCCTTGTTTGATCGCATCGGCGGCTGGGATGCCGGTTACCGGCTGCATGCCGAAGACCTGGACCTGTGCCGCCGCGTGCGTGATGCCGGTGGCGTGGTCGCCATCGCCAACGACCTGAAGGTGACCCATGTGCGCGGGGTGTCCAGCCGTTCGCGGCCGTTCTTCGTGGAATGGCACAAGCATCGCGGGCTGTGGCGCTACTTCAGCAAGTTCGAAGGGCCGCAGCGGTCGTTGCCGGTGCGGGTGGCAGTGTGGGGCGCGATCTGGGCCCACGCGCTGGTGCAGGTACCGAGGCTGCTGCGCAGGTCACTGTAACCCGCTGCGTCAGGATCATCCACGCATGGCGTGGATCTACTGCAGAGCCACGCCGTGCGATAGGGCTCCACCTCCCCGCGGACCCCGGTTCACCCCTACAGGCGCATAATTCCAGCCATGCCTATCATCCAGTCCCTGCTCGACACCGACCTGTACAAGTTCACCATGATGCAGGCGGTGCTGCACCAGCACCCCGGCGCGCAGGTTCAATACCGTTTCAAATGCCGCACACCTGGTATCGAGCTGGCCCGCTTCATCGACCAGATCGATGAGGAGATCGACCACCTGTGCAGCCTGCGCTTCAGCAATGAAGAGCTGGACTACATGCGCGGCCTGCGCTTCGTGAAGCCGGATTTCGCCGACTTCCTCGGCCTGTTCCACCTGGATCGCAAGTACATCCAGCTGCGTGCGTCGAAGACGGTGCCTGGTGAGATCGAGCTGGATATCACCGGTCCGTGGTTGCACACCATCCTGTTCGAAGTGCCGCTGCTGGCGATCATCAACGAAGTCTGGTTCCGCAACACCACCACGGCGGATTTCGCCGAAGGCGAACGCCGGCTGCAGGCCAAGGCCGCGCTGCTGCGCGATACCCCCGGCTTCGAACAGTGCCGCATCGCCGACTACGGCAGCCGCCGCCGCTATTCGCGCGACTGGCATGCGCGCCTGCTGCCGCTGCTGCGCGACGCGCTGGGCCCGCAGCTGGTCGGCACCAGCAACGTGCACTTCGCCCGCCTGTACGGCATGACCCCGCACGGCACCATGGCCCACGAATACCTGCAGGCATTCCAGGCGCTGGGTCCGCGCCTGCGCGATTCGCAGGTGGCGGCACTGGAATCGTGGGCGCGCGAGTACCGCGGCGACCTCGGCATCGCGCTGTCCGACGTGGTCGGGCTGGATGCGTTCCTGCGCGACTTCGACATGTATTTCTGCAAGCTGTTCGATGGCGTGCGCCATGATTCCGGCGACCCGTTCGATTGGGGCGACCGCATGCTGGCCCACTTCCAGCAGCGCCGCGTCGACGCGCGCAGCAAGGTGCTGGTCTTCAGCGATGGGCTCGACATCACCAAGGTGATGCGCCTGTACGACTACTTCCGCGGCCGCTGCCAGGTGGCGTTCGGCGTGGGTACCCATCTGACCAACGATCTGGGGCCGACCCCGCTCAACATCGTCATCAAGATGGTCCGCTGCAATGGCCAGCCGGTGGCCAAGCTCAGTGACTCACCGGGCAAGAGCATGTGCGATGACCCGGGTTACCTGTCCTACCTGCGGCAGGTGTTCGAACTGCCGGACCCGGCTCAGGGGTAGTCGACCACCACCAGATAGGCGCCTCGCAGCGGTTGGCGCTGGGAGGCTTCCAGGCGATAGCGCTCGGAGAACGACAGGTCGCCGGCACGCATCGTGCGTGCGGCCACGGCCAGCTGCTGGCCATGGCGACCACCTTCGCGCAGCGTTGCCGTTTCACCTTCGCCCAGCGCCGTCACCGCCACCTTGGCGCCCTTGGCCGACGGCGGGCACGCTTCCAGGCTCAGCTCCTGCTGGGACAGGCGCGTCGTGCAGCCGGGATCGACGATGCGACCGCTGAAGCGGACGCTTCCGCTGCTGGCCTGGGCCAGTGCGCTGACGGACATCAAGACCACGCACAGCAGGATCGAGCTCTTCATGACACGTTCTCTGGTTCGGTGTGTCCTAGTTAGCGACAACCGCGAACAGTCATTGATAGGCAGTGTTTCGTTCTGCTAGGGCCATCACCCGAGAAGGGTGATGTGCGTCAAATAACGCCGTTTTTACCTGCAAAATCGGTCGACGATCGAGTGCCATTTGCGTCGCACGCTAAGCCTGCCTTGGCTTCCCGGGCATCCGCCATTTTTGAGCTATCACGTCAATTTATTGGCGTCAAGATGTTGTGTTCATAAAAAATTATGAGAACTGGGTCACATTTATGCATATACTTGCGTCACGGATTCAGGGAGAGGTACGTCCGAATCCGGCGACAGGTGAGACGCAAGGAAGGGTCCGATGCCCGGCAGTGCTCCTTGCTTCCTCCTCTACTTTCCATCTCTTCAGTAGGGTTAGGTACAAGCAATGCACAAGATCAAATTCATCGCGGTTCTGATGCTGGCTGCCGCTCCGCTGGCCGCCAATGCTGCCGACGGCACCATCACCTTCAACGGCAAGGTCACCGACAAGACCTGCACCATCTCGACCCCGGGTGGCAAGGACTTCTCTGTCAACCTGCCGACGGTCTCCAAGAGCACCCTGGCTGCCGCCGGTGCCGTCGCCGGTCGTACCCCGTTCGCGATCAACCTGACCAAGTGCAGCGCCGGCAACGTCGCTACCTACTTCGAGCCGGGTTCGACCGTTGACTTCAACAGCGGCCGCCTGAACAACCAGGCTGCGGCCAATGCTGCCGGCAACGTGCAGCTGCAGCTGCTGGGCTCGAACAACCAGTTCCTGCCGGTCAAGGCCTCGGGCGCCAACCAGGCCCAGGACAACTCGCAGTGGGTGACCGTTGCTGCCGATGGCACCGCCAACCTGAACTACTACGCTGAGTACTACGCGACCGCCGCCGCGACTGCCGGTGAAGTCACCAGCAACGTCAAGTACACGATCATCTACAACTGATCGTAGCCGTACCCCGCATTGGCCGGCGTACGCGCCGGCCAGTGCTTCGCGGCCCCTGGCCACACATCTCGAGCGTAGTAATTCCGATGAAAGCAATCTTTCCCCGGGCGCTGCTGCTGGCAGCGTTCACGCTGCCCTTCTGCCAGAACGCTCTGGCCGGCGTGGTGGTCAATGGCACGCGAGTGATCTACCCGGCGCAATCGCGCGAAGTCACCGTGCAGGTCGACAACGTGGGCGACTCGCCCGCGCTGGTGCAGGCGTGGGTCGACAGTGGCGACGCCAACCAGACCGCTGATACCAGTGATGCACCGTTCGTGCTGACGCCGCCGATCAGCCGTGTCGAGCCCGGTCGCAGCCAGGCGCTGCGCCTGATCTTCTCTGGCGCGCAGCTGCCGACCGACCACGAATCGGTGTTCTGGCTCAACGTGCTGGATGTGCCGCCGTCGCCGGAAAGCGCCGACAGTGGCGAACAGAACTACCTGCAGGTCGCGTTTCGTTCGCGCCTCAAACTTTTTTATCGGCCGCAGGGCCTGAAGGGCGTCGCCAACGACGCGCCTGCAGCACTGCGCTGGACCCGCAGCGGTGATCGCCTGCGGGTGGAAAACCCCAGTCCCTTCCACGTGACCCTGGCTGAAGTGCATGCCGTGACCGGCAGCGGCGAACGACCGGTCGAAGAGCAGGGAAAGATGGTTGCACCGAAGCAGAGCCTCGATTTCGCGGCTCCGGCCGGCATCGAGCAGGTCCGCTTCATCACCATCAACGACTACGGCGGCCGGGTCGAACACACGATCCGCCTGTCCGCTACCGGGGGCTGAAAGCGCCGCGTGGGCCATTGGCCTGCGCATCCCGCAACTGCCGCCGTGCGGCGAATTGAAGGAATGTCAGTGTGATCGGAAACAGATTGACATTGTCGATCCATCAGGCGCTTTGCCTGTTGGCTGCTGGCGTCGCCTGCCCAGGATGGGCACTGGCTGCACCGGCCAATCTCGGCGAACAGGCGCTGATGGCGCAGAGCGGTGCGGCAACGGCGCGTGCGCCGGAACAGGCGCAGTTCAATTCCAGCTTCCTGTCTGGCCAGGCCAAGCAGGTCGACCTGGCAGCGTTCTCCAATGGCAACCCGATGGTTGCCGGCAACTACCGCGTCGACGTCTACGTCAACGGCGCATGGCAGGGCCGCCGCGATCTGCAGTTCAAGGCAGATGCGCAGGGCCGTGTCGATGCCTGCCTGGATGTCGCGACGCTGGAAGAGCTGGGCGTGGACAGCGAAGCGGTCCTGCTCCAGCAGGATCCGTCCGCAGCGCTGGACAAGAGCACCTGCGTGCCGGTGCAGCAGCGCATGGCCAACGCCTACGGTACCTATGACAGCGGCAACCTGCGCTACGACCTCAGCATCCCGCAGGCGTTCATGCGCCGCGAAGCACGAGGCTACGTCAATCCCGCACTGTGGGACCGCGGCATCAATGCCGGTTTCGTTGGCTACAGCTTCAATGCGATCGACAGTGACAGCCGCACCGACGGTGGCAACCGCAACCGCAGCGCCTACCTGGGCCTCAACGCAGGCCTGAACCTGGGCGGCTGGCAGTTCCGCCACGATTCCAATCTCACCTGGAACGAAGGCGACGGCCGTCATTGGCAGAGCATCGCCACCTATGCACAACGCGGTATTCCGCAGGTGCGCGGCATGCTCACCCTGGGTGAGGCCTACACCAGCGGCGAGCTGTTCGATTCGATCGGCTACCGCGGTGCCAGCCTGGCCAGCGACGATCGCATGCTGCCCGATTCGCTGCGCGGTTACGCGCCGATCGTGCGTGGCATCGCCGAGACCAATGCGCGCGTCGAAGTGCGCCAGAACCAGCAGCTGATCTATTCGGCCTCGGTGTCGCCGGGCAACTTCGTGATCGACGACCTGTACCCGACCGGTTACGGCGGCGACCTGGAAGTGAGCGTGGTCGAAGCCGATGGCCGTCGCCGCGAGTTCAAGGTTCCGTTCGGTTCGGTGCCGCAGATGCTGCGCGCCGGTGTATCCCGCTATGCGATTACTGCCGGCCAGGTCCGCAACAAGCAGCTGCGCGATGAGCCGTGGCTGATGCAGGGCACCTATCAGCGCGGCATCGGCAACCAGCTGACCCTGTACGGTGGCAGCGCGTTGAGCGATGGCTACCTCTCGCTGCTGTACGGTATCGGCGTGTCCACGCCGCTGGGTGCCTTCGCCGCTGATGTCACCCATGCCCGTACCTCGTTCGATCATTACGGCAACAGCACCGGCGCCAGCGTGCGCCTGAGCTACAGCAACATGATCGGCGAGACCGGCACCAACCTGACCCTGGCTGCTTACCGCTATTCCACTGAAGGCTTCTACAGCCTGCAGGATGCGCTGTATGCACGCGACGCCGATGATCGTGGCATCGATCCGAGCACCCGCGGCCGCCAGCGCAGCCAGTTCCAGCTGACCCTGAACCAGCCGCTCGGCCGTCGCTGGGGCGCGCTGTACGTGACCGGCTCGGTGCGTGACTTCTATGATCGCCCCGGTACTGCCAAGCAGTACCAGGTGGGCTACAACAACGCCTGGCGCTCGGTGAACTTCGGTTTCTCCGCACTGCGTACCGAAGAAGGTGCGCTGGGCCGTTCCGATACCCAGTACCTGTTGTCGATGAGCGTGCCGCTGGGCCGCGGAACCCGCCCGGTCTCGCTCAGTGCCGATGTCGGTGTGCGCGAACGCGGTGGCTACGACAGCAGTCGCGTAGGCATCACCGGCGCCGCAGGCGTGGACAACAACTTCAGCTACGGCGTGGCCCTGTCCGATACCCGCGACGGTGGCACCACCGCCGTCGGCAATGCCGAGTACCGCAGCCGCTACACCGCTTTGAACGCGACCTACGGCCATTCGCGTGACTTCCGCCAGGCATCGTTCGGTGCCAACGGCAGCCTGGTCATGCACCCGGGTGGCGTCACCTTCACCCCGCAGCGCGGTGAAACCATGGTGCTGGTCGAGGCACCGGGTGCACGTGATGCCATGGTCAGCAACGCGCCTGGCCTGCGCATCGATGGTCGCGGTTACGCCGTGGTGCCCTACGTGTCGCCGTATCGTCTCAACACCGTGACCCTGGACCCGCAGGGCATGGCTCACGATGTCGAGCTGGAAAGCAGCAGCCAGTCGATCGCTCCGTTCGCCGGTGCCATCAGCTACCTGCGCTTCGACACCCGCAAGGGCAACGCGTTGCTGATCCAGGTGCGCAACGCCGACGGTCGCACGCTGCCGTTCGGCGCGCAGGTCAAGGACGAAACTGGCCAGCCGGTGGGCATGGTCAGCCAGGGCGGCCGCCTGTACGTGCGCAGCGAGAAGAACCAGGGCAGCCTGCAGGTTGAATGGGGCTCCGGTGCTGACCAGCGCTGCACGGTTGATTACCAGGTACCGGCGGGCGCCGATGCGTCCAAGACCGGCTTCATCCCGCTGGAGGCAGCATGCCGATGATTCTCTTCCGTGGCCGCAAGGCGCTGGCCACCCTGGCCGTGCTTGGCGGCGTGCTGCTGGCCGGCCCGGCGCTGGCCACCTGCTATATCACCCAGCAGGGGTTCGTCGCGCAGGACGTGCAGATGGACATGGGTCAGATCGTCATCCTGCCCAATCTGCCAGTCGGTGGTGTGATCAAGGAACTGATCGTGCCGATCAACCAGCGCGACAACATTGGTTACTGTGATCGTTGGGGTGGCAGCGCCAACGGTCGCTTCGTGAACGCTGCGCAGCAGAGCGCTGTGCCAGGCTTCAGCAATGTCTATGCCACCGACGTAGCGGGTGTCGGTATTCGTGTCTATCGCGATTCGGGCTCCATCCAGACCTATTACCCCCACACCCTGCAATTGGGGGGCAACCGCAACTTGACCCTCAATGGCGGCCGCTTCCGGGTGGAATTGATCAAGACTGCTGCGCAGACCGGTTCGGGCACCATCGCGCCCAATGGTCGTTTCACCACCTACTATCTTGATGGCGACGGTCCCGGCCGTCCGGAACTGACCTCCACCTTCAAGGGTTCGGGCACCACCGTGGTCAGCCCGACCTGCGAAGTACAGGCCGGCAGCCGCAACATCCCGGTGGATTTCGGCAGCGTGCCCAACACCAGCTTCACCGGCGTCGGCTCCAAGGCCGTCAACCGTGATTTCGACATCCGCCTGAACTGCCAGGGCAGCAACCTTGCGCAGTTCCAGAGCAAGGTCGGCATCCGCCTGGATGCCGACCAGGATGGTTCGAACATGCCGGGCGTGCTCAAGCTGAGCGCCGCTGCCAACAGCGCTACGCGCATCGGCATCCAGATGGTGCAGCGCGATGGCAGCAGCGAGCGCGAAGTGCGTTTCGGCCAGACCATCAACGTCGGCACGACGACGGTCGGCAGCTCTACATTGAGCCTGCCGCTGCGCGCCCGCTACGTGCAGACCCAGGCCGGTACCGTGGGTGCCGGTATTGCAAACGGGCAGGCAACCTTCACCATCCAGTACGAGTGAAGGCCACGCGGCATCGGGTAGTGCCGGTCGCTGGCCGGCAACTGCAGGATTCCCGAGGCATGTGAGGTTGCCGGCCAGCGGCCGGCAACAGCCACCGGCTTACTCCAGCGCGTAGCGCAGCACGAACAGCACCGCCACCAGCCACACTGCCGGATGCACCTCGCGCCAGCGGCCGGTGCCCGCCTTCAGCGCGGCATAGGCAATGAAGCCGAAGGCCAGGCCGTTGGCGATGGAATAGGTGAACGGCATCGCCAGCGCGCACAGTGCCGCCGGCACCGACTCGGTCAGGTCGCTCCAGTCCACTTCCACCAGTTCACGCAGCATCAGCCCGGCCACGAACAGCAGCGCCGGCGCGGTGGCATAGCCGGGCACCATCGCCGCCAGTGGCGAGAACAGCAGTGCGGCCAGGAACAGCGCGGCCACCACCAGCGCGGTCAAACCGGTACGGCCACCCACCTGCACGCCAGAGGCGCTTTCGGCGAAGGCGGTGGTGCTGCTGGTGCCCAGCAGCGAGCCGGCGACAATCGCCGTGCTGTCGGCCAGCAGCGCGCGCCCGAATCGCTTCTGTGCGCCCGGCAGTTTCAGCAAGCCGGCACGGCCGACCACGCCATACAACGTGCCGGTGGCATCGAACACCTCCACCAGCACGAACACCAGCACCACCTGCAGCAGCACCGCAATCGGTGCACCACCGTTGTGGTGCAGCAGGCCGGGCAGGTCCAGCTGCAGGAAGGTCGGTGCCAGGCTCGGCGGCAACGACACCAATCCGTGGTACTGCAGATCGCCCAACGCCCAGCCGGCCGCGGTCACCGCCAGGATGCCGATCAGGATCGCGCCGCGCACACGCCGCGCTTCCAGGATCGCGATCAGCAGGAAGCCGCCCAGTGCCAGCAACGGCGGCGCGGTATTGAGCGGGCCCAGCGCGACCAGCGTGTCCTCGTTGCCGATGATCACGCCGGATTTCTGCAGCGCGATGATCGCCAGGAACAGGCCTATACCGGCCACGATCGCCGACCGCAATGAGGCCGGAATGCCCGACACCAGCCACGCGCGCACGCCGGTCAGCGACAGCACCAGGAACACCAGGCCGGAAATGAACACCGCCGCCAGCGCCTGCTGCCAGGGCAGGCCGGCAGCACCGACCACGGTGAAGGCGAAGAACGCATTCAAGCCCATGCCCGGCGCCATGCCCACCGGGAAGTTGGCCGCCAGTGCCATCACCACCGAGCCCAGCGCGGCGGCCAGGCAGGTGGCCACGAACACCGCACCTGCATCCATGCCGGTGGTGCCGAGAATCTCGGGATTGACGAAGACGATGTAGGACATCGTCAGGAACGTGGTGACACCGGCCAGCAGTTCGGTGCGCACGGTGGTGCCGTGCTGCTGCAGCTGGAACAGGCGTTCGAACAGGGACATGGGGGTTCTCACGACAATAAGGTGTCACGACCAACGGTCGTGACCTACCCAAATGCAGAACGTGGGTGCCGACCGTTGGTCGGTACGCCTTCCTTCACCACCAACGGTGGTGACCTACCTAAATGAGAAAGGCCGCGCGAGCGCGGCCTTTCCGGTTGCCTTACTTCAGCGCCTTGAAGCGCAGGCGCTTCGGCGCAGCGTCGTCGCCCATGCGGCGGCGCTTGTCTTCTTCGTACTCGCGGTAGTTGCCCTGGAAGAACTCCACGTGCGAATCGCCTTCGAACGCCAGGATGTGGGTCGCGATGCGATCCAGGAACCAGCGGTCATGCGAAATGACGAAGGTGTTGCCCGGGAACTCCAGCAGCGCATCTTCCAGCGCACGCAGGGTTTCGATGTCCAGATCGTTGGACGGTTCATCGAGCAGCAGCACGTTGCCACCCTGCAGCAGGGTCTTGGCCATGTGCAGGCGGCCACGCTCACCACCGGACAGCGAACCGACCATCTTCTGCTGGTCCTGGCCCTTGAAGTTGAAGCGGCCGATGTAGGCGCGCGACTGGATCTCGATGCCGTTGATGTTGAGGATGTCCAGGCCGCCCGCGATTTCCTGGAACACGCTGTGGTTGCCTTCCAGCGCGTCACGGCTCTGGTCGACATAGGACAGCTGCACGGTCGGGCCGACCACGATCTCGCCGGTGTCCGGCTTTTCCTTGCCGGTGATCATCTTGAACAGGGTCGACTTACCCGCACCGTTGGGGCCGATGATGCCGACGATGGCGCCCGAGGGCACCAGGAAGTTCAGGTTGTCGAACAGCAGGCGGTCGCCGAACTTCTTGGAAACGTTCTTGAATTCCATCACCGCCTGGCCCAGGCGCTCGCCCGGCGGGATGAAGATTTCATTGGTCTCGTTGCGCTTCTGGTAATCGACCGACTGCAGCTCTTCCAGGCGGGCCAGACGGGCCTTGCCCTTGGTGCGGCCGCCCTTGGCGTTCTGGCGCGACCACTCCAGTTCCTTCTGGATGGCCTTCTGGCGGGACTTCTCCTGGTTGTCTTCCTGCTTCAGGCGCTCGTCCTTCTGGGTCAGCCAGTCGGTGTAGTTGCCCTTCCACGGAATGCCGCGGCCACGGTCCAGTTCCAGGATCCACTCGGCGGCGTTGTCCAGGAAGTAGCGATCATGGGTGACCGCCACGACGGTGCCGGTGTAGCGCGCCAGGAACTGTTCCAGCCATTCCACCGACTCGGCGTCGAGGTGGTTGGTCGGTTCATCGAGCAGCAGCATGTCCGGCTTCTGCAGCAGCAGGCGGCACAATGCCACGCGGCGCTTTTCACCGCCGGACAGCTTGCCGACGATGGCCTCCCACGGTGGCAGGCGCAGCGCGTCGGCGGCCACGTCCAGCTGGTTTTCCAGGGTGTGCGCGTCACCGGCGGCGAGGATCGCCTCCAGGCGTTCCTGTTCCTTGGCCAGCGCGTCGAAATCAGCGCCTTCCTCGGCATAGGCGGCGTACACGGCGTCCAGTGCGGACTGCGCCTGCAGCACTTCGCCCACGCCTTCCTCCACCGCTTCACGCACGGTCTTGGTCGGGTCCAGCTCCGGTTCCTGCGCCAGGTAGCCGACCTTGATGCCCGGCTGCGGACGGGCCTCGCCCTCGAAATCGGTGTCCACGCCGGCCATGATCTTCAGCACGGTGGACTTGCCGGCGCCGTTCAGGCCCAGCAGGCCGATCTTCGCGCCCGGGAAGAAGGACAGCGAGATGTCCTTGATGATCTGCCGCTTGGGCGGGACCACCTTGGACACGCGGTTCATGGTGTAGATGTATTGCGAGGACATGAGGTCTCCGTAGGCGCGACCCTGCGCCCGGTCCGTCACGGGGAACTTCCCGTTGCGGCAGCGGGCACAGATTGAATTGAATACCCCCAATTATAGCCGGAACCGGTTCCGGCCCGCGCTGGCCTGAGCGCCCGGGGCTGGCCGCGGCCTGAATACCCCGTCACAGTCCCGCAGCGGGAAGCGTTTCCAGCCGGAAACCGTTCAGATCGCATGCGCAAGATGGGATCACCACCCACCCAGCAGAGGTCTCCCATGCAACTCCATCGACTCATGGCCGGCGCCGTGGCCTCCGTACTGGCGCTGGGTGCCATCGCCCCGGCCTTTGCCGACAACGACCACCGTGGCCGCGACCATGATCGCCGTGAGTGGCGCGAGGATCGCCGGGAATGGCGTCACGACCGTCGCGACTGGGAACGCGACCGCCGCGAAGCGCGCCGCGATTACCGTCACGATCGCCGCTACGACCATGGCTACTACCGTCCGGCACCGCCGCCGCCGCGCGTGGTCTACAGCCCCGGCTACCGGCCCGGCCATGGCTATGGCTGGCAGCGCGGCCACCGCTACCGCGATTACTACCGTGGCCCGATCTACGTGGTGAACGACTACCCGCGCTACCAGCTGCGCCGCCCGCCGTACGGCCACCAGTGGATCCGCGATGACCGCGGCAACATGCTGCTGGTGGCCATCGCCAGCGGCATCATCGCCGACTACATCGTCAGCAACCGCTGAGGATCGCAGCCGGCACGCGCAAGGACGAAGGGCGCCTGAGGGCGCCTTTTGTCGTCCTGCCATCGTCATCCACGCATGGCGTGGATCTACGGGAGAACCGGCAGTAGATCCACGCCATGCGTGGATGATCCGCCACAGCCGCCGGCTTGCCCGGGGATTGCAGACCATACGGGCCCGTTTCGGCCCCAGCAGGCCGGGGCGGGGCTACAATCAAGGGCTGAGTCGTACCCCTTTCCCCGCCTGCTGGAGTACCCGATGTTCCCGCGTGACGTCCGCATCGAAACCTACGATCCCGAACTGGCCAAGGCCATCGCCGCTGAGACCCAGCGCCAGGAAGACCACGTCGAGCTGATCGCCAGCGAGAACTACACCAGCCCGGCGGTGATGGAAGCACAGGGCAGCCAGCTGACCAACAAGTACGCCGAAGGCTACCCGGGCAAGCGCTACTACGGTGGCTGCGAATACGTGGACATCGCCGAGCAGCTGGCGATCGACCGCCTCAAGCAGCTGTTCGACGCGGACTATGCCAACGTGCAGCCGCACAGCGGCTCGCAGGCCAACCAGGCCGTGTACTTCGCGCTGCTGCAGCCGGGTGACACCATCCTCGGCATGAGCCTGGCCCACGGCGGCCACCTCACCCACGGCGCCAAGGTCAACGCCTCGGGCAAGCTGTTCAACGCCGTGCAGTACGGCGTCAACGACCAGGGCCTGATCGATTATGACGAAGTCGAGCGCCTGGCCCTGGAGCACAAGCCGAAGATGGTCGTGGCCGGCTTCTCGGCCTACTCGCAGGTGATCGACTGGGCGCGCTTCCGCGCCATCGCCGACAAGGTCGGTGCCTACCTGTTCGTCGACATGGCGCACGTTGCCGGCCTGGTTGCCGCTGGGGTCTACCCGAGCCCGCTGGAACATGCCCACGTGGTCACCTCGACCACCCACAAGACCCTGCGCGGCCCGCGCGGCGGCTTCATCGTCGCCAAGGGCGCCGACGAGGACCTGGTCAAGAAGCTGCAGTCGATCGTGTTCCCGGGCATCCAGGGCGGTCCGCTGATGCATGTCATCGCCGGCAAGGCCGTGGCCTTCAAGGAAGCACTGGAGCCTGGCTTCAAGACTTACCAGCAGCAGGTGGTGAAGAACGCCCAGGCGATGGCCAACACGCTGATCGCGCGCGGCTACAAGATCGTCTCCGGCGGTACCCAGAACCACCTGATGCTGGTCGACATGATCGGCAAGGACGTGTCCGGCAAGGACGCGGAAGCCGCGC
Source organism: Stenotrophomonas sp. 14P6.2.3 (assembly GCF_057799055.1). Classification (NCBI taxonomy): domain Bacteria; kingdom Pseudomonadati; phylum Pseudomonadota; class Gammaproteobacteria; order Lysobacterales; family Lysobacteraceae; genus Stenotrophomonas; species Stenotrophomonas sp. 14P6.2.3. Next base: position 56,546 of record NZ_JBYOLA010000022.1, read on the forward strand.
TGGGCAAGGCCCACATCACCGTCAACAAGAACTCGGTGCCGAACGACCCGCGTTCGCCGTTCGTGACCTCGGGCCTGCGCCTGGGCACTCCGGCGGTGACCACTCGTGGTTATGTGGAACAGGACTGCGTGGACCTGGCCAACTGGATCGCCGACGTGCTCGACGCGCCGGCCGATGAAGCCGTCATTGCCCGCGTGCGCGATGCCGTCAGCGCGCAGTGCCGCAAGTACCCGGTTTACGGTTGATCGGGCACTGGGGTCGGATCCCTTCCTTGTGGGAAGGGCTCTGACCCCGGGCACCTGAGTACCGCGCATGGATGAGCGCCGCCTCAAGTATCTCTATGCAGCGCTGGCGGTGCCGTTGGGTGCACCCAGCGTGCTGTTCGGCGGGGCGATGGCGGTGATCGGCATGGCGGGAAGCGTGCTTTCACTCGCCGACGGCACTGTCGATCTGCCCAGCCAGGCGTTGATGCTGGTGTGGGGATTGGCCGGCCTCGCCGGTTGCCTTGCTTGGCTCGATCTCAGTTGTGGATACCTGTTTGGAGGACGCAGCGCACTGCGCACCCGCAGCCGGGTGCAGTGGGGCGCGCTGCTGCTTGGCATGCTCGCGGCGCTGCCGCTGTTGGGCATGGGGCTGTGGCTGGGAATCACACACGGCGTTGAGGGATTGGGTCTGCTGCTGACGGGGCCTTCGCTGCTGGTTCCGGCCGCCATGCTTTTGTGGCTGCGACCGCGCGCTTGAAGCGAGCGACCTTAGCGCTTGAAGCGAGCGACCTTAAAAGAGATTCGAACGCATGGATGAGCGTCTGCACAAACGCCTGTATATCGCCCAATGCCTGCTGCTGGGATTGCCTGCATTGGTGGCCGGTGGTGGCGTCGCCGCGTTCGGCATCTACACCTTTCTGGTCCGTCATGGACTGATGCGCGGCGACGAAGGTGCCGTGCTGTTCCTGTGGGCGAGTGCCGGCATTGCCGGGTTGCTGGCATGGCTGTGGCTCAGCATCCGTTACCTGCGGCGGGGGCGCGATGGCGTGCGGCAGTCACCAGCGCTGCCATGGATCGGGCTGGTGCTTGGCGCCATCGCGGCACTGGCCGTGGTCGGCGTCGTGCTTTTCAGCCTGTTTGCCGGCAGCCCCTGGCAGGTGCTGGGGTATCTGGTACTGGGCGTGCCGTTGCTGGTACCGGCTGCGCATCTGGTGTGGCTGCGTCGCGCTCCGGGCCTTGCCGGACAAGGCTGATCGCCGCCTGCATTTGCTGCAAAACCCCTTCTCAGGTACCGTTGCGACGCTGCCACGACCGTGGCAGCAGGTATTTCCCCGAGCCAGGCGTTCAATGCATTGCCCCTTCTGCCAGCATGCCGATACACGGGTCATCGATTCGCGCGTCTCCGAAGACGGCGCGACGATTCGTCGTCGGCGTGAGTGCGAGGCGTGCAGCGAACGCTTCAGTACTTTGGAAACCGTTGAACTGAAGCTGCCGGCCATCGTCAAGAGCGATGGCACCCGCGAAGCCTTCGATGCCCGCAAGGTCCGCGCCGGCTTTGACCGAGCGCTGCAGAAGCGCGCGGTGCCGGAAGAGAAGATCGAAGCGGCGGTACGCGCGGTGGTGCATCAGCTGCGTATCAGCGGCGAACGCGAAGTGCCCTCGATCAAGGTTGGCGAGTTCGTCATGAATGAACTGCGCAAGCTCGACCATGTTGGTTATGTGCGTTTCGCCTCGGTCTACCGCAGCTTCGAGGACGTGGCCGATTTCCGCGAGGAGATCGAGAAGCTCGAACGCGACCTGCCGTCGAGCACCGAACAATTGCAGCTGCTGGGCGATGTGATCGCCCTGACCAAGAAGAAGAAGGGCTGACGCCCGTTGCTCTGGTAGATGCCAACCTTGGTTGGCGCTGTGCCGCCATCCACGCATGGCGTGGATCTACTGGACTCTGCCAACCTTGGCTGGCGTCGTGCCGTCCATCCACGCATGGCGTGGATCCATACCAACGGCGCTACCATGGTGGCATGAGCACATCGTTCACCGTCCTTGACCACCTGCACATGGCCACCGCATTGCGGCTCGCCGAGCGTGGTGCGTATACCACCCGTCCCAATCCGATGGTCGGCTGTGTGATCGCCCATGGCGAGCGCGTGGTCGGGCAGGGCTGGCACCAGCGTGCCGGCGGCCCGCATGCCGAAGTGTTCGCATTGCGCGAGGCCGGCACCGACGCGCGTGGCGCCACCGCCTACGTCACCCTGGAACCGTGCGCGCATTACGGACGCACGCCGCCGTGCGCGTTGGCGCTGATAGACGCCGGCGTGTCGCGTGTTGTGGCCGCGATGCGCGACCCGTTCCCGAAAGTGGATGGCGGTGGTTTCGATCTGCTGCGCGAAGCTGGCATCGAGGTCGCCGAGGGCTTGATGGCCGAGCAGGCGCGCGAACTCAACAGGGGCTTCCTGTCGCGCGTGGAGCGCAATCGTCCGTGGCTGCGGGTGAAGCTGGCGGCCAGCCTGGATGGCCGTACCGCGATGGCCGACGGCAGCTCGAAGTGGATCACCGGGCCCGCCGCGCGCGAGGACGTGCAGCACTGGCGCGCGCGCGCTGGTGCGATCCTGACCGGTGCCGACACCGTGATCGCCGACGACCCGATGTTGACCGTGCGCTTGGCCGACACCGAGGTGATGCCACCACTGCGCGTGGTGCTGGATTCGCGCCTGCGCTCGCTGGAATGCAGCCGTGTGCGCGAGGGTGGGGCACCGACGCTGTACCTGCACGATGCGATGATCAGCCCGCCCGACGCAGCCGACGCGGCATTCGCCAGCGTGGCCGTGCGTCACGGCCGCCTGGATCTGGGCGCGGTTCTGGCGCTGCTGGCCGAACGCGGCATCAACGAAGTGCACACCGAAGCCGGCGCGACGCTGGCCGGTGCGCTGCTGCGCGGTGGCTGGGTGGACGAGCTGCTGCTGTACCAGGCGCCGACGCTGCTCGGCGACAGCGGCCGCCCGCTGCTGGCTGGTCTTGGCATCGACGCGATGGACCAGCAGCGCCGCCTGCGCGTGGTCGATCAGCGCCAGGTGGGTGAGGATCTGCGTCTGCTGCTGCGCCCCTGAAAAAGGGACGGAGGGGATTAAGTCGTTTATGCCACAAACGACTTAATCCCCTCCGTCCCTTTTTCAATTCGGCAGGTGCTCGTTCCACTCGAAGAACGGCAGGAACGCATCCGCCAGTCCGCTCATCAGCGGCGTTGGGTTCTGTACGTGCCAGGCGCCACCATCATGGTCGCGCTTGAACGACACCGTGATGGTTCGTTCCCGGTCGGGTGCCACGGCGATCATCTGCGTATATGCCATCGCCAGTTCACTTGCCATCTGCGGCGGGTGCGGCCCATTGAATGGCACGGGATGCTGTCGATACACGGGTAGCAGTGCCGACAGGTCGGGCAGGTGGCAGCGATAGTCGACGTCGGCGCTGCTGGTCTGCGCATGGCGCACGCTGTCGGTAGCGCAATGCACTAAGGCCTGCCGCTTGCGTAGCGCCGCCGCAGCCTTCGGCCAATCAGCCAGTTCGGGCGCCTCGTCCAGATGACTTGCACCCGCCAGTGCCGCCGCGAGGGCAGTCCCGTTATCGGTATCGAGATAGCGGGCCAGCGTTGCCTGTGCTGCTGCATCGCCGTGCACGATCACCTGTGCATACAGGTCGAATACCTGCACGGGCGTCAGCGCAGGTGCCGACGCCAGTGCAGTACCAGGGGCCAGCAGCAGCGCAGCCAGCCGCAGTTGTTTCAGCAGAACCACCTCACGCGCACTCGTCGGTCCACATCATCTCGGCCATCGGCCGCAGCGACTTGCACTCCTGCGTCATCTCCTCGGCCGACATCACCTGCGTCTTGGCCTTCAGCTCTTCGGCCATCGCATCAACACCGCTGATCTGGTCCGGCGCAATTTTCGCCACGCAGCTGCGGTGCTGTTGCAGCAGCAGGTCGCAGGCTGGCACGCCGGTCACCTTCGGTGCCTTGGCCGCTTCAACGTCCTGGATCCATTCTTCGAACGGCGCCAGCGCACCCAGCACCGGGCCCACCAGATCATCGAAGTTGCTGCTGTACCAGTAGCCCTTGTCCTTGGCGGTGTACAGGGTCAGGGTGCCGGCCACTGCCTTGCGCGGGCCACTCTTCAGGGCCTCGGTATAGGCCTCGGTGAAGCGGGTGCGGGTGGCCTGCACATCACTGGTCAAGCTGGCAGTGAACAACGGCTGCACGCTGCCCAGGTCGGCCAGCTGGCAGCTGAAATCGACTTTGGCGATCTTCTGGTCATCCACGTACTCGTTGTCTTCCACCGTGCTGCGCGTGGCACGGCACTGCGAGGCCTTCAGCGCCTTGGCGTACATCGCTTCGGCCGCTGCGGGATCGCCCTTCACGCCGGCCACGGCCAGCACCGTCTGCCACGGTTCGGCCAGGGCCAGGGCCATCATGCCCGGCACCGGCGTTACCGAGTCCTGGCCATCGAAGGCCGGCTTCAGCGCGTCGTTGAGCGTGCGCGCGGCAGCGGCATCGTCTTCCAGCAATGCGCGTGCATAGAGGTCGAAGGTCTGTTCCGGCGTCAGCTGCGCCGGTGCGGCCGAAGCGAACAACGGGGCGCACAGCAGTGCAGTGGCCAGCAGGCCGCGGATCGGGGTCTTCATGACGGTGTTCCTGTTCCAGAGGGCGGCAAGCCTAGCGCACTTGCCATGGCATTCGATGGTGCGCGACAGCCAAGCATATTGCGCGCGGCGGCCAACAAAAAACGGGCCCCTTGCGGGACCCGTTCGATCACACGACGAGGATCGGGCAATCAGAAGCTGGCGCGCACGCCGGCCGAGTACTGGGTGACGTCGCGGTAGCCGGAGATCTCGCCGACCAGACCCCAGGTGCGGGTGAAGTTGATCTGGCCGCCGACGGTGCCGACCCAGGTGCCCTTGAACTCGTTGCCGCCGTCCATGTAACCGGCCTTGATCCAGGCTTCGGTCATGCGCGAAGGCTTGCCACGCAGGCCCATGGTGGCACGCACCAGGTTGGTGTGGTCCTTGATGGTGAAGCGGCCGTAGTCCACGTCCTTGACGGTCACTTCCGCCTGCTGGCGGACCCAGGCAATGTCAGCGGTGTAATCGACGCGATCACTGAAGGGCATGTGGTAACCGACGCCCAGCTCCGGCTGGTTCAACTTCAGCTTCATCGAGCCGTAGTCGTAGTCGTATGACTTGCTGCCGTAGTTCCAGCCGCCGAACACGTGCACCTGCTCGGCCAGCGCGATCGAACCGCGCACATAGCCACCATCGACCTTCGGGTCGTTGAATGCTTCGTCGTCGGTCTTGACCTGGGTCCAGCCGCCTTCAACGTAGGTGTAGCTCAGGGCGTCGGCCGAGGCCGAGAACGGGGCGGCGGCCAGCAGGGCGGCCACGATCAGGATCTTGCGCATGGGAATTCCTGTGAATTTCAGTCCATTGGCGGTCCACCTGTGCGGCAGTCCGTGGCGACCTCATGTCGTCCGAGCGCCGATTTTAATGAAAGTTTTACGAAATGCGAGCGACGGCCGTCACAGGCCAGGGCACGCCCCGGGTCATCCGACCCCGTTCAGCCCGGGCTGTTACACTGGGCGGGCCGGTTCGCCGGTACACAAACGTCTTCAGGGCGGGGTGCAATTCCCCACCGGCGGTAGGTGCGCAAGCACGAGCCCGCGAGCGCCCCGGCCTTACCGTCGGGGGTCAGCAGATCCGGTCCAATGCCGGAGCCGACGGTCATAGTCCGGATGAAAGAAGACGGTGCCACAGGGCCTTTGCGGCCCTGCGCCCGCCTGTTTGCCTTGCGGCGTTTTTCGCTCACTTTTCGCGGAGAACGTTACTTGTTTACTGGAATCATCGAAGGCGTCGGCCGTCTGGCCGCTCGCGAATCCATCGGCGGCGATGTCCGCTTCACCTTCAACGTCGGGAATCTGCCGTTCGACAACGTGCAGATGGGCGAGAGCATCGCCATCAACGGCGTCTGCCTCACCGTCATCGCGTTCGACGCCGGCAGCTTCCAGGCCGATGCGTCCACCGAGACCCTGGGCCTGACCACGCTGGGCCAGCTGGCCGAAGGTGCAGTCATCAACCTCGAACGTGCCATGCGCCCGACCGACCGCCTCGGCGGCCACCTGGTCAGCGGCCACGTCGACGGCCTCGGCCAGGTGCTGTCCATCCACGAAGATGCCCGCGCGCAGCGTTGGCGTTTCGCCGCGCCGGCCGCGCTGCGCCGCTACATCGCCAAGAAGGGCTCCATCTGCGTGGACGGCGTCAGCCTCACCGTCAACGAAGTGGACGACGAAGGCTTTGAAGTGGCGCTGATCCCGCACACCGTGGCCAATACCGCGTTCTCCGCCACCGGCGTGGGCAGCGCGATCAATCTTGAAATCGATCTGGTCGCTCGTTATGTGGAACGCCTGATCAGTGTGCCGACCAACGGTCTGCACCCACAGGGAGATACCCCATGAACTTCGCCCCCATCCCCGACATCCTGGAAGACATCCGCCTGGGCCGCATGGTCGTCATCGTCGATGACGAAGACCGCGAGAACGAAGGCGACCTGATCATGGCGGCCGAGCTGGTCAAGGCCAGCGACATCAACTTCATGGTCACCCACGGCCGCGGCCTGGTGTGCCTGCCGCTGACCCGCACCCGCGCCGCCGACCTCGGCCTGGCGCCGATGGTGCAGGCCAATACCGCGCAGTTCCAGACCAACTTCACCGTCAGCATCGAGGCCGCCGAAGGTGTCACCACCGGCATCTCGGCGCATGACCGCGCGCACACCATCCGCACCGCGGTGAAGCCCAACGCCAAGCCGGCCGACCTGCACCAGCCGGGCCACATCTTCCCGCTGATCGCCCAGCCGGGTGGTGTGCTGACCCGTGCCGGCCACACCGAAGCAGCCGCGGACCTGGCCATGCTGGCGGGCCTCGAACCGGCCGGCGTGCTGGTGGAGATCCTCAACCCCGACGGCAGCATGGCGCGCCGCCCGGAACTGGAAGTGTTCGCCCGCGAGCACGGCCTGAAGATGGGCTCCATCGCCGATCTGATCGCCTACCGCCTGGCCACCGAAAAGACCGTCGAGCGCGTCGATGAGCGCGAGATCGAGACCGAATTCGGTCCGTTCAAGCTGGTCACCTACCGCGACCGCATCGCCCACGACCTGCATTTCGCTCTGGTCCGTGGCACCCCGGATGCCGACACCCCGACCCTGGTGCGCGTGCAGGTGGAAAACCCGTTGGCCGACCTGCTGCACTGGCGTCGCGACGACTTCGGCGTGGCCGCGACCGATGCCCTACGCGCGATCGATGCCGAAGGCGCCGGCGTGATGGTGGTGCTGCAGGCCCCGCGCGACGGCGAAGGCCTGCTGGCCCGCCTGCGCCAGCAGCCGGCGCCGGTGGTGCCGGGCAAGGACAAGGACGTGAGCCAGTGGCGCCGCAACGGTGCCGGTGCGCAGATCCTGTCCGACCTGGGCCTGGGCAAGCTGCGCGTGCTGGGCACCCCGCGCCGCCAGATCGGCCTGGCCGGGTACGGCCTGGAAGTGGTGGAGACGGTCACCCCGTAACCCCCTTGGCGTGGAAGAAAACAAGGGGGAAACCCACGACGCCACCTTGTGGGTGG
>NZ_JBYOLA010000023.1:0-64177 GCF_057799055.1 Stenotrophomonas sp. 14P6.2.3
CCGCCGCCGCAGGCGCCGGTCGTCGACGTGCCGGAACCGCGCGCGAACGATATCGTCACCCCGCCGTCGCCGCCGTCGCCGCCGGCACCGCCGACCTCGATCGAGGCCAGCGTGGACATCTCGTCGAAGGCCATGAATCCGCCGCGCTATCCGCCGGCCGCCTTCCGCGCTGGTATCCAGGGCGAAGTGATCCTGATCATTGATGTCGATGCCCAGGGCAACGTCACCAATGTCACGGTGGAAAAGTCCAGCCGTAACCGCGATCTGGACCGTGCTGCGATGGAAGCTGCCCGCAAGTGGCGTTTCAACGCCGCCGAAGCTGGCGGTAAGAAGGCTGCTGGCCGCGTCCGCGTCCCGGTCAACTTTGCGCTGAACTGATGCGCCCGGGTGGCCGCCTGGCCACCCTCGCCTCCAGTTCGATTGTTTAGCTTAGCTACACCCTTTATCACCACACACAACAAAGGTAAGCGTCATGCTGCAGGAAATTTTCATCGCCGCTGCTGCCGGGGGCAATCCGTCCAACGCCCTGTCGCAGATGGGCTTCGAGCATCTGATCCACGAAATGACCACCAAGCCGGGTGATTTCGCGGTTTCCTGGGTCGTGCTGCTGACCCTGGTCGTCATGTCCGCCATGTCCTGGTACTGGACCGTCATCAACATCTTCCGTGCTACCCGCCTGAAGAGCGCCGCTGATCGCGTCGTCAGCCTGTTCTGGGATACCCCGAACGCGCAGGACGCCATCCGTGCAATGGAAGAGCAGCCGGCTTCGGAGCCGTTCTCGAAGATCGCTCTGGACGCTGCCCAGGCTGCAGCGCACCACCAGCGGGCTGAAGGCGGCGCCGTCGGCGGCGTGGGTGAGAACCTGAGCCGTTCGGAGTTCGTCGACCGCGCTCTGCGCCAGGCCGTGACCCGCGAAAGCAACAAGCTGCAGTCGGGCATGACCCTGCTGGCCACCGTCGGTGCAACCGCTCCGTTCGTCGGTCTGCTGGGTACCGTGTGGGGCATCTACGGCGCGCTGATCAAGATCGGTGCCACCGGCTCCGCTTCGATCGACGCCGTTGCCGGCCCGGTGGGTGAAGCACTGATCATGACCGCCATCGGTCTGTTCGTCGCGATCCCGGCCGTGTTCGCCTTCAACTTCTTCAGCAAGATCAACAGCGCGACCATCAGCAAGTTCGATACCTTCGCGCACGACCTGCACGACTTCTTCGCCACCGGTTCGCGCGTCCGCTAATTGCGACGCGCTGTACCCGCGAGAACGTAGTCACCAAGATCTAGACGGAGCCCGTTATGGCTTTCAGTAGTGGTAACAGCGGCGGCCCCATGGCCGACATCAACGTTACGCCCCTCGTGGACGTGATGCTGGTGCTGCTGATCATCTTCATCATCACGGCGCCGCTGATGTCCCACAAGGTCAAGGTGGATCTGCCGGAGGCCAACTTGGTCCAGAAGCCGGACGACACCAACGACCGCAAGGGTCCCATCACCCTGGCAGTCAAGGAAGACGGTTCGATCTACTGGAACGACGAAGAGATCAACAAGCAGACTCTCGAGTCGCGCTTGGCGACCGCCGCCCAGCAGACCCCGCAGCCGCCGTTGAACCTGCGTGGTGACCGCACCACCAAGATGCGTGTCATCAACGAGATGACCAAGATCGCGCAGGAACAGGGCATGCTGGACGTCGGCTTCGTGGCGACCAAAGAGAAGGGGCAATAAGCCATGGCATTCAGTAGTGGTGGTGGCAAAGGCCCCATGGCAGACATCAACGTCACGCCCCTCGTGGACGTGATGCTGGTGCTGCTGATCATCTTCATCGTCACCGCGCCGATCATGACGTACCCGATCGCCGTGGACCTGCCGCAGCGCGTGCTCAACCCACCGCCGCAGCTGGTCGAACCGCCGCCGCCGATCGAGTTGAAGATCGACGCCAGCAACCAGGTCTCGTGGAACAACAGCCCGATCAACGCAAGCGAACTGCAGCAGCGGATGGAGCAGGAGGTCCAGCGTGACCCGACCAACCAGCCGGAACTGCGGATCGATGCCAGCCCGGATTCGGAGTACGACGTGATGGCCAAGGTTCTGGCCGCCGCGAAGAATGCTCAGATGAAGAAGATCGGCTTCGTGCAGCAGTAAATCGCTACACCGCAATACATCAGTCATGACGCGACTGCAGACGCCCCTGGAAACAGGGGCGTCTTTTTTTGAATGACATGCCTGCGCTTGGTAGGTGTCGACCTTGGTCGACACGTGGATCCACGCCATGCGTGGATGCGTCTTGCCGGGAACGCGTCTGGGAACAAATGCCGCTGACCGGTGCGTGTCCCCGCTATGATCGGCGGATGCTCGCCCTCTTCGATTCCGTGCGCCATTGGCTTGATGGCATCGCCCACCTGGGAACGATCCTGGCGGTGGCCTATCTGCTGTACCTGCTCGCCCTGACCGGCTGGATCATGCTGCAGAAGCGCGAGCCGGTGGCCACGCTGAGCTGGATCCTGTCGCTGGCGCTGCTGCCCTACCTCGGCCTCTTCATCTACTACCTGTTGGGGCCGCAGAAGGTGAAGCGGCAACGGCTGCGACGCGGTCGTGCGCGCTCGGGCATGGAGCACTACAGCGATGTCTGCCCACCCGATGCCGACTGCACCGAGCTGGCCAAGATCGCGCAGGCGACGACTGGGCTGGCGCCAAGCACCGCCACCGAAGTGACCTGGTTGGTCGACGGCGCGGCCACCTATGCTGCGCTGTTGGAAGCGGTGGCGCAGGCCCGTGACCATGTGCATCTGGAGTACTACATCTTCAATCCCGACCACGCCGGCACCGCGTTGCGGGATGCCTTGCTGGAACGGGCCCGTGCCGGTGTGCAGGTACGGCTGCTACTGGACGCGGTAGGCTCCTCCGCCGTGCGCCAGCGCTTCGTGCAGCCGCTGCTGGATGCCGGCGCGGAAGTGGTCTGGTTCCATCCGCGGCAGCTGCTGAAGCCGTTCAAACGCCCCTGGTTGAACCTGCGCACGCACCGCAAGCTGGTGATCGTCGATGGCCGGCTGGCGTTCACCGGCGGCATCAATATCACCGACGACGAAGACGAAAGTCGCAACCCGAATGCCTATCGCGATCTGCACATGCGCCTGCGCGGGCACGTGGTGCGCAGCCTGCAGTTGGTGTTTGCCGAGGACTGGTTGTACGCCAGTGGCCAGGATCACTCGCGGTTCGACATCGCCCGGCTGTGGCCGAGCGATATGGCCCTGCGCGGCGACGGCGCGATCGACGCGCAGGTGCTGGTCTCCGGCCCGGATTCGGGATGGGAGACCATCCATCGCCTGCATGTGGCCGCCATCCAGGAAGCGCGTGAGCGGGTCTGGCTGGTGACCCCTTACTTTGTACCCGGTGAGGCGGCGCGGATGGCGCTGACATCAGCAGCGCTCGGTGGCCTGGACGTACGCCTGCTGGTGCCGAAGATGAGCGACTCCTGGTTCGTCACCCAGGCCGCCCGCTCGTATTTCGACGAACTGCTGCATGCGGGAGTGAAGATCTACGAGTACGGTCCGCGCATGCTGCATACCAAGGCCTTCATCGCCGACGATGATGTCTGCATCGTCGGCAGCGCCAACTTCGACCACCGCAGCTTCCGCCTGAATTTCGAGCTGTCGATGATGATCAGCGATCGTGGCCGGGTGGCGGAACTGTCCCTGTTGCTGCAGTCCGAGTTCGAGCGTGCTACCCGCGTACACGACCAGGCAGGACGCTCGCTGTGGCTGCATCGGTTGCCCGAGGCCTTCGCGCGATTGGCCTCGCCGCTGCTGTGAGGCAGCGCTACACTGCGGCGGTGGCCCGGGGAGACTGACAATGTACTGGCTGTACCTGCTGCTGGCGCTGGGCTGCTTCGCCTTTGCGTTGAAAACACCGAACATGGGGCTGATGTCACTGGCCCTGCTGGGCGCCCTCGCCTTCCTGCTGGCGTGGGTGCGTGGCCGTTACGTCGCACGCTTTGGCGACCTTCAGCGCGATCCGGCGACACTGGTGGACAGCGACGAACTGCGGCGTCTGCGCGAACAGGCCAAGGTGACTCCGGCCGACGGCAGCGACCCTCCCTCTTACTCCCCGTAGTCCCGTTCCATGACCCAGCTCAGCGTCAACGTCAACAAGATCGCCGTCCTGCGCAACTCGCGTGGCGGTGCCGAACCGGACGTGGTGCGTGCCGCCCAGGCCTGCCTGGATGCAGGCGCGCATGGCATCACCGTGCACCCGCGGCCGGACCGCCGCCACATCACCGCCGAGGACGTGCTGGCACTGTCGGCGCTGACCCGTGCGCGGGGCGTCGAGTTCAACATCGAAGGCAACCCGTTCGCGCCGCCGCGTGAGGGCTACCCCGGGCTGCTGCCGCTGTGCGCGCAGACGCGTCCGGCGCAGGCCACGCTGGTTCCCGATGGCGATGGCCAGATCACCTCCGATCATGGTTTCGACTTCGAGCGCGACGCGCAGCGACTGCGCCCGCTGGTGGCCGAACTGAAGGCGATGGGTTGCCGGGTGAGCCTGTTCGTGGATGCCGGCAACCCGCTGCTGGAACAGGCGGCCGAGGTCGGCGCCGACCGCATCGAGCTGTACACCGGTCCGTATGCCGAGGCCCATGCTGCCGGCGACGCGCGGGCAATGCTTGAACTGTTTGCCACCGCCGCACGCCGTGCACAGGCCGTCGGCCTGGGTGTGAATGCCGGACACGACCTGTCGCAGGACAACCTGCATGACTTCCTGGCCGATGTGCCGGAGGTGCTGGAGGTCTCGATCGGCCACGCCCTGATCGGCGAGGCGCTGTACGACGGCCTCGATGCCACAGTGAAGGGCTACCTGGCACTGCTGTAGCAGTGCATGGGACTTCCCCTGCAGATTGAAGCCGGAGGACGTGCGGCAGGTCGCCGTATTCCGGCCTGGCATGCGTCCCTGTAGCCGATCTTCCCATCGCAGCTGTTGAGACACCCGTGGCCCATGCTGGCCCGCCGCGGCGATGGCGCGCGCCCGGTCGCAAGCCGCGCAGCCCTGTGGACAAGTCTGGGGTCAACGTGCGGTCCCATACGCCTCCGCCCCTACAGCTACGTGAATCCTGGCCGCTTGCGCCGCCTGTGGTTAGCAATAATACTAATGTTCCGTAACGGCCGGAGGGCAACATGCAGCACCCCCCTCGCAACGCCCAGGCCGCCATCAAGGGTCGGGGCTCCACGTCCCACCTTGCCGGGCGCTTTGAAAGCACCGTCAGCGAGGCGGTGGACGACGGCTGGGCGATGGACGAGAGCGAAGAATTCCTCGCCCCTCGCCTGCGCACCGAAGTGCGTGCCGAGACCGCGCGCAGCATCATCAGCCGCAACAACTCGCCGGACGTCGGCTTCAGCCAATCGGTGAATCCGTATCGAGGCTGCGAGCACGGCTGCTCGTACTGCTTCGCGCGCCCCTCGCATGCCTATCTGAACCTGTCGCCCGGGCTCGACTTCGAGACCAAGCTGTTTGCCAAGACCAACGCGCCACAGCTGCTGCGCAAGGAACTGTCGAAGCCGGGCTACGTGCCGCAACCGATCGCGCTGGGCATCAACACCGACGCGTACCAGCCGATCGAACGCAAGTTCAAGCTGACCCGTCAGCTGATCGAGGTGATGCTCGAAACCAAACACCCGTTCTCGCTGATCACCAAGAACGCGCTGGTCGAGCGCGACATCGATCTGCTCGCACCACTGGCGGCGGAGAACCTGGTCAGCGTGCATTTCTCGGTGACATCGCTGGATCCGCATCTGTCGGCGAAACTGGAGCCGCGTGCCTCGGCACCACATGCGCGCCTGCGTGCGATGAAGCGCCTGCATGAAGCGGGCATTCCCGTCGGTGTGATGGTGGCGCCGGTGATTCCCTGGATCAACGACAGCGAACTGGAAGCCGTGCTGGAGGCTGCGCATGATGCCGGCGCCAGTACCGCCGGTTACGTGCTGCTGCGCTTGCCGCTGGAAGTGGCGCCGTTGTTCCGCGATTGGCTGGATACCCATCATCCGGATCGTGCCGCGCATGTGATGAGCACGATCCAGCAGCTGCGTGGCGGCAAGGATTACGACAGCCAGTTCGGCACGCGCATGCGTGGCCAGGGCGTCTATGCGGAGCTGTTGAGCAACCGCTTCAAGCTGGCGCGCAAGCGCCTCGGGTTCAATGCGCAGAACAGCCACTGGCCGAAGCTGGATTCCAGCCGGTTCGAGAAGCCGTTGCCGCCGCGCAAGGATTCGCCGCAGGGAAGTCTGTTCTAGAACGCTGGACCGCTGCCTGACTTACCGGCAACAATCTGCGCTTGGCCGGATGGCCTGCAAACCATGGAAGGGTGCAGATGGATTACCTACGATCGGCGAGGGTGCGATTCCGTCTGTTGGGCGATGAATCGATTCGTGCATGAAGCGCCTACATGCCTTCAGCCGTGGTGCGTTTCTGTTTGCCTGCGGCGCCGATGCAGAGGCCGCCCGTGCGTTTGTGGTTGAAGACGCTGCCATGCATGACCCCGCCTGCCTGACGGTCGAGCCACGCCAGCGACTCTTTGCCTGTCACCAGATCGTTACCGGCAACAACCGTGTGATCGGGGTTCGACGATTCCGGTCTTCGTGGTGGACCGACCGTTCCACCTTCAGCAAGCTCACGGTCCAGCTCCCTGCTGATGCGAAGGCAGGAGACCGATTCGCCGCCGCAGGTGATCGCGTACGGATGTTCCATAGCAGTGGATCCAGTGCATTCGCCGGAAAGACCGGCTGCTACGGAGTTCCGGTCGCAGGGCAGATCACCGTGATTTCCACCGGAGATTCCGGCATCGAGATCCAGATTGACGCATCGTTCCGCTCCACAAGCCCACTGGAATGGCGCGATGAATGTGATGCACCGACCCAGCTATCAGAGCGCCTGAAAGCCTCGCCCCTGCAGATGCAGGACCTTGATGCATGGACGGGAGCACATGATCCCGACGCATCCCCTTTTGATCAGGCACATCCTGCCAGTCGCTCGCGTGACTGAATTCGAATCAGCGGTGTCTACATGATGAAACGCCTGTGCTGCCTTCCGGCCAGCGCTCTCCTTCTCTCCCTTGTGACCCTGCAGGTGCAGGCTCGCGCCATTCACGAATGCATCGCCGTTCCGCAGGCATCGATTGCCACTGATATGCCAGCCGGTCTGGACGAGTTCGAGCAACATCTGTGGACGGCAAATACAGGTCAGGTGGTGAGCAAGGGCACGGGCACGCTCCTTCTGCTGCGCCTCTTCTCGGAGTCGCCGGGCGTGATCGATTCCCAGCAGTTCACCAAGATCACCGGCAGCCTGAAGGGATACACGCCATCGTCCGAAGGGATGCCGGAGGTAGTGGATGCGCACTTGACCAGTGGCGGCGCAGGCTTCGCACACAAGGGAGACTACTGGCTGTCCCATTCTGCGGATGTTGAACTACACCAGCCGCACAAGGGCGATGGTCGGATCGAAGTCAAAGTGACGGCTGTCGGATGGAACAGCTATCGAAAAGAAGACCGTTCTTCTATCTCCAGTTCACCTGCCAACTCAAGGAAATCCCCGTCGAGAAGCTCAGTGCCTGGCAAGGCGGCGACGGTAATCTCTGGCGATCCTTTGGTCCCACCCGATAGTCGGGTGGAACAGACCGTGTGCAACCACTTCTGCAACGACTGGCAATGCTGAAAATAGAAATTGATTCCCTGAGGTTCTACTCACGACTGGATGAGGATGCGTTCTCCTCCAGTTTGAGTGAAACATCAGGCGTGGTGTCCGTTGAGGGGTTTCTCAGAAAGATCAACGTCTCTGTTGATCCGTCGGCTGTGGATGAGGACAGTATGAGAGAGCCCATTTCCCTGTTCCAACACTATGGAATTGACATGCGCCAGCTGCGGGAACTGGAGATGACAGAATTCAGGACATGGATGAGGAACAGATCTGCCTATTGGTTCAAGTCGATGTACCCGGATCAATGAGGACATGAAATGAAGATCATCTACTGGCTTGGTATCGCGTTCTTGTGGATGCTCCCATTGAACGTCCTGCTGCTGACCGTCAGCAAGCTGATATCTGGCGAAGCGCTTGGAGAAGAAGAGCTTGTTGGCCTGGGTATCGCAGTGTTCGGTGCAGCAGCGGGCGGGATTCTCTATCATCGCCGTCCTCGGTAGCGTCGAGCTTGCTCGACTTCGCTGCAGGAAGCTTTTGTAGGTGGCACGGAAAGCCCGAAACTGCGCAAGCGCGCGAAACATCCGTATTCTGTGGTAGTGCTGCAGTGGCAAGAGCGCAGAGAGGAACCTCCGGTAGTGCGTGCAAGAAGATCATGATGCCGCAGATGGCGGGATAGAGAGCGTAGGCGGCCAGTCGTCGAGCACTGGTCCATGCATTGCACACGGGGGAATAATGAAGATTGTACTTTGGGCACCTGTAGTCATATTTGCCCTGTTGTCATTGAGAGCAATGGTTTTTGTCGTCTATCAACGGGTAAGTGGGTCCCCCTTCGGGGAAGAGGAAATCATTGTCGCTGGGATCGGATTGGTCTGCGGCTGGATCGCCTGGGTAATGCACAAGACCTTGATCAGACCATGGAGAAAGCAGTGACTCTGGTTCTGAGCCCGTGGTTTGGGGGCGAGCCCTGTCGGCACCGACCGGAACGAGGACGTCAGTTTCGGTCACACCGACCATCTTAGTTGGCCTGACCATGCGACCAACCTCGACAGCCCCGCGGGCTGGAAGGCCCACTGCAAGATGCGCGAGCTCAGCTATGAATTGAATGCCATCCGGAGGCCGCTGGGTCAGCTGGGCGCATGGGAAGGCGTGCCAGCATCTGGGGATTCCCTTATCAGCGAGGGCAGACCGGGTAGTGGTCTGCCTTAGGAGATAGCACCACTGCTCGCACCACAGCACAGGATCTCGGGGGCCAGCTCCATGATCCGGACAAGGCGCTGGGAACCTCGAGTGACCAGTTTGTATCACCCTCCCCCAAACAACTTCTGCGCACTCTGGAACAGGATCCAGCTGGTCGCGATGAACTTGTCGCCGCCCTGCGGCCGGTTGCCACGATGGGTGTGGGTGAATGCCGTGGGCGCAATCAACAGGCTGCCGGTGCGCGGCGCGATCTTCCGGCCCTGGAACAGGAACTCGGTTTCGCCTTCTTCGAAGTCGTCGTTGAGGTACAGCGTCCACAGCAGGTGGCGGTGCAGCGTGTCGGCCTGCGCATCCTTCGGGTACAGCTCGCAGTGCCAGTACGGGTAGCCGCCCTCGCCCGCTGTGTACCACTGCAGGTTGATCGCGCCCGGGCGCAGGCAGGTGCGCGCCAGATCCGCAAGCTGCTCCGGTGCCATGTCGGGAAAATCCTCGGCCGACAGACGTCGCGGCTGGCCGTTGCTGTCCTGGATCTGCAACATCAGCGGCGCGATCAATGCCTGTGGATAACGGCGTAGATAAGTCTGCAGACCGGCAAAAACCGCCTGCTGCAGCTGCTGGTCGACATCCTGCCATCCGTCCAG
Organism: Stenotrophomonas sp. 14P6.2.3; assembly: GCF_057799055.1. Lineage (NCBI taxonomy): Bacteria > Pseudomonadati > Pseudomonadota > Gammaproteobacteria > Lysobacterales > Lysobacteraceae > Stenotrophomonas > Stenotrophomonas sp. 14P6.2.3. The sequence goes on from NZ_JBYOLA010000023.1 coordinate 9,507, forward strand.
GCCGCTGATCCGCAGATCCTTGCTGTGCTTGAGTTCCGGGAACACGCCGCTGCCCACTGCACCGGGTTTCAGGCCCTGACTTGCACGCATGCGGGCGACGATCGCAGCGCACACGTCGCTGGGGACGGCGTTGTGGATGACCTCGATGAAATCGACAGGGCCCGGCTCGTGCATGCGTGCATTCCTTCGACGGCAAGGGCTTGATGGTGCCGTTTGCAGCCGCTGCTGTCACCCTGCGGTCATGTCATCAATCTGCCATGACCGCTGTAGGGATGGCCGCTGTCAGACGCTCTTCGCGTCATGCTCCTGGTGATAACGCACGGCCTCGGCGACCTCTTCGCGCGAACCGAGGAACACCGGCACGCGTTGGTGCAGCTGGTCGGGTTGCAGGTCGATGATGCGTTCGCGACCAGTCCAGGCCGTACCGCCCGCCTGCTCCACCAGCAGCCCCATCGGGTTGGCTTCGTACATCAGGCGCAGCTTGCCGGCCTTGCCCGGTTCCTTCTTGTCCCACGGGTAGATGAAGATGCCGCCGCGGGTCAGGATGCGATGCACGTCGGCGACCATGCTGGCGATCCAGCGCATGTTGAAGTTCTTGCCGCGCGGGCCTTCCTTGCCGGCCAGCAGATCTTCCACATAGGCCTGCATCGGCGCTTCCCAGTGGCGCTGGTTGGACATGTTAATGGCGAACTCCTGGGTGGCCGCCGGGATCTGCATGTTCTCGGTGGTCAGCAGGAACTCGCCGGTTTCGCGGTCGAGGGTGAAGGCGTGGGTACCGTGGCCGACGGTCAGCACCAGCTGCGTGCTGGGACCGTAGATGCAGTAGCCGGCGGCGATCTGCTTGCTGCCCGGCTGCAGGAAGGCGTCATCGCCAGGCAGTTCGACGTTGGTCGGGCAACGCAGCACCGAGAAGATGGTGCCGACGGAGACGTTGACGTCGATGTTGGAGCTGCCATCGAGGGGATCGAACAGCAGCAGGAAATCGCCGCGCGGGTAGATGTCCGGCACCGGCTGGCTGTGGTCCATTTCCTCCGATGCGCAGGCAGCGAGGTGACCGCCCCAGGCGTTGGCTTCCAGCAGGATCTCGTTGCTGATGACATCCAGCTTCTTCTGCGCTTCGCCCTGCACGTTGCCGGTGCCGGCTTCGCCGAGCACGCCACCGAGGGCGCCCTTGCTGACGGCGATGGAGATGCTGGTGCAGGCGCGGGCGACGACCGCGATCAGCTGGCGCAGGTCGGCGTTGATGCGGCCGGCGTGCTGCTGCTGGATCAGGAAGCGGGTCAACGAGGTACGGGACATGGGCGGGCAGGTCTCGGCAACGGGGAAACGACTATTGTCGCTGGTCTGACTTGCGCGTGGGTGAGCGGGGAGGGCGTAATCGTTTCCAGATGCGTTGCGCTGCAGAAGCGGGGCGCTCTGCTTCTGTAGAGCCGAGCCCGCGCTCGGCTGCTCTTCGTCCGTCACGCCGCGCAAGCCGAGCGCAGGCTCGGCTCTACAGCAACCCTTGGCGAAGGCAGGAGCAAAAACAAAGGCGCCTTGCGGCGCCTTTGTTTTCAAACCACTGGAGTGGTGCTTCAGCCCTTGGCGACGGTGGCCACGGCCTTGGCGACGTATTCCAGGTTGTTCTGGTTCAGCGCGGCCACGCAGATGCGGCCGGTGCCGACGGCGTAGATGCCGAACTCGTCGCGCAGGCGCTCGACCTGTTCGCGGCTCAGGCCGGAGTACGAGAACATGCCGGCCTGCTCGTTGATGAAACCGAACTGCGGGGCACCGGCGGCGGCCAGCTTCTCGACCAGGCCCTGGCGCAGGGCGTGGATGCGCTCGCGCATCTCGGTCAGTTCCTGCTCCCACATCGCGCGCAGTTCCGGGTTGGTCAGCACGCCGGCAACCAGTGCAGCACCGTGCGTGGACGGGCTGGAGTAGATCGTGCGGATCACGCGCTTGACCTGCGACTGCACGGCCTTGGCGTCAGCGGCGGTCGGCGCCACCATCGACAGCGCACCCACGCGCTCGCCATACAGCGAGAACGACTTGGAGTACGAGTTGGCGACGATGAAGCTGTCGATGCCGGCCTCGGCGATGATGCGCACCGCGGCGCCGTCCTGCTCGATGCCCTTGTCGAAGCCCTGGTAGGCCATGTCGATGAAGGGGAACAGCTGGCGGTCCTTCAGCAGCTGCGCGACCTGCTTCCACTGGCTGACGGTGAGGTCGGCGCCGGTGGGGTTGTGGCAGCAGGCATGCAGCAGCACCACGGTGCCCGCTTCCAGCTTGCCCAGGTCGGCCAGCAGGCCGTCGAAGTTCACGCCATGGGTGGCCGGGTCGAAGTAGGTGTAATCGACCACCTCGAAACCAGCGGCGCTGAACACGGCGCGGTGGTTTTCCCAGCTCGGGTTGCTCAGCGCGACGGTGGCGTGCGGCAGCAGCTTTTTCAGCACGTCGGCGCCGACGCGCAGCGCACCGCTGCCACCGACGGTCTGTGCGGTGGTGACGCGGCCGGCGGCCAGCAGCGGCGAATCCTTGCCGAACACCAGCTCACGGGTAGCCTGGGTGTACGCCGGCAGGCCATCGATCGGCAGGTAGCCGCGCGGTTTGGCTTCGTTGGCGAGCTGCTGCTCGATCTGCTTGACGGCGCGCAGCAGCGGAATGCGGCCGCTCTCGTCGTAGTAGATGCCCACACCCAGGTTGACCTTGGTCGGGCGGCTGTCGGCGTTGTACGCCTCGGTCAGGCCCAGGATCGGGTCGCCTGGGACCAGTTCCACGTTTGCAAAGAAGGACACGGCGGTACTCGTTCGGTAGACGGAAAGGGGGAGGAATTGCGCCACGCGGCTTGCGGCTTTTCGGCCGGAAACAGCCCATCGTAACAAAGCCTGCCGGGGCTGGCCGCCGCCATCGTCATCCGCCTGCCCGTACCATGGCGTGCGTTGCCGCCCGATCCATCAACCTGAATCATGAATTCCGCCGCACGACGTCATTGCCTGCCGCTGTCCGCCCTGCTGCTGTCGCCTTTTTCGGTGGCGGCCGCGCCCTCGCCCACCTCACTGCCGGCGGTGCAGGTGCAGGCCGCGCGGGTGCCGGGCGTGGATCCCTTCGCCCTGCCCGCCAGCCTGGATACGGTGTGGATCGATGCCGACCGTAGCGGCCCCAACACGCAGCTGTCCGAGGCGCTGGGCGGGGTGCCGGGCCTCCTGGCCCGCGACCGGCAGAACTTCGCGCAGGACACCCAGCTGTCGATCCGTGGCTTCGGCGCCCGTTCGACCTTTGGCGTGCGCGGGGTGCGGGTGCTGATTGATGGGGTGCCGGCGACCATGCCCGACGGCCAGGGCCAGCTGTCGCACGCCAGCCTGCTCGGTGCCGAGCGCATCGAGGTGCTGCGCGGGCCGTTCTCGGCCCTGTACGGCAACTCGTCCGGGGGCGTACTGCAGGTGTGGAGTGCGCAGGGCCAGGCCGGTGACCCTTGGCGGCTGCGCGTGAATGCCGGTGCCGACAACACGCTCAGCGTCGGCGCGCAGCTGCGCGGGGCCGGCAAGAGCATCGACTACAACGTGGCCGCCAACCATTTCAGCACCGATGGTTGGCGTGACCACAGCCGTGCGCGCCGCGAGTCGTTGAACGCGCGGCTGGGCACCGAGTTCGCTGGCGGCCGCCTGGAACTGCTGCTCAACGCGCTGCACGCGCCCAACGCGCAGGACCCGCTGGGACTGAGCCGCGCGCAGGTGGCGGCCGACCCGCGTCAGGCGACGGCGGTGGCCCACCAGTACAACACCCGCAAATCGGTGCGCCAGCAGCAGGCCGGCCTGCGTTGGACGCGGGAAGCCGGCGCGCAGCGCTGGCAGCTGATGGGCTACGCCGGGCAACGCGCGGTGACCCAGTACCTGCCGATTCCGCCGGGACCGCAGGCCAACCCATTGCACGCCGGTGGTGTGATCGACCTGGATGGCGGTTACGGCGGGCTGGACGCGCGCTGGGGCTGGAACGGCGATCTGTGGGGGCGCCCGCTGGATCTGGTGGTGGGCGTGAATGCCGATCGCCAACGCCAGCACCGCACTGGCTACGAGAACTTCATCGGCAGCACCGTGGGGGTACGCGGGCGCCTGCGCCGCGACCAGATCGACATCGTGCAGAACGTGGACCAGTTCGCGCAGGCGTGGTGGCAATGGAGCCCGCGCTGGTCGCTGTTGGCCGGAGTGCGCCACAGCACGGTGCGCTTCGAATCGGATGATCGCTACATCGTCGGGCGCAACCCGGACGACAGCGGCCGCCGCCGCTACCAGGCCACCACGCCGGTGGCGGGTGTCAGCTTCGAGGCAAGCCCGCAGTGGCGCCTGCACGCGGCCGTGGGCCGTGGATTTGAAACCCCGACGTTCAACGAACTGGGTTACCGCGCCGACGGCCAGGCCGGGCTGGCGCTGGATCTGGCGGCCGCCCGCAGCCGCAGCCTGGAAGTGGGCAGCAAGTGGCATGCGCAGGATGGAAGGCAGCTCGATGTGAGCCTGTTCCGTGCAGATACCGACGATGAGCTGGCCGTTGCCAGCAATACCAACGGTCGCAGCACGTACCGCAACATCGGCCGCACCCGCCGCCAGGGTGTGGAGCTGCAGTACCGGCAACCGCTGGCCGAGCAGCTGGAGCTGCAGCTGGCCTGGACCTGGCTGCAGGCGCAGGTGCGCTCGCCCTACCTTGCCTGCGCGGCCAGCAACTGCGCCGTGCCCGATACCGTCGTTGCCGCCGGCAGCCGCCTGCCAGGCGTGCCCCGGCAGCAGGCGTATGCGCGCCTGCAGTGGTCGCCGGGGGACTGGCAGTGGGCGCTGGAAGCTGCCGCCAGCAGCGACGTGGTGGTGAACGACATCGCCACCGAGCGCGCGCCGGGATACGCACTGCTGAACCTGGAGGCCGGGCGCAGCTGGAGGCTGCAGGCCGGTGAGCTGCGTGCATTCGCGCGTATCGACAACGCGCTGGACCAGCGCTACATCGGCTCGGTGATCGTGAACGACGGCAACGGCCGGTTCTTCGAACCGGGGCCGGACCGCCGCGCCAGCGTGGGGCTGCAGTGGTCATGGCGCTGAAGCGGTAGTGCCGGCCGCTGGCCGGCAACGCTCCGTGCAGGGGATAAGGTTGCCGGCCAGCGGCCGGCACTACCCGTCAAACGGAGGCCCTGGCCGGCGTGGCGATCAATCCGGGGCCTTGGCTGGCACGAACGGCGAGGTCGGGTCGCTGGCCGGGAAGGTCTCTTCCAGCGCCTCGTCCTGGTTGTCGCTGGCATGCTGCTTGCGCTCGCGCCGCTTCAGCGGGCTTTCCTGGCCGCCGCGATTGCGATCGCCACAGTCCTTGCGGTCCTGTGCGGCCTGTTCAGGTCGACGCACGACGGGCAAGGCGCCCTCGTCTGGTGTCGACATGCCCGCGCCGCGGTCCTCGGCGTCGGCCAGATCGTGTTTGCCGCGCTGCTCGCCCGGCTCGGGGGTGTGGTTCTCACGCAGGGGGTCACGGGTGGTGGTCATGGGGCATTCCTCCGGTAGGCCTCCACTACAGCGCGGACGAAGTAAAGCCACTGCGAACCTGGCGTCATGAACATCTTTGTCACGACTGGATAACGGCACCGCGCGTATTCCTGCCCACCCGCCCTGCTGCAGGAGCCGGCCATGCCCCGTCTTGAACGCCCCGCCCCGTCCGTGTTCAACGCCCTGCTGGATCCGCTGGGCCAGCGCAGCGCGCAGCGCCGGACCCGCCGCACGGAGGATCCCCAAGCGGTGGCGCAGGATTACCTGCAGTACATGCTGAGCGACTACGAAGAACGCCGCGCACAGGGGCATCGCAACTGGCGCGACCTGTGCCCGGTATATGCCTTCGCGCTGACCACGCACGCCGCCGACTGGCCGCGTGGCGGTGGCGCCGATACCTGTGGCGAATTGGCCGAGCACTGGGACCAGATGCGCGGACAGTCGCGCCTGAACTGGGCACAAGCGCAGCCGGTGGTGGAAGATGCCTGGCGCGCGCTGGACCATATCCCGGCCGCTGCGGTGAGGCCGCTGCTGCAGTAGTGCCGGCCGCTGGCCGGCAGCTCGATGATGCGTGGGATGCCGGCCAGCGGCCGGCACTACCCGCACGGCGTGCACGTTGTCGACACGAGCGTTTCACGGCGGCCGGCTGAAGCTGGCTACCCCTGCTGAAACCCAGGTGCGCATCATGGCCCGCCCGATCTGGACCGGCACACTTTCCTTCGGCCTGCTCAACGTACCGGTCTCGCTGATGTCCGGTGAACGCAAGGTCGACCTGCACTTCCGCATGCTGGATTCGCGCGACCGCAAACCGATCCGCTTCGAACGGGTCAACGCGGACACCGGCGAAGAAGTGCCGTGGAAGGACATCGTCAAAGCCTACGAGTACGACAAAGGCAGCTACGTTGTGCTGGAGGAAGACGATATCCGTTCGGCGGCCCCGGAGAGCCATGAGACGGTGGAGGTGGAGACCTTCGTCGACGCCACGCAGATCGATCCACGCTACTACGAAAAACCCTATCTGCTGGTGCCGGGTAAAAAAGCCGAGAAAGGCTACGTGCTGCTGCGGGAAACACTGCGCAGCACCGGCAAGGTCGGTATCGCACGGGTGGTGGTGCGCACGCGCGAGTACCTGTGCGCGGTGATGCCCAACGACGACGCACTGGTGCTGATGATCCTGCGCTATCCGCAGGAACTGGTCGAGCCTGACGACTACAAGCTGCCCAGTGGAAAGCTCGCCGACTATCGCATCACCAGCAAGGAAACGGCGATGGCCGAGCAGCTGATCGAGTCGATGGCGGGCGACTGGGATCCGTCGCAGTACCACGATGAATTCCGCGAGCGCCTGCAGCAGGTGCTGAACAAGCGCATCAAGTCCAAGGGTGGGACCACCAAGGTGGAGGACGAGCCGGCACCGCGCGAGGACGCCAGCACCAACGTGGTGGACTTCATGGCATTGCTGCAGAAGAGCCTGGATGCCAACAAGCGCACGCCGGCAAAGAAGGCAGCAGCTCGCAAGGCACCGGCCAGGAAGGCAGCGGCGAAGAAGGCACCGGCAAAAAAGGCCCCTGCGAAGAAGGCTGCAAAGAAGACCGCCGCGCGACGCAAGGCAGGTTGAGCCATGTCGTTGCATCAGTACCGGCGCAAGCGTCGACTGGGCGGAGGCAGCGGGCAGACCCCCGAGCCGGATGAGGCGCCTGCACGGGGCAACCCGAAGCGACGGCCGATCTTCGTGGTTCAACTGCACCACGCCAGCAGCCGACACTACGATTTCCGCCTGGAAATGGATGGCGTGCTGAAGAGCTGGGCGGTGCCGAAGGGGCCGTCGCTGCGGGTGGGTGAGAAGCGCCTGGCGGTGGAGGTGGAAGACCACCCGCTGTCCTATGCCGGCTTCGAAGGTGATATTCCCGAAGGACACTATGGCGCCGGCCACGTCGATGTGTTCGACCACGGCAGTTGGGCCTGCGAAGGTGATCCGCTGCAGGCACTGGCGGCCGGCAAAATCGACTTCGTGCTGCATGGGCAGCGTCTGGCCGGTGGCTGGAAGCTGGTACGCACGGCGATGAAGGGGCGCCAGGTGCAGTGGCTGCTGATCAAGCGCGACGACGAGCAGGCGCGGGATGCCGAAGCGGATGATCTGCTGCACGCGTCGGCAACCAAATCTGCGAAGGCGGCCCGCGCCTCTACGAAGAAGGCAGCGTCAGCGCCGCGTACCGCACACCCACGCAAGGCCGATGCACGCTGGCGTGCGCGCGCGCTGAAGCTGGACGGAGCGCGTGACAAGGACTACCCGCGTCAGTTCAAACCACAGCTCACCGATCATCGCGACAGCGCACCGGACGGCGAGCGCTGGCTGCACGAGATCAAGTGGGATGGCTACCGGCTGCTGGCCGATCTGCATGAGGGCGAGGTAAAACTTCGCTCGCGCAATGGCCTGGACTGGACGGCGGATTTTCCCGAAGTGGTGCAGGCCGTACAGGCGCTGCCCGTGCGCGATGCGCGTCTGGATGGAGAACTGGTGGTGCTGGACGACAACGGCCGCAGCGACTTCGCCGCGCTGCAGCGGGTGATCGACGGCAGCTCGAAACAACCGCTGCGCTACATCGTGTTCGATCTGCCGGGCGTGGCCGGGGTCGACATCAGCCGCGCGCCGCTGCTGCAACGCAAGGCACTGTTGAAGGAACTGATCGGCGATGCAGTTGGCACGCTGGCCTTCAGCGAGCACGTCATCGACCATGGCCCGGCGGTGTTCGAGGCCAGCGGCAAGGCGGGCTTCGAGGGCATCGTCGGCAAGCAGGTCGATGCGCCCTACGTGAACGCCCGCGCGCGTAGCTGGGTGAAGGTGAAGCACGAGGACACCGATGAATTCCTGATCATCGGCCACACCGCGCCAAAGGGCTCGCGGGTGGGATTCGGTTCGCTGCTGCTGGCCACGCCGGACAAGGGCGGCCTGCGCTATGTCGGCCGGGTCGGTACCGGCTTCGACGACGAGAGCCTGCGCGCGCTGTCGGCCACGCTGGCGTCGCTGGCGGTGAAGGCAGCGGTGCTGGAGCTGCCGGCGCACGTGCCCTTCCGTGCGGCCAGCGTGCGCTGGGTGAAGCCGGTGACGGTGGCCGAGGTCGCGTTCCGTGGCTGGGGCAAGGAAGGATTGCTGCGCCAGGCCAGCTTCAAGCGACTGCGCAGTGACAAGAAGAAGGAGGACCTGGCGATGAGTGCAACATCGGCCGATGACGGCGACGACGTTGCCATCACCCATCCCGAGCGCGTGGTGTTTGCGAAGAAGAAGCTCAGCAAGGGCGACGTCGCCGACTACTACCGGCAGATGGCGCGCTGGATCCTGCCGGAAATCAGTGGACGACCGCTGTCGCTGCTGCGCTGTCCCGATGGCGTGGGCAAGGCGTGCTTCTTCCAGAAGCACCACGGCCAAGGCCTGGGCGACGCCGTGCATGCAGTGCCGCTGCAGCAGAAGAGCGGGCGCGAGGACTACGTCTACATCGATGACGAACGCGGGCTGCTGCAATTGGTGCAGATGAACACCCTGGAGCTGCATCCCTGGGGGGCGACGGTGGCCGATCCCGAACATCCCGACCGGCTGGTGTTCGATCTTGATCCGGGTGAGGGCGTGAGCTGGGCCGACGTGAAGCGCGGCGCGCGCGATGTGCGCGATCGACTGCAGGAGACCGGGCTGCAGAGCTTCGTGCGGTTGTCCGGTGGCAAGGGCGTGCATGTGGTGGTGCCGCTGCTGCCCAAGGCGGACTGGGAGGACGCGAAAGCGTTCTGCGAGGCGTTCGCGCAGGCGATGGCCGAACAGGCGCCGGACCGCTACGTGGCGACGATGAGCAAGGCCAAGCGCAGCGGCGTGATCTTCATCGACTGGCTGCGCAATACACGCGGTGCGACAAGCGTGTGTTCGTGGTCGCTGCGTGCGCGCGAGAGCGCGGGCGTGGCGGTGCCGCTGCGCTGGGAAGAGCTGGCGAGGGTCGGCGCTGCCGATGCGTTTCCGATGGACAAGGCGTTGGCACGGGCGAAGCGATTGAAGGCGGATCCGTGGCAGGGCATCGACGCGCTGAAGCAGACGTTGCCGACGTCGAAGCGGTAGTGCCGGCCGCTGGCCGGCAGCTGCAGGATCATCGAGGTTGCCGGCCAGCGGCCGGCACTACCCGTATACGGGCATCGACGCGTTGAAGCAGAAGCGGCCAGTATTGACCATGCGCGCTCAGCGCGGATCGCGCGACGCGCGGCGGCCGAACCACCAGCCCAACAACAACTGCACCGGCAGCGAAACCAGCAGGCCGATGACGAACCACTGTGGGAAATCGCCCCCCATCATCCACAGGCCATAGCCCGCGCCGAGTACCAGCAACGACCAGATCGAGGTGCCATGCGCACGTGGCCAGCACGGTGCGTAGTAGGTGGCAAAGGCGATGGCGGCGATGCCGCCGAGCACGGTGAATGCCAGGTCCCAGCCGAGCTGCGCCTCGCTTCCCGGCGTCAGGCCCAGCAGCGATGGCAGCCAGCCTGCCGCACTGCTGACCAGGGTCAGCGCGAGCAACGCGCCGATCAGGGCGAGCAGGGAGAAAAAGATGGTCTTGAGCGTGGCGGGCATGCGCGCATTGTACGGCCGCCAGGCTGCCCGGCGCTGCCGGCAGATCGGCATGGCCGCCGCACCCGTGGGAGAGGGAAACGGGCACGGCGGCCATGCACAGGGGGTCAGGCAGCGAAGTCGATCACCACGCGGCCTTCGATGGTGCCGGCATGCATGCGCGCGAACACATCGTTGACGTTCTCCAGGCGGTCGGTGCTGACCGTGGCGGCAACCTTGCCTTCGGCGGCGAACTGCAGCGATTCCTGCAGGTCCAGGCGGGTGCCGACGATCGAGCCGCGCACGGTGACGCCGTTGAGCACCATGCCGAAGATGTCCAGCGGGAAGTTGCCCGGTGGCAGGCCGTTGAGCGAGACCGTGCCGCCGCGACGGACCATCCCCAGCGCCTGTTCGAACGCCTTGGGCGAAACCGCGGTGACCAGCGCACCATGCGCGCCGCCGATCTCCTTCTTCAGGAACGCGGCCGGATCGGTGGTGCGCGCGTTGACGGTGACCTGCGCGCCCAGGCGCTTGGCCAGGGCCAGCTTGGCGTCGTCCACGTCCACCGCTGCAACGTTCAGGCCCATCGCGCGGGCGTACTGCACGGCCATGTGGCCGAGGCCGCCGATGCCGGAGATCGCCACCCAGTCACCGGGCTTGGTGTCGGTGACCTTCAGGCCCTTGTACACGGTGACGCCCGCGCACAGCACTGGCGCGATCTCCACGAAGCCCACTTCCTTCGGAAGCAGGCCGACATAGTTGGCATCGGCCAGTGCGTACTCGGCGAAGCCGCCGTTGACCGAGTAGCCGGTATTGCGCTGCGTTTCGCACAGCGTTTCCCAGCCGCCCAGGCAGTGTTCGCAATGGCCACACGCCGAGTACAACCAGGGGATGCCGACCCTGTCACCTTCCTTGATGTGCCCTACCCCGCCTCCCACGGCCACGACGTGCCCCACGCCCTCGTGGCCGGGGATGAACGGCGGGTTCGGTCTCACCGGCCAGTCGCCCTCGGCGGCGTGCAGGTCGGTGTGGCAGACGCCACAGGCCTCGATCTTGACCAGCACCTCGCCCGCCCCCGGGCGCGGTACCACGACTTCCTCGATGACCAGCGGCTTGCCGAACTCACGGACAACGGCGGCCTTCATGGTTCTATTCATGCGTGCTTCTCCGTAGTGCGCTTGCAGACAGGATGGCGCCGGCCCCATGCCCGCGCCTTGATCCCGATCAATCCTCAGAAGAAGCCGAGCTTCTTCGGTGCGTAGCTGACCAGCAGGTTCTTGGTCTGCTGGTAGTGGTCGAGCATCATCCGGTGGTTCTCGCGGCCGATGCCCGACTGTTTGTAGCCGCCGAACGCGGCGTGTGCCGGGTAGGCGTGATAGCAGTTGGTCCATACCCGCCCGGCCTGGATCGCGCGGCCCACCCGGTACAGGCGCGCGGCATCGCGGCTCCAGACGCCGGCACCCAGCCCGTACAGCGTGTCGTTGGCGATCTGCAGCGCTTCTTCCTCGGTCTTGAACGTGGTCACCGACACCACCGGCCCGAAGATCTCCTCCTGGAACACACGCATGCCGTTGTGGCCCTTGAACACGGTCGGCTGCACATAGAAGCCGCCGGCCAGGTCGCCACCGAGCGCGGCCTTGTCGCCACCAATCAGCACCTCGGCGCCTTCCTCGCGGCCGATGGCGATATAGGACAGGATCTTCTCCAGCTGTTCGCCCGATGCCTGCGCCCCCACCATGGTGTTCGGGTCCAGCGGATTGCCCTGCCGGATCGCTGCCACGCGTTCGAGCACGCGCTCCATGAAGCGTTCGTAGATCGATTCCTGTACCAGCGCGCGCGACGGGCAGGTGCAGACCTCGCCCTGGTTGAAGGCGAACATGACGAAACCTTCCACCGCCTTGTCGAGGAAATCATCGTCCTCGGCCATCACGTCGGCGAAGAACAGGTTCGGCGATTTGCCGCCCAGTTCCAGCGTCACCGGAATCAGGTTCTGGCTGGCGTACTGCATGATCAGGCGGCCGGTGGAGGTCTCGCCGGTGAAGGCGATCTTGGCGATGCGCGGGCTGCTTGCCAGCGGCTTGCCCGCCTCCAGGCCGAAGCCGTTGACCACGTTGAGCACGCCCGGCGGCAGCAGGTCGCCGATCACCTCCATCAGCACCAGGATCGACGCGGGAGTCTGCTCAGCCGGCTTCAGCACCACGCAGTTGCCGGCGGCCAGTGCCGGCGCCAGTTTCCAGGCCGCCATCAACAGCGGGAAGTTCCACGGAATGATCTGCCCGACCACGCCCAGCGGTTCGTGGAAATGGTAGGCCACGGTGTCGTCGTCGATCTGCGACAGGCTGCCTTCCTGCGCGCGCAGGCAGCCGGCGAAATAGCGGAAGTGGTCGGCCATCAGCGGCACGTCGGCGTTGAGCGTCTCGCGGATCGGCTTGCCGTTGTCCCAGGTCTCGGCGTGGGCCAGCAGTTCCAGGTTCTGCTCGATGCGATCGGCGATGCGGTTGAGCAGCAGCGCACGGTGTGCGGCCGATGTGCGGCCCCAGGCGTCCTTGGCGGCGTGCGCGGCATCGAGTGCGGCGTCGATGTCCTCGGCGTTGGAGCGGGCCACTTCAGTGAACACCTGGCCGTTCACCGGCGAGATGTTGTCGAAGTACTGGCCGCTGCGCGGGGCGATCCATTCGCCACCGATGTAGTTGCCATAGCGCGGCTTGAACAGGGAACGCGGATCGGTGGCATGCGGGCGGGCGGACGGTACGGCGTTCATGGCGGCTCCTGTGATGGGCGTGGTGTATCCACAGGCGCAAGGACGATGCCAACCCTGGCCTGCTGCGCTGCATCACGCCTTCATCGCCCGGCCATCGGTCATCGTGTCGCGCAGGCTGCGGCAGTGCAGCAGGTGCGGCCGTTGCAGGCCGGCGCGGGGTGTGCTGTTAATCGGGACAGGTCCCGCAACAACTGTCGCAATGTGCGACACAGGAGGCTGTCGGTGTCCCCGCTTGCTCCCGATCCCCGCCTGGGCAGTGCCCGGCGCAGTTTCTTCGAGCGCGGCGCTGCTCCGGTTGGCGCGGTGCCCGAGGCGATCCTGCATTCCTGGCAACGCTGCCAGCGGCATGGCCTGCTGGTGGATGCGCAGCCGGCCGCCGAACCACTGACCGACCACCGCCTGCGCGAACTGCGCCAGCGCCGCGAGCGCCTGTGGCGACAGGCGCGCCCGGAGCTGGATGGACTGGCGGCGGAAATGACCCACAGCGGCAGCATCGTGCTGCTGACCGATGAAGACGGCTGGATCCTCGATGCCGAAGGCAGCACCGGTTTCCTCGACAAGGCCGGTCGTGTCGCGCTGATGCCCGGCATGCGCTGGGACGAAGGCACGGTCGGCACCAACGCGATCGGCACCGCGCTGGTCGACGGACGTGCGCTGCAGGTGCGTGGCGGCGAGCACTACTTCGCCCCGCACGGCATCCTCACCTGTTCGGCGGTGCCGATCCTCGATCCCTACGGGCAGTGCCTGGGTGTGCTCGATGTTTCGGGCGACGCGCGGCTGCCACACGTGCACGCGCTGGCGCTGGTGCGGCAGGCGGTAGCGCAGATCGAGCACCGCGGTTTCGCCGACGGCCTGGCCGACTGCGAGCTGCTGCGCCTGCATCATCAACCCGCGCTGCTCGGCAGTGCGCGCGAGGGTGTGCTCGGCTTCCGCGGCGGTCGCCTGGTCGCAGCCAATCGTGCTGGCCTGTCCCTGTTCGGGCTCGATCGGCAGGACATCGGCCGCACGCCGTACGAAGCACTGTTCGAACAACCGCTGTCGCGGCTGGCCGATGACGGCGTGCTGCTTGATCGCCAGGGTCGTCGTCTGTATGGCGTGCGCGAAGCACGCGCGTCGCGACGCAGTGTGGCCACGCCGGTGGCGACCGCGCCGTTGCCGGCGCGCGCGCAGGGGCCGCTGTTCGATACCGCACAGCAACAGCAGCTGGCCACCGCCGGGCGTGTGCTGCAGGCCGGGTTGCCGGTGCTGCTGCAGGGCGAGACCGGCACCGGCAAGGAAGTCTTCGCGCGTGAACTGCATACGCGCAGCGCGCGTGCCGGTAAGCCCTTCGTCGCGGTGAACTGCGCGGCGTTGCCGGAAGGCCTGATCGAAGCAGAACTGTTCGGCTACGAGGACGGTGCCTTCACCGGTGCGCGCCGCCAGGGCAGCCCGGGCCTGCTGCGGCAGGCCGAGGGCGGTACCTTGTTCCTCGATGAGATCGGCGACATGCCGCTGGCGCTGCAACCACGTCTGCTGCGCGTGCTGCAGGAGCGCGAGCTGTCACCGCTGGGCGGTGGCAAGCCGGTAAAACTGGATTTCGCGCTGGTCTGCGCCAGCCACTGCGAACTGCCGCAGGCGGTGGACGCAGGCCGCTTCCGTGCGGATCTGTATTACCGCATCGCCGACCACGTGGTGACCTTGGCGCCGTTGCGGCAGCATCCCGATCGCGCTGCCGTGGTGGATGCGCTGTGGCAGCAGCTGGGACACGGCCATGTGTTGTCTGCGCAGACGCGGGCGGCACTGGTGGCCCATGCCTGGCCCGGCAACCTGCGGCAGCTGAGCGCCTGCCTGCGCACGCTGGCCGCACTGGCTGAGCCCGGTCAAGCGGTGGATCCGCAGCTGCTGCCGGTGGATGTGCGTGCTGGCACGGTGGCCGCGCCAGCACTGCCTGCCAGCGGTGCGCTGGAGGAGATCACCGAGGCGGCCATGCGCCAGGCGCTGGCTGATTGCCAGGGCAACGTCAGCGCGGCGGCCAAGCGGCTGGGGATCAATCGCAGCACCCTGTACCGGCGGCTGGGTGCGCCACGCGGCTGAGCGGATGCCGGTAGCGCCGGGTCTGTGCCCGGCTCCACCAGCGGCCGAACGGTCAGCTGGCCAGCACCGCGGCCTCGCGCGCCATGCGCTCGACACTGTCCCAGTCGCGGGTCTGCATCAGCGCGGCGGTGGTCAGCCAGGAGCCGCCCACGCACAGCACGTTGGGCAGGTGCAGGAACTGGCTGGCGGTCTGCGCGCTGATGCCGCCGGTCGGGCAGAAGCGCACATCAGCGAACGGGCCGTGCCACGCCGACAGCATCGCGGCCCCCCCGGCCTGCACGGCGGGGAAGAACTTGAAGGTATCCAGGCCATGCTCCAGGCCGACGATCAGCTCCGAACCGGTGGCCACACCCGGCAGGTAGGGCAGATCGGCATCGCGTGCGGCGGCGTACAGCCGTGGCGTCGCCCCGGGCGATACCGCGAAGCGGCCGCCGGCTTCCTTCACGGCCTGCATCTGCGCGGCATCGAGCACGGTGCCGGCACCGATCACCGCATCCGGCACCGCTTCGACCATGGCCTTGATGGCCTCCAGCGCACGCGGCGTGCGCAGGGTCACCTCGATCACCGGCAGGCCACCACGGAACAGCGCATGCGCGACCTGCACCGCATCGTCGATGTCATCGGGGGTGAACACCGGAATCACCGGTGCCAGTTTCAGTACCGCACGAACGCGTGGATCAGCGCCGGACATCGAATCGCTCCTCGCCCATCAGGGCCAACACATCAGCTTCGCTGACGGGATTGAAATCGCCGGGAATGGAGTGCTTCAGGCCCCCGGCGGCCAGGCCGAAGCGCACGGTGGCGTCGGCATCGAAGGCGGACAGGATGCCATGCAGGATGCCTGCCGCGAAGGCATCACCGCCGCCGATGCGATCGACGATGCCCTGCAGCTGGCGCACCGGTGCCTGCGCACGGGTGCCATCGCGGCCCAGCAGCAGCGCGCCCAGCGCATGGTGGTCCACGCTCAGCGTCTGCCGCTGGGTGCAGGCCAGCCACTGCAGCTGCGGGAATGCGTCGAATGCCGCGGCGGCTGCCGCTTCCACCCGCGCGACCACGTCGGCCTGTTCGAAGCGCTGGCCGAGGATGACTTCGATATCGCGGTAATCGGCAAAGACGATGTCGGCCTGCGCGAACAGTTCGTGCAGGATCGCCTGCGCATCGCCGCCCCAACGTTGCCACAGCTTCGGCCGGAAGTTGCCATCGAAGGACACACGCACGCCCAGCGCACGGGCGGCGCGCGCTGCAGCCAGCGTGGCCTGGGCCACGTCCGGGCCCAGCGCCGGGCTGACCCCGGACAGGTGGAGCCACTGCGCGCCCTGCAGCAGCGCCGGCCAGTCGTAGTCGGCGGCAGTGCTGTTGGCGAATGCGGAATCGGCACGGTCGTAGACTACTTCACTGGCCCGCTGCACCGCGCCGGTGGTCAGGAAATACAGGCCCATGCGGCCCTCGGCATCTTCGCGCACGCCGCGCGTATCGACGCCATGCCGGCGCAGTTCGGCCAGCGCATGCGCGCCGAGCGCGTTGCCGGCGACGGTGCTGACCATGGCCACGTCATGTCCAAAGCGGGACAGCGAGACAGCCACGTTCGCCTCGGCGCCGCCGACGTGCACCTGCAACTGCGGCGACTGCAGCAGCAGCTCGCGACCGGGCGCACCCAGGCGCAGCAGCAATTCCCCGAAACACACGATACGACCCATTTCTGCTCCTTCACGCGTGCCGCCAGCATGTGACACTGGGCGGCGTGGTTGTGGACCACGCGTGGGGCGTGGAATTGGCTAGCGGTGTCATTTCAATCCCGCCCGGCCTTGCCCTAAGCCTACCAAACTGTTGGAAGCATTGTCCTGCAAGCGTCTTGGAGACATTTCAGATCTGTTGCGGTGCAAGATGCCGGATCGGGAACGTGCTGTTAACGTCCGGCCTGACCAGCGGTGTCATCACGCTGAAACAGCCGCGATACCAGACCTTTGGGAGAGGGGAAAGGCATGCATTCTCGGAACCATGAAAAAAAGACACCGGTTACCTTGCTCGCGTTGGCCGTAGCGCTGGCCCTGGCAGGCAACGCCAGCGCGCAGCAGCAGAGCGCCAACCCGAACGCCACCGACCTGGATACGGTCACCGTCACCGGCTACCGCGCCAGCGTGGAGAAGGCGCTGGACATCAAGCGTGGCGAAGCCGGCGTGGTCGATGCCATCGTTGCCGAAGACATCGGCAAGTTCCCCGACCTGAACCTGGCCGAGTCGCTGCAGCGCATCCCCGGCGTGGTCATCACCCGTGAGGCCGGCGAAGGCCGCAACATCTCGGTGCGTGGCCTCGGCCCGGAATTCACCCGCGTGCGCATCAACGGCATGGAAGCGCTGACCACCGTCGGCGCCGGTGACCAGAGCGGCGGCACCAACCGCGGCCGTGGCTTCGACTTCAACGTGTTCGCCTCGGACCTGTTCTCGCAGCTGCTGGTGCGCAAGACCGCCTCGGCCGACGTCGAGGAGGGCTCGCTGGGCGCCACTGTCGATCTGCGCACCGCGCGTCCGTTCGACTACGACGGCTTCACCTTCGCCGCCAGTGGCCAGGCCAGCTACAACGCGATGGCCGAGAAGGCCGACCCGCGCATCGCCGCGCTGGTCTCCAACACCTTCGCCGATGGCACCTTCGGCGCCTTGCTGTCGGTGGCCTATTCCGAGCGCCAGGCGCTGGAGGAGGGTTCCAACACCGGCCGCTGGGCCAACGGCCCGAGCAACGGCAACTTCGCCGCGTCCTCGCCGTTCGCCGCCGCGCGTGGCGCCAACGTGTTCCATCCGCGCTTCCCGCGCTACGTGCAGATGGAACACGAACAGAAGCGGCTGGGCGTAACCGGTTCGCTGCAGTGGAAGCCGAACGACGCCACCGAGATCTCGCTGGATGCGCTGTACTCGAAGATCGATGCGACGCGCGACGAGCACTACATCGAAGCGATCTCCTTCAGCCGCGGCGCCAACGCGAGCGCACGCCTGTCGGGCAAGCCGACCACCATCGTCAAGAATGGCGAGATACGCGACAACGCACTGCTCTACGGCGAATTCGACAACGTCGACATCCGCACCGAGAACCGCCACGACGAGTGGAGCACCGAGTTCAAGCAGATCGCGCTGAACGGCCAGCACCGCTTCGGCGATGACTTCACCCTGTCCGGCAAGCTCGGCATCTCGCGTTCCAAGCACGAGAACCCGGTGCAGACCACCGTCATCATGGACAAGTACGACGTCAAGGGTTACAGCTACGACTACCGTGGCAACAGCCGTGCGCCGGTGCTCAACTACGGCATCGACCCGACCAATCCCAACGGCTGGGAACTGGCCGAGATCCGCCTGCGTCCGCAGTACGTGGACAACGACTTCGACACCGGCCAGATCGATTTCAACTGGAATATCAGCCCGGGCTTCCGCCTGAAGGGCGGCGTGCTGGCCAAGGACTACACGTTCAAGACCGTCGAACTGCGCCGCGCCAGCGAACTGGCCGTGCCCAACTTCGCCGACGGCAGCAAGATCGTGCCGGTGGACCTGACCGAGCAGGCCGGACTGAAGGGCATCAGCGGCAGTCCGTCGAACTGGGTCGTGCCGAACCTGGACGCGATCGCCGAACAGCTGGACATCTACAGCAACAGCGGCACCTTCGCCGTCGCCCCGCGTGCCAACAACGTGCGCAGCGTCGAAGAGAAGGACCGTGGCGCCTACCTGATGGGCGAGTTCTCCACCGAACTGGGCTCGTTGCCGTTGTCGGGCAATTTCGGCGTGCGCTACGTGCGTACCAAGCAGTCGTCCACCGGGCAGTCGACGCTGGCCAACGGCACCGTCGAAACCACGGTCAGCCGCACCTACGACGACACCCTGCCCTCGTTCAACCTGGTGGCTGAAGTCACTCCGGACTTCCTGATCCGCCTGGGTGCGGCCAAGGTGATGAGCCGTCCGGGGCTGGGCAGCCTGACGCCGGGCGCGACGGTGGCGGTGGCCGGTGGTGCACGCACCATCTCCAGTGGCAACCCGGTACTGGATCCGATCCGTGCGACCAATGTCGACCTCGGCTTCGAGTGGTACTTCGCCGAAGGTGCGATGGCCGGCATCGGCCTGTTCTACAAGGATATTGAAAGCTTCGTGCAGACCACCCGCGAAGTGCGCCCGTACAGCGACAGCGGCCTGCCGGCTTCGCTGCTGGTCGGCACCGGCGCCTCGGCCACCGATGACTTCACCTACAGCAAGCCGGTCAACACCCCGGGCGGCGAACTGCACGGCGTGGAGGCCAACTACACCCAGCCCTTCACCTTCCTGCCGGGCAAGTGGGCGAACCTGGGCGTGCAGTTGAACTACACCTGGGTGGAATCGAAGATCCAGTACATCAACGCGGCCGGGCAACCGGTGATGAAGACCGACCTGACCGGCCTGTCGAAGTCGTCGTGGAACGCTACGCTGTTCTATGAAGGCGAGAAGTTCGCCGGGCGCATCTCGGCCACCAACCGCGATGACTACCTGACCCAGGCACCGGGCCAGGAAACCGGCTTCAACCTCGACGGCTACCACGGCATGACCGGTACCACGGTGTTCGATGCGTCCATCCGCTACAAGATCAGCGACCAGCTGGAACTGAGCCTGGAAGGCATCAACCTGACCAACGAGGCGTCCGACGAGTGGGTGTACTCGCCGCTGACCGGTCGCCTGCCGCTGCAGTACACCGAGACCGGCCGCCAGTACCTGCTGGGGCTGCGCTACAAGTTCTGAGCAACGCCGGCGGCGTGCCTCCCGACACGCCGCCGTTCGCCACGATCGCTGCTGCGCCGCAAGGTGCCGTCGCGGCGTGGCCTTGCTACGGTCCGGCGGCCCTTGCCGGCCGTCGCCCGTTGAAAGGAAACGCCTGATGCCGCACCGCTCTATCCTGTCCCGCTGCCTGTTGCTGGCGGTGGCCCTGGCTGCCGGCCCCGCGATGGCCGCCACCGATGCGACCACGCTGCTGTTCCACGTCGATGCCGGCAAGGGTCTTGAGGCGGTGGTGGCGAAGGGTGAGGCGGTGCCGAACTTCCGCGACAAGGTCGACATCGTCGACGACGGAGCGCGCGGCAAGGCGATCCAGTGGCAGGACGACGGCGTACTGGCCTGGGATGCACCCGGCAACATCCTCGCCCAGCGCGGCACCCTCGCCTTCGACTGGCGCGCGCGCTATGCGGTGGGCGAAGCACCCTTCGTGATCTTCCGCGTCGGCTATGCCGACCACAGCAGCTGGGACATGGCCTGGCTGCGCATCGACTGGAACGGGCATGGCTTCGATGCGTTCGTCACCGATGCCAACCTTGCCCGCACGCGCGTGTCGTTCCGCATGGATACGCCGCCACGCGCGGACCAGTGGCTGCACCTGGCCTTCGCCTGGGATGAAGACCAGGGCGTGCGCCTGTTCGTCGATGGTCGCGAGGTGGCGCGTGTGCAGGCCAGCGGTGACTACGATGCGGCGCTGGACCAGCTCGGCCTGGCCGGACGGGTGATGGCGCCCTACCAGGTGCAGAGCCGCTACAACTTCCTGCGCGGCAGCGATTTCCAGCACATCCGCGTGTACGACCGCATGCTTGATGCTGCGGCCGTCAGTGCGCTCGCGCGTGGCAAGGCCGTCACCAGCGCCGTTGCCAGCGCCAGCGATGACCGCGCCTGGCGCCATCGCTTCGGCTGGGACGGCGCAGCGCCACCGGCATTGACCGCAGCCGGCACGCGTATCCGCAAGATCGAATTTGCCGATACCCGCGATATGAAGGCATGGATGTGGAAGGCCACCGACGGTATCGCCGAAACCACGTGGCCCGGCGTCTACAACCGCTCGCGCCTGCCCGGCCGCAACGACTACTTCCAGTTGCCGGACTGGAACACCTACGTGGAAAGCGGCCAGCACCTGGACCTGACCGTGCCGGCCGGCGAGACCGTCAACCGCGTGGAGATCCGCGGTGCGGCGTTCGGCACGCTGGCCCATGGCCGCGATGCGGCGCACGCCACGCAGGTGCTGGCGACGCGTGCGCGAGGTGTGGTGCGCAGCGTCGACGACATTCCGGCGCAGACCGGGGGCGTGCTGCGTTTCAGCAACGTTGAACAGGAAACGCCGATCCAGGAGATCTGGGCGTACGACGTGAGCGAAGGCGCCGAGCCCGATGGCACGGTCAAACAGACCTATGTCATCGACAGCCAGGCGCTGCCCGATTACACCAACCTGGACACCCTGCGCCGTTACATCGACGGCCGCTATCCGCTGGCCGAACGCAGCACGGTGATGGCGCTGCCGAAGGGCGCAGGCTCGCGGCGCCGCAGCGCCGACACGCTGCCGGCCGAGCCGGAACCGATCGTGCACGTGTTGATTCCCTCGGGCGTGGGCGATGCGCCGGCCAACCAGCCGTTGATCCGCAGCTGGGCCTACAGCTGGGAAAACATGCATGACGGGCTGGACGGCGTGGCCATCGACATCCCCGCGCTGGACCTGCCGGCCACGCACGACGGCCTGATCCCGCTGAACATCCGCATCAAGGATCCGATCTGGCCGGCGCGCGACATGATCGATGCTTCGGTCTCGGTGCAACCCGGGCAGAAGCGCACGCTGTGGCTGGACCTGCGCGACCGCATCCTTACGCCCGACAGCCTGTGGCTGAGCATCGCCTCGGCTGCGCCCGGCTTCGACGCCAAGGCACTCGACGGTGCGCAGGTGCGGCTGGTGTTCAAGCCACGCGCCGATGCGATCAAGGAGCACCTGGCCGACCGCTTCAACCAGGTGCGCGACAACTGGGGCTTCCTGGTGGAGGAACACACCACCTCCAAGCGCCAGCGCCTTTACGCGCGCGTATACGCGGACCTGAGCGATCTGCTGCGGGTCGACCCGGACCACGAACTGGGCCGGTTGTACTGGAACTACATCAGCTACAACAGCCAGGGCCGACCACCGTACACCGCGCCGGAGGTGCCAAACGGTGTACCGGCGTGGGCATTCCATCAGGTGCAGGATCTGGCCCAGGTGCGGCAGTTCGTTGACTGGTGGATCGATCAGCGGCAGGTGGCCTACGGCGATTTCGGTGGCGGCATCTCCGACGATTCCGACCTGACCCAGCAATGGCCGGGGCTGGCCCTGATGGGCGTGCAGCCGGACCGCCTGAATGCCTCGCTGACCGCATTGTCAGACGCGGTGTACCGCAATGGCATGTTCAGCAATGGCCTCAGCACCATCGAGACCGACGAGCTGCATGCCTACGAGGAAGGCATCAACACCAACAGCGCGATGCTCTACCTCAACTGGGGCGATCCGCTGACCCTGGAACGACTGATGGAAACGGTGAAGGCGTTCGACGAGCGCATCATCCTGCGCAACCCGCAGGGCCATCTGCTGTTCTCCAGCAACTGGTTCGGTGGCAACAAGGTCTACCGCGAACCGAACTGGCAGTGGCAGAAGCCGTACTCGTTCCCGGTGCTGCATCCGGCGTTCCTGCTGGGCCAGTACAACGCCGACGCGACCGGGCGCCGGCTGGTGATCGGCCTGGCCGATGGCTATCTGGCCCACGCCGGTACCGACGACAAGGGCCGCTTCACCCTGCCCAACGAGATCAACTGGGCGACCGGCGAGACCCGCGGCGGCGAACTCAACAACGGCTCCGGCAGCGGCGACACCATGCATACGTTCTGGGCGGCATGGCGCTGGACCGGCGACGCGAAGTACCTGCAGGCGCTGGACTACCGCGTGCAGCGCGGCGGGCCCGGCGCGCTGGCCAACCTCGGCGAGAACTACGTGGAGGCGCTCGGCCGGCAGCAGGACTGGTACCCGCTGCTGACCGCCGAGGCCGACGCCGGGAAGACCGGCTTCGCCAGCCTGATGGCCTGGCAGGCCAGCGGGGAACGGAAGTACATCGATGCACTGCATGCCGATGGCCTGCAAGCCAAGGCACAACGCGCGTACATGAACACCGAAGGCCATTGGTGGTCCGACCGGGTGGAAGCGCCGAGCGAGTTCCTGCAGCGTGCACGGCTGGGTGGCATCGCCCTGAAGCGCAACCAGAGTTGGCCCGGGCACACCGTCAGCTGGCGCTTCGATCGCGAGGGTGCCGCCGAACAGGTGGCGCTGCTGGTGCATGCGCCCTCGCGCGAGCACTTCACGGTCACCAGCCACAACCTCGGCGCGCGCGTGATCACCGCTGACATGACCGGTTGGAACGTGGCCAGCGGGTCATGGCGCGTGCGTAGTGGCGTGGATGCCGACGGCGATGGCCGCATCGACGGCACGCCGCGCGAACGCGTGGTGCAGTTGGAAACGAGTGCGTCGGTTCCGATGCAGTTCCAGCCTGGGCGCACCGAGGTATTCGAGTTCGAGCGTGTGTCTGCGGGGACGCCGGTGGAAACACGCCCGGACCTGGGTGTGGGCCGTGGTGATGTACGGGTGGACGGGCGCCAGGTACACGTGACGGTGCACGGCCTTGGGCATGTGGCCAGCGGTGTGGGTGTGGCGGTGCTGGAAGATGCGCGGGGCCGCGAGATCGCACGCACCGAAGTGCCGGCGATGGCTGCACCGACTGACCTGTTGCCGAAGACGACGGTGGTGTCGTTGCCGTTGCCGGCCGGTGACCGAAGTAACCTGCGCGTGCGCGTTGCGCTGGCCGACGGCGGTGAGGAAGTGACGCGCCTCAACAATGTGGTGGACGTGCCGCGATGAATTCCGCGTTCCGCCGGGCATGGCCGCCGCTACCGATGAATCGGTTGCCCACAAGCCCTGGTAGCGCCGGGCCATGCCCGGCGGAATGCGATCAGGACGCCTCGGTCTCCATCACCTTCACCCGGCGCTGGTACCAGCCGTCATCCAGCGGATCGAACACCGCGCTGCGCTCCATCACGCCCTGGTAGACGTGGACGGATACGGCTATGTCCTCGTCGCTGGCGTTGCGCAGCGTGTGGTACTCGTGCGGCGGAATCAGGCTGCCGGCGCTGCCGCGGTGCCCGTACAGCGTGTCCTGCGCGGCGAAGCGGTGACGCTCGCCACGCTGTTCCAGCAGCGCATACGGGGTCACGATCAACTCGCCCTGCCAGACCCCCTCCACGCACCACATCGCATCGTGGTCGTGCAGTGGCGTGCCCTGCCCCGGGCCCCAGCACATCGCAATCACGCTGTAGCCCAGCGTAGGGCTGCGGTGCAGTTCACGGCGTGCGTAATGACCATCCACCGGACGGCGTACGCAGGGGGGCAGTTCGATCAGCGGATCGATGATGGCCTCACGCAGCACCCGTTGCAGCGCATCGGTGATCGCCTTCGGATCGACCAGGCAGACAGCGCCGTCGATCCCTGCAATCAAGCGCTCGCGGCCGGTAAACGGCGGTGGCGTGAACATCGCTTCCATGAACCGACTCTAGCCGAGGCGGGTTAACAGAATGTTTGCATCGCGGTGTCATCACTGCGTGCCACGCTGCACGAACGGCACTTTTGCATAGAGCGCACGCTCTCCCGCGCGTGGATCGTCAACCATGCGGCTGTGTCGATCGAACAGCATCGTCTGCCGTTGTGGCAGTGAATAGGGGGCCCATTGCGACATTCCCGCGTGATTCGGATCACCGGAACGCGCAAACGCAATCAGGGCATCGCTCATCGTCGCCGCCAGTGCCATGACGTCTTCACCGCCGCCGGTGCGGGCACCGGGCAGGCCTGCGTTGTCGAACACCAGCGGAATATCCAGCGTGTGGAACGCGCGCAGACGTCCCTCTTCCACCGGTGACGGCCAATCGAGCTGGTAGGCCCAGGTCGGTGCTGCACCCGATGTCTGCCGGGCGCGGGCCTCCAGTTCTTCCACTGCACCACGCCATGAACGACCGGCCGTAGTGGCGGCGAAGAACACCTCTGACGGCGTGTAGTGCGGATACAGGCGTCGATATTCTGCGATCACCACCGAAGGTAAAAGATCGACGAACTGCTGCTTCTGCAGTTGCGCCGGCAGGCTCTCCCAGGTCAGCGTGAAGTTGGCCGGGTCGTTGCCAAGAAACGCGCGCGTCTCATCGCGGGTGTTGCCGATCACCATCGGAATCGACGCGGACTGCGCCGGTGCCTGTGGCCAGAACGGATGCACCGGCAGCACCACGTCATCCAGCACCGGGCCGAAGTACAGCGCGCTGCTTTCCACCCGCGAGGGGTCGCGTGCGCGCGTAGCGGCCAACAGGTCGGCTGCTGGCAAGCGCAGCAGTGCCTGCAGGTCGCGCGCGCCCACGGCGTCCATTGCAATCGAAGCGCGTTGCGCCGCCGCACGCGGGCCGGCCGCGGTGACCTGCTGCCCGCTCATCGTCCACGCGCGCTGGAACAGCCCCTTCGCTGCGGGCATCGCCATCAGCGTGGCGATCTTGGCGCCGCCACCGGACTGCCCGAACACGGTGATGTTGCCGGCATCGCCGCCGAACACCGCTGCGTGCTCACGCACCCATTGCAGGGCCTGCACCAGATCGAGCTGGCCGACGTTGCCGGAGGCCGCATAGCGCGGATCGCCCTGCGCGCCCAGGTACAGGTAGCCGAAGGTGTTCAGGCGATGATTGACGGTGACCACCACCACGTCGCCGCGTCGGCACAGCGCACTGCCGTCGTACAGCGGGTCGCTGCCGGAACCGTTGTTGAAGCCGCCGCCATGCAGGTACACCAGGATCGGCCGCTTGCCGCCGTCGCCGAGCGCTGGCGTCCATACGTTGAGGAACAGGCAATCTTCGCTGCCCGGACCGTCCGTGCCCGACTGTGGCGCAGATGCGGCGTATTCCAGGGCATCGGCGATGCCTCGCCAGCCTGTCTCGCGGCGCGGCGGCTGGAAACGGTAGGCCGCAGTGTCGGCGCCATATCGCAGGCCACGGAACATGTGCACGCCGTGCTCGCGCTGGCCACGCACGCGGCCGCCACGGACGCGCGCAACGATCTGCGTGTCATCGCGTGGTCCAGGCATCGCAGATACTGGAAGTGCTGCGAGGGTAGCGGTGGCCAGCGCCCAGCGTGCACTGTCGCGCAGGAAACGACGGCGCTGCAGGTCGGTCGTCCCTGCGTTCAAGGTGCGGCCTCCGTCGCCTGCAGCCAGCGTTGTGCCAGCAGCGGCCACACGGCCAGCGTTGAATCAGGCGGCATGCGCATGCCGAAGCCATGGCCGCCGTGGGCGAACAGATGCAGTTCGTGCTCGACGCCCGCCTTGGCCAGCGCCTGCGCCATCACCTCGCTGTTGTGCACGCTGACCACGCGGTCGTCGTTGGCGTGGATCAGCAGCGTCGGTGGCGTGTCCGCGCGTACGTGCTGCTGCATCGAGTACCGCGCGGCCAGCGCCGCATCGGCCTGCTCGCCCAGCAGACGTCCGCGTGAACCGCTGTGAGCATGCGGACCCATGTCGATCACCGGATACACCAGCACCGCACGTGCAGGGCGCGCGCTGAGGCGGTCGATGGCATCGCGCGGCGGGTAGACGGCCGCATCGAAGCCGGTGGCCAGCCGTGCGGCGACGTGGCCACCGGCGGAGAAGCCCATCACCGACACGCTGTCGGCATCCAGCTTGCGCCGTGCGGCCTGGTCGCGCACCACGCGCAGTGCGCGCTGTGCGTCTGCCAGCGCCGCCTGGCGGTCGCGGCCGGCCTGCGGCAGGCGGTAGCGCAGCACGAACAGGGTGTAGCCGGCACGGTTCACCCACTCCGGCACCAGCGCGCTGTCTTCCTTGTCGATCACCACGCGCTGGTAGCCGCCACCGGGAATCACCAGCAGCGCGCGGCCGTTGGCGTGGGCCGGCGTGTGCACCAGCAGGTAGGGCGCATCGACCTGGTCGATGAAGCGATCAGGGTGGGCCGGATCATCGCTGCGCTCGACCACGCGTGCCGGTCGCGCAGTGCCGGTCTCGCCGGGCACCTGCCCGGTCGGCCACAGGGGTATCTGTTCACCAGCCAGCTCCTTGCCCAGCCGCTCGCCCGCGCGCAGCGGCGCATCGACGGCGGACGCAGGGATGGCCAACAGCAGGCCGGTCAGCAACAACAGCACACGGGTAAAACGCATGGTGGGCAGGGCTCCAACGGGGAGGCAACAGAGTGGCTGAGGTCACCGACAAGCGCTCGTGATGCGCTGCGGCTTGCACGATGACACCGGTTTACCATATACACCTCCTGCAGACGCTGTCGATGGGCAGTGCAACAACGCCAGAGGGAGACCGTTCTTGAGCAACGAACACGGCATACATGGGCAGACGCCGCCGCCGGACGATGCGGCCGCGATCGCCCACGCCTTCACCACCGCGCGCCGCGCCGGCCAGGCCCTGCCCGGCTTCCCGGGCCTTGTCCCGCCTGACCTGGTGGCTGCCTACCAGGTGCAGGATCTGGCCATCGCCAGCTGGGATGACCACGTGGTCGGCTGGAAGGTCGGCTACATCGCCGCCGAGCGCCGCGATGCATCCGGCGACGACCGTCTGCTGGGCCCGGTTTTCTCGCGTCAGCTGAAAAATGCTACCGGTGGAACAGTGGACATCCCCGTGTTCGTCGGCGGCTTCGGCGCGGTCGAGGCGGAGTACGTGCTGGAGCTGTTGGAGGACGCTCCAGCCGCGCAGCTGCACTGGTCACCCGAGCAGGCTGAAGCGCTGCCGGCGCGCCTGTACATCGGCGTGGAGGTGGCCAGCAGCCCGCTGGCGACGATCAACGAGCTCGGCCCGCGCGTGGTGGTGTCCGACTTCGGCAACAACAACGGTCTGGTGCTGGGGCCGGAGATCGCCGACTGGACTGCCCGCGACGAGACCGACCTGCGCGCCGAAACCCTGATCGAAGGCGAGGTGGTCGGCACCGGCGGAGCGACCCGCCTGCCCGGTGGCCTTCGCGCGGCGTACGCGTTCGCGCTGTCCCGTTCGGCACTGCGCGGCCGGCCGTTGCGGCGCGGCGACCTGATCGCCACCGGCAACGCCACCGGCATCCATGACATCACCGCAGGACAGACGGCGCTGGTGCGGTTTGCCGGCTTCGGCGAGATTGCCTGCAGGGCCGTGCCGGCCGGGTAACCGCCGCACGATCCGGTGAACACGCGCGGGAGGGCGCAGATGATCACACGACGACACTTCCTGGCCGGTGGCGCTGCTGCGCTGGCCACCCCGATGCTCGCGGCCTGTGGCCGCGGGCCCGCCGATGCCATCGACGGTGGCCAGCTGCTGACCGCCACTGATGTGCATGTGGCCGACTACCCCACCGTGACCGCGGTGAAGTGGATCGGCGAAACGCTGCAGCGTGAAAGCAACGGTCGCCTGCGCCTGCGGCAATACCATTCCGGCCAGCTCGGTCGCGAATCGGAAGCGATCGACATGGCCCGTTTCGGTGCCATCGACATCACCCGCGTGTATGCCGGTGCGCTGAACAACGCATTTCCGCTGACCCAGGCACTGTGCCTGCCGTATGTGTTCGAGTCGGTGGCGCACCAGCGCGCCGCACTCGATGGCGGCATCGCCGAGGCGGTGCTGCGGGGTTTCGAGAGCCGCGACCTGGTCGGCCTGGCGATCTATGATTCCGGCGCGCGCTGCTTCTACAACACCAAGCATCCCATCGTGCAGCCCAGCGATCTGCACGGGCTGAAACTGCGCGTGGCGTCCTCGGACATCTTCATCCAGCTGATGCGCCTGCTCGGCGCCAACCCGACGCCGATGTCGCTGGGCGATACGTTCTCCGGCATGGAGACGCACATGATCGACGGTGCCGAGAACAACATGCGCAGCTTCCATTCCAGCCGCCATTTCGAGGCGGCGCATTACTGGTCGCAGAGCGATCACTCGTATGCGCCGGACGTGCTGCTGATGTCGCGCGCCAGCTTCGAGCGCCTGCAGCCGGCCGACCGCCAGCTGCTGCTGGAGACCGCACGCGCTTCGGTGAAGGTGATGCGCGCGCAGTGGGATGCCTCCGAAGATGCCGCGCGCCGCGCGGTGCTGGCCTCTGGCGTGAAAGCCAACGAGGTGGACCTTCCCGCGTTCCGCGCCGCCGCCCAGCCGCTGCTGCAGCATTACCTGCAGCAACCCGAGCTGGCCGCGCTGGTCGCCCGCATCCGCGCTGCCGCCTGAGGACACTGCCATGACCGAGACGACGATTGCCGCCGCCGGCCCCGGCCAGCGCCTGCTGGACCGTATCGCCGACATCGCCATCTACATCGCCGTGGCTGCGCTGCTGGGCCTGGTGGTGGTGCAGGGCTGGCAGGTGTTTGCCCGCTATGTGATCAACGATTCGCCCAGCTGGACCGAGCCGGTGACGCTGCTGCTGCTGGCCACGGCGATGAGCCTGGGCGCGGCCTGCGGCGTGCATACCAACCGCCACTTCGGCTTCTTCCTGCTGCACGCCTACATGGGTGCCGGCCTGCGCCGGGCGGTGGATGTGTTCACCCAACTGGTGGTGGCCGTGCTGGGTGGCTTCATCGCGTTCTGGTCGGCCGACCTGCTGCTCGATGGCATGGACATCAAGACCGCCGGCGCCAACCTGCCGCAGAGCATCAACTACCTGCCGCTGGCAGCGGGCGGTGCGCTGATGCTGCTGTTCGCACTGAACCGTGCGTGGAAGGCGCTGCAGGCCACGGCAGCCGACGCCGACGCTGAAGGAGATCGTTGATCCATGGGCATCACCATCCTGTTCGCTGTTTTCGCCGCACTGCTGCTGCTGGGCGTTCCGGTGGCCTACGCGCTGGCCGCCGCCGCGCTGGCTACCCTGCTCTACCTGGACATCCCCAGCATCGTGCTGGTCCAGCAGATCTCCGCCGGCACCGGTTCGGCCTCGCTGATCGCCATTCCACTGTTCATCTTCGCTGGCGAGATCATGATGCGCGGCGGCATCTCCGAACGCCTGATCGCCCTGGCGTCATCGCTGGTGGGGCGCATGCGTGGCGGCCTGGGCCAGGTGTCGATCCTGTCCTCGCTGTTCTTCGGCGGCGTGTCCGGCTCGGCCATCGCCGATGTTTCGGCCGTGGGTGGCACGATGATTCCGCAGATGGTCAAGCGCGGCTACGACCGCGACTTCGCGGTGAACGTCAGCATCACCGCCGCGCTGGTGGCGCTGCTGGTGCCGCCATCGCACAACCTGATCCTGTTCTCGGCCGCTGCCGGTGGTGGCCTGTCGATCGCCGACCTGTTCGCTGCAGGCATCGTGCCGGCGCTGCTGATGACCCTGGCATTGATGATCACCGGCTATGTGGTCGCGCGTCGCCGTGGTTATGGCGTGGAAGTGTTCCCGGGCTGGCGCGCGGTACTGCTGCGCATCGTCTCCGCCCTGCCCGGCCTGGGCCTGGTGGCGCTGATCTTCGTGGGTATCCGCGCCGGCATCTTCACCGCGGTGGAGAGCGCGGCCATCGCCGTGGTCTACGCCCTGCTGGTCACCACCGTGCTGTACCGGCAACTGCGCTGGCGCGAGTTCTTCGACACCGTCATCCATGCCGCACGCAGCACCGGCGTGATCCTGTTCGTGATCGCCACCGCGGCGGTGTTCGGCTGGCTGCTGGCCTACCTGCAGGTGCCGGCGGCGGCGGTGGACTTCCTGCAGTCGTTCGCGCACAGCCAGTTCATGGTGCTGCTGATGATCGTGGTGATGCTGTTGCTGCTGGGCACCTTCATGGACCTGGCACCGATGATCCTGATCTGTACGCCGATCTTCCTGCCGGTGGCCAAGGCCTATGGCATCGATCCGATCCACTTCGGCCTGGTGCTGGTGCTGACCGGTGGCCTCGGCCTGGTCACCCCACCGGTGGGCTCGGTGCTGTTCATCGGCACCGCCATCGGCAAGATCAGCGTCGGCCAGAGCATGCGCACGATCTGGCCGTTCTGGTTCGCCGCGCTGGGCGTGCTGCTGATCGTCACCTTCTTCCCATCGCTGTCGCTGTGGCTGCCCACCGCACTGCGCGCCTGATGACCGGAGCCGATCCCATGACACAGACCCTGCACCGCGCTGCTGCAACTGCCCTGCTCGGCCTGCTGCTGGCTGCGCTGCCCGCACTGGCTGCCGATCCCGCGCCCGCGCAGTGGAAGCGCGGCATCGAGCAGCAGCGCCAGGCTGACCTTGGCAACGGCACCTTCCTCAACCCGGTGCTGGCCGGTGACAGGCCCGATCCGTCGGTGCTGAAGGACGGCGAGGACTACTACCTCACCCTGTCCTCGTTCGACGCCTATCCCGGCCTGCCGATCTGGCACTCGCGCGACCTGGTGAACTGGCAGCCGCTCGGCCATGCGATCACGCAGAACGTTGGGGCGATCTGGGCACCGGACATCGTCAAGCACCACGGCCGCTACTTCATCTACTTCCCGGCGCGCACCGGTGAGCGCCGCAGCAACTTCGTGGTCTGGGCCGATGACATTACGGGCCCCTGGAGCGCGCCGATCGACATCGGCCTGGGGGGCTACATCGACCCCGGCCATGCGGTGGGTGAAGACGGCAAGCGCTACCTGTTCCTCAGCGGCGGCGACTATGTGCAGCTGGCCGATGACGGCCTGAGCGTGGTGGGTACGCCGAAGCACGTGTACGACGGCTGGCGCTACCCGGAAAGCTGGGACGTGGAGGCCTACGCCCAGGAAGGCCCGAAGATCCATTTCCGCGATGGCTGGTACTACATGACCACTGCGGTGGGCGGCACCGCCGGCCCACCGACCGGGCACATGGTGATCACCGCGCGCTCGCGCTCGATCCACGGCCCCTGGGTGAACGCGCCGAACAACCCGATCATGCGCACGCAGTCGGCCGCCGAACCGTGGTGGTCGCGGGGTCATGCCACGGTGATCGAAGGCACCGACGGCCGCTGGTGGATGATGTACCACGGCTACGAGAACGGCTTCTGGACGCTGGGCCGGCAGGCCCTGCTGGAGCCGATCGAGTGGACCGCCGATGGCTGGTTCGTGGCCAAGGGCGGGGACCTCGGGCAGCCGCTGCGCAAGCCATCGGGCAGCGCGCTGACGCCGCACGGGATGGCCCTGTCCGATGATTTCAACGGCCGCACGCTCGGCCCGCAGTGGGCGTTCTTCAACCCGGCGGTGGATGAATACCGGCGCCTGCGCTTCAGCGGCGACGGCCTGGTGCTGCAGGGCAAGGGCAGCACGCCGCGCGATGCCTCGCCACTGACCACCATCGCCGGCGACCCGGCGTACCAGTTCGAGGTGGAGATGGAGATCGCCCCCGGCGCGGTCGGCGGTGCCCTGCTGTTCTACAGCGACCGCCTGTACGTGGGCGTGGGCAGCAATGGCGAGCAGTTCGTCATGCACCGCTACGGCGAGGAGCGCCCCACCCGGCTGGCGGCCAGTGCCAAGGGCGGCCGGCTCTGGCTGCGGGTGACCAACAACCGCCACATCGTCACCATCCACTCCAGCGCCGATGGCCAGCGCTGGCAGAAGTATCCGGTTCAGATGGAAGTGTCCGGTTACCATCACAATGTGGCCGGCAAGTTCCTGGCACTGAAACCGGCGCTGTATGCGGCCGGCAACGGTGCGGTAACCTTCCGCAGCTTCCGCTATCGCGCGCTGGACTGAGCGCGCGCTGGAATCCCCAGGCTTATCGGGTTCACTACATGTCAGTGCGCAACAAGAACGATGCCGCTACGCCGGCATTGGCAAAGGGCAAGGCAGCCACGATCAATGACATCGCGCGACTGTCGGGTGTATCCAAGAAAACGGTTTCAAGGATCATCAACAACTCGCCGCTGGTGCGCAAGGACACGCGCGACAAGGTGGAAGCATTGATGCGCGAGGTCGGTTACAGCCCCGACCCGCTGGCCCGTGGCCTGGCCTTCCGCCGCTCGTTCCTGATCGGCATGGTCTACGACAACCCCACCGCGCAGTACATCGTGGACATGCAGTACGGCGCGCTGGATGCGCTGCGTGGCTCCAGCTTCGAACTGGTGGTGCACCCCTGCGACAGTCGCAGCCCGGGTTACATCGACGGCGTGCGCCGCTTCGCCCAGCAGCAGAAGCTGCATGGGGTGATCCTGGTGCCGCGTGCGTCCGAAGACCAGGCGCTGGCGGACATGCTGGACGAGATCGGCTGCCGCTTCACCCGCGTGGCGGCGCTGCCGCTGGATGAAACCTCGCAGATGGTGGTCACCCACGACCGCGATGGTGCTGCCGAAGCGGCCGACTACCTGCTTTCGCTTGGCCACCGCGATATCGCCCTGGTAACCGGCCCGAGTGCCTACCGCTCGGCGCACGAACGCACCGCCGGCTTCATCGAGGCGCTGTCGCAGCGTGGCATCGAGCTGCCGAAGGATCGCATCATCGAGGCCGGCTACACCTTCGAATCCGGTGTGGCCGCCGCCGAGAAACTGCTGCTGGGCAAGCGTCGGCCGACCGCCATCTTCACCGGCAACGATGAAATGGCGGCCGGTGTCTACAAGGTCGCGCTGCGCGCCGGCATCAACATTCCGCGCCAGCTGTCCATCGTCGGCTACGACGACAGCCCGCTGGCCTCGCGCCTGTGGCCGTCGCTGACCTCGGTGCGCCGGCATACCCGCGATACCGGCCGCACCGCCGCGGCGATGCTGATCCAGCCCGATGGCCAGCCTGCGCTGCAGATCGCCAGCGTGCGTCCGCACCTGATCGTGCGCGATTCCTGCCAACCGCCAGAGGATTGATCCCGCAGGGATCAATCCTGTAGGTCGCCAGCTTGCTTGCGACGCGTCCAGAAGAATCAGTCCGGTAGGTCGCCAGCTTGCTCGCGACACCTTTCAACCCGCCCCACCCCGCCGATGCCGTCTGACCGGTATCGTGCGGCGCAAAATGACACCGGTTTCCTGTCTGGCTAGAATCGACCGTGAACCGTGCCGGGGCCGAACCATCGGCCCGCCCCCTGCTCTGGAGAAGCCATGTACTGCAAGACCCATTACGCCACCCATCCCGATGCCATCAAGGGCGCCAGCAACGATCAGCTGCGCGAGCTGTACCTGCTCGATGGCCTGTTCAACGCCGATGCGGTGACCCTGAAGTACACCCACTACGAGCGCTTCGTGCTGGGCGGCGCCGCGCCGGTCAACGGCCCGCTGGCCCTGCCCGCGCAGACCGAACCGGCCTCCGCCGCCGGCCATCCGTTCCTGGAGCGCCGAGAGCTGGGCATCATCAACGTCGGCAGCGGCACCGGTACGGTCACCGTCGATGGCACCGTGTACACGCTGGGGCCGAAGGATGGCCTGTACGTGGCGATGGGAAGCAAGGACGTCGTCTTCGCTTCGCAGGATGCCGCCAACCCGGCGCAGTTCTACCTGGCCTCGACCCCGGCCCATGCGCGCTTTGAAACCAAGCAGCTGTCGATCAAGGACGCGGTTGCACTCGATCGCGGCGCGCTGGAAACCAGCAACGAGCGCACCATCTACCAGTACATCGTGCCGGCCACCTGCCAGTCCTCGCAGCTGCTGCTGGGCCTGACCGTGCTCAAGCCGGGCAGCGTGTGGAACACCATGCCGCCGCACCTGCACGACCGCCGCAGCGAGGTCTACTTCTACTTCGACCTGGGCGACAGCGACCGCGTCTACCACTTCATGGGCGAGCCGGACGCACAGCGCCACATCGTCATCCAGAACAACGAAGCGGTGGTATCGCCGCCGTGGTCGATCCACATGGGTGCCGGTACCAGCAACTACGCCTTCATCTGGGCGATGGGTGGCGAGAACCTGGATTACACCGACATGCACGTGCTGGACATCTGCCAGCTCAAGTAAGCACTGACAGGCCACCGCGCACGCTGTGCGGTGGTCGCTTGCCTGCATCACGCACGCCTCTACCAAGGAACGCATACGCAATGACCAATCCCTTCAGCCTGGAAGGAAAAGTCGCTCTGGTAACCGGTGGCAATACCGGCCTGGGCCAGGGTATCGCGGTGGCACTGGCTGCCGCCGGCGCCAATGTCGCGGTGGCCGGCATCGCCCCGCCCACTGAAACCATCGAGAAGATCACCGCGCTGGGCCGCCGCTGCCTGGCTATAGAAGCCAACCTGATCAGCATCGAGCCGGTCGAGCGCGTGGTGCGCGAAACCATCGAGGGCCTCGGCAGGCTGGACATCCTGGTCAACAACGCCGGCCTGATCCGTCGCGCCGATGCAGTGGACTTCAGCGAGCAGGACTGGGACGACGTTATGAACGTCAACATCAAGTCCGCCTTCTTCATCTCGCAGGCCGCCGGCCGCCATTTCATCGCCCAGGGCAGCGGCAAGATCATCAACATCGCCTCGATGCTGTCGTTCCAGGGCGGCGTCCGCGTGCCGTCGTACACCGCCAGCAAGAGCGGCATCGCCGGCATCACCCGCTTGCTGGCCAACGAGTGGGCTGGCAAGGGCGTGAACATCAACGCGATCGCGCCGGGCTACATGGCTACTGACAACACCGCCGCGCTGCGCGCCGATGCAGACCGCAACAAGGCGATTCTGGAGCGCATTCCGGCCGGTCGCTGGGGCAACCCGGAAGATCTGGCCGGTGCGGCGGTGTTCCTGGCCTCGTCGGCGTCGGACTACGTCAACGGCGCAGTGCTGCCGGTCGATGGTGGCTGGTTGGCGCGCTGACGCGCACGGATCTGTAGAGCCGAGCCCATGCTCGGCTGTCGCGCAGCGCGCGACCTCGTGCACTCTGATCGAAAAGCAGCCGAGCATGGCTCGGCACTACCAGGGCCCGGCCATGTGGAAGCTGTTGTGGCTGCTGTTGCTGTCGAGCACCGCCGCGAATGCAGCGCCGGTGCGGCTGTTCATTGCCGGTGATTCCACCGCTGCCGAATACGGCCCCGATCGCGCGCCGCAGGCCGGCTGGGGACAGATGCTGCAGAGCTATCTGGACCCGGCGCGTTTCGAAGTGCACAACCACGCCAAGGGCGGGCGCAGCACGCGCAGCTTCATCGACGAAGGGCGCCTGGATGCGATTGCCGCCGAACTACGTCGTGGCGATGTGTTGCTGATCCAGTTCGGCCACAACGACGCGAAGTTTGAAGATCCCACGCGCTACACCGACCCGGACAGCGACTATCCACAGCTGCTGATGCGTTACGTGCAGGTGGCGCGTGACAAGGGCGCCACACCGGTGCTGGTCACGCCGGTGGCGCGGCTGCTGTACGACTTCGGTTCGCTGCTGGATACGCACGCACGCTACACGCTGGCGATGCAGCAGCTGGCCGCACGCGAACACGTCGCGCTGATCGACCTCAACGACCGCAGCACACGATGGATCCGCGCGCTGGGCGAGCAGGGCGCACGCCCGTACTTCCTGTTCGTGCCGGAGCAGAACAAGGCCGATGGCACGCACTTCAGCGCGGCCGGTGCCACTGCGGTGGCGTGCCTGGTGCTGCGCGAGGCGGTGCAGGTGTTACCGACGCTGCAACCGGCGCTGGTACGCGACATCGACTGCGATGTGATGGGTGCAGGGCAGGGCGGCGATCCTGCGCGACGCTCGCAGGTGGTGCACGAAGACACGCTGGCGCGCGCGCAAGCGGGCCCGCACGGCGGCGCCGGGCCGACCACGGCGTATCCGTTCTTCGCCGATGCGCAGGGCCTGCCATTCGTGCTGCGCAAGCGTGTGCTGCACAAGGGCGCGGGCATCGGCCTGCACCCGCAGCACAAGGACGAGATCTATTACATCGTGAGCGGGCGGGGCAGTTACGTGCTGGATGGGAAGCAGCATGATGTGCAAGCCGGCCATGCGCTGCTGACCCGCACGGGCAGCACGCATGCGCTGCAACAGGTGGGCGAAGAGGATCTGGTGGTGCTGCTGGCGTATCCGCGGTAGCTGAAAAGCAGCCGAGCGTGGGCTCGGCTCTACACGGGTCTGCGCTTATCTGTAGAGCCGAGCCCATGCTCGGCTTGGCTCTACAACGGTTCCGCGCCGAAATGCTTCAGGCCCAATCGCGCAAGGTCTTCCGGGCGGGCGTAGTAGTCGTCCTCGAACGCCTCCAGCGCCTGCTGCTCGTCTTCGCTCATCGCGCCGTACAGGTCGGTCAGTTCCTTGATCGCCGGGTCGTCTTCCAGACGATCCAGCAGCCCGCGCATGCCCGCCAGGATCGTGTGCGTCTGTGTTGCGCCCATCGCCTGCAATGCGCGCAGCGCCAGCTGGCAGGTGGGGTCGCCCCAGTTGCACAGGAACTGCATGAAGCCGCCGTTGTTTATGTCTGCTTCCATGCGCCACAGCGCGACCAGCTGCTGGTCTTCGTCAGACAGCGCATCGAGCGACCAGGCATGCGATTGCAGGCGGGCGAGGGCGGCTTCATAGCGGTCATCCCACACCTGGTTCGGAACATCGACCACGCCGCGCTCCTGCGCCGGCAGCAGCGCCGGCCAGTTCACGCCCAGTCCGTCGGCGGTGGTGACCCACTGCGCACGTTGTTCGGCATTGGCTTCGAACAGGGCTGGCGCCCAGCGCAGCGGCTGCCGGGTGTGGCGGCCATCGGCCAGGGTCAACAGGACGAAGTCGTCGTTGAAGGCAACGTCGGTAACCCGCAGGTCGGTAAACACATCGGTCATGGCCTGCAGGATACCGGAGGCCTGAACCAGGCCCCTTAAACTTCAAAAGCTGCAGACGCTTTTGAAGTTCAGCCAGACCTCTGCTGCCTACTCACACATCCCCACCATCAGCCCAGCCTTCGCCCGTACCGGCCTGGAACACGCGGTCGTCGTCCTGCACATCGCCGGCCGGCAGGTGCGCCTGGTCGGCCAGCGCGGCGTAGATCGGGGTGAAGTCCGGCGACGTCGCCTGCATCAGCTGTTCGAAGCTGTCGATGACGAAGTAGGTCTTCTGGAACGTGTCGATGCGGTAGCGCGTGCGCATGATCCGCTGCAGGTCGAAACCGATGCGGTTCGGTGCCGCCGACTCCAGCGAGTACAGCGATTCGCCCTTCGACGAGACGATGCCGGCACCGTAGATGCGCATGCCTTCGGGCGTGTCGATCAGGCCGAACTCCACCGTGTACCAGTACAGGCGGGTCAGGTTCTGCAGCGCCTCGGGGCCGATCGCGTGCGCTTTGACGCCACCACGGCCGTACGCCTCCATGTAGTTGGCGAACACCGGGTTCATCAGCAGCGGCACGTGGCCGAACAGGTCGTGGAACAGATCCGGTTCGGCGATGTAGTCGATCTGGTCGGGGCGACGGATCCACCAGGTGACCGGGAAACGGCGATTGGCCAGGTGATCGAAGAAATCCAGCTCCGGCAGCAGGCCTTCCACGCCCACCAGTGTCCAACCGGTGGCCGCACCGAGTACTTCGTTGAGCTGGTCGAAGCGCGGGATCATGTGCGCGCTCATGCCCATCTCGTCCTGCGCATCCAGGAATTCCTGGCAGGCGCGGCCGACCAGCAGCTCGCGCTGGCGCTGGTACAGCGTGCTCCAGGTGGCGTGGTCGTCGGCGGTATAGGTGTCCCACGGCTGCTCGACGAGCGCGGTGGTGTACACCGGCACGTAGCCCTTGTCGGTCTGCTGGTGTTCGACGCGGCGGGGCTGGGCGAGGTCCATGGAAGACTCCTTGACGGGATACCGTTGATGCTAGGGCAGGGGGCGCGCAACAGGGTTGCAAAAGTTGCGCGGATCAGCCGCCTTGGCGCAATATCATTGCGTACTCACCATGTTGCGGGGCAACAATGGCCGGAGAAGTCCAGTTCGATCGCACGGATATACGTCTGCTGGCCGAAATCCAGCGTGATGGTCGCGCCACCAACGCCGAGCTGGCGGCCCGGGTGAACCTGTCGCCGTCGGCCTGCCTGCGTCGCCTGCAGCGGCTGGAAAGCGAAGGGGTGATCGTCGGCTATGGCGCGCGCCTGGAGCCGCGCCGGCTCGGCCTGGGGCTGCAGGCCTTCGTGCGCGTGCAGCTGGAAAAGCATGACCAGGCCGCGATCGGGCACTTCGTCGACAGCGTGCAGGCCTGGGATGAAGTGGTGGCCTGCCACGCCCTGACCGGCGACATGGACTACCTGCTGCATGTCTATGTGCGCGATCTGGAGCACTTCTCGCGTTTCCTGCTGGACAGGCTGCTCAACGCCGGTGGCGTGGCCGACGCCAATTCCAGCTTCGTGCTGCGCACGGTGAAGGGTTTCCAGGCATTGCCGTTGTCGCAGCTTGAATGAGCGGGGCGCCGTGATGTTTGACGGCGCGCGTGCACTGGCCGAGCATCGTGCCCCGCGGCGGCCGTCAACATGCAGGCAGCGCAGTGATTCCTTCTGGCTCCGGCATGTCTGATACCCCATCCTCGACGTCTTCCCTGGTGTTCCTTCCGCTGCGCGAGCAGAGCCTGCTGCGGCACCTGACCGACGGTACGCCGCCGGACACCCCGCTGGAGCAGGCCGGCCTGCTGGTGGCCATGCTGTGTCGCCGGCAGAAGCAACCGGCCGCCCAGCTGCAGCGCGTGCTGCACGATGCCTGTGCGTTGTTCGCTGCGGATGATGGCCATGCTGCGCAGGCGCAGCTGGCGGCCGCTGCAGGACAGGACGCGCGTGCGCTGGAGGCCTGGCTGGGCGTGCTGGCCGCGCAGGACGTGCTGCTGGCACCGGACGAAGTGATGGAGGCGGTGCTGGCCGTGTCGCCGCACGCATATCCCGGCGCAGACTTCCAGGCGGCCTGCAGGATCACCCTGGAAGAGCACACCATCCATTTCCCGGCGACATCGCTCGCCGAAGGCGATGACGAAGACGCCGGCGATGACGAACAGACAACGCACGCGACCCAGCACAACGGCCTGTTCACCTCCGAACAGGCACGCGTGCTGCGCGCGATCGCGGCCAATCCCGATGAGCTGATCGACCTGCAGGCCTATGCCGGCACCGGCAAGGGCCATCTGGTGCTGGCACTGCTGCAGGCACGCCCAGGCCGCTACGCCTACGTGGCGCCCACGCGTGGCCAGGTCGAGGCATTCCGCGCGCGGCTGCCGGCTGACGCCGGCACGCGCCTGCTGACCCAGATCGAGTTCGCCAACGCGATCGCCCGCCACGCTGCCGCCAACGGCCTGACCGGCGGCTTCGTACCGACCTACCGGCAGAGCACGCTGACCCTGCGCGAAGCGGCTGCCCGCCTCGGCTTGCCAGCCATCGGCACGCGCCGGCCGGACCAGGTGCTGATGATCGCCCTGGACGCCATCAACCGCTGGTGCGCATCGTCAGCGCCGAACCTGCAGGCCTGGCATTTCCAGCGCTCGCTGGCCGCAGCGCAGCTGGAAGCCACGCCGTTCATCGCGGCGGCGGAGTTCGTCTGGCGCTGCATGTTCGATGCGGTCGTTCAGAAGGGCGGCTGCCTGCGCCTGGATGCCGGGCATATCGGCAAATGGCTGGCGCTGCGTGGCGTGCCGCTGCCGGTGTCGCTGGGCATGGTGCTGGTCGATGAGGCACACGATCTCAGCCCGGCATGGAAACAGCTGCTGGCTACCCACGCGCCCGGCGTGGTCAGCCTGGGCGATCCGCATCAGCGGTTGAGCGGACGCGTACAGCGCTGGTCATCGGCGAAAACGCTGGAGATGCACCAGTCGGTGCGCCAGGGGCGCCAGGTCGATGCGCTGGTCAACCAGTCGTTGGCGCTGGACGATCTCGGCGAGCCGGCACCGTTCATGGGGGCCAGCGACCGCGCCACCGGCCTGCGCCGCTATGACGACTGGTCGGTGGTACCCAGCACCGGCGCCCGCGTGTACGGCAGCCTGTGGCGAATGCTGCTGGAAGCCAACCAGCTGGTTGCCCGCGGCGCGCGCGTGCATCTGCACCCGGCATCGCGGCAGGCGCTGTTGAAAGAGGTGGATGGTCCGATCGACGCATGGCGCAGCGCCGCCGGTGGCGGCCCGGGGCAACGCTGGGAAAGCTTCGTGCAGGTCTGCGCCAAGCGTGGACAGGCGGATATCCCCGCGCTGTTTGCCGGTGGCTTCGATGCTGCAGCGTTGCAGCGCCTGCTCGGGCAGCTGGTCGATGCGGGCGAGGCCAGCATCGTGCTGTGCCTGGCCCAGCATGCCAAGAACCTGCAGTTCGCCACGGTGTCCATGGCGCCGTGCTGTTTCGACAGCGGCCATGATGCGCGCGCGCTGCACAGCCCGGTGCGCGCCGCCTATGTGGCGATCACCCGTGCCCAGCAGCAGCTGTGGCTGCCGGGCGACGCGATGGAACAGTTGCAGCTGAGCGCACAGCGGCATGACCGGGCGGTCGATGAGCGGCGCCGGCAGCGACGCCTGGCCAGTGGCTACCCACCGCTGCGGCGCTGAGCGCCACGGTCGATCAAGCGGCGCGCTTCAGCACTTTTCCTTGCGGCCCATCAGCTTGCCCAGGCGCGAAGGTTCGTCGCACTTCGGCGCAGCCACCGGTGCCGGCGCCAATGCGGCGGCGCGGGCCTTCTGCAGCTGCTGGATCTTGGCGCGGATCTGCGGCATCGCCGCCATCGCGGCCTTCTCGCCTTCCAGGATGGCAGTGCCACGCTGGCTGAAATCGGCAGCGCCGATGTCCAGCACCTTCGGCCGGATCACGATGTCCGCGCGTGCCAGTTCCTGCTCGCCCAGGCGCTGGCCCATGATCGAGATCGACTGGTTGACGATGCCGAGCATGCCGGTCGGCGCCTTGCCGCTGGCCTTGCTGGAGATGTCCACGGCGATCACGAACTCGGCGCCGAGCTGGCGTGCGGCGTCCACCGGCACCGGGCTGACCACGCCGCCGTCGATGTAGTTGCGGCCACCGATCTTCACCGGCTCGAACACCCCGGGGATGCTGCTGGAAGCGCGCACCGCCTGGCCGACGTTGCCGCGCACGAAGATCGAGCGCTCACCCGTTTCCAGCTGGGTGGCGACGGCAGCGAACGGTTTCTTCAGGCGCTCGGCCGGGCGGTTGGCCACCTGTTCGTTGACGTAGTCCTGCAGCTTCTGGCCCTGCACCAGGCCACCGGAGAACAGGCGTACGTCGCGGATGCTGGCTTCATCCAGCGCCACCGCCTTGCTCTGCATCTGGAAGGCATCCATGCCGCTGGCATACAGGGCGCCGACCACGCTGCCGGCACTGGTGCCGGACACCACCACCGGTTCGAAGCCGTTGGCCTCGAGCATCTTGATCACGCCGATATGCGCAAAACCCTTGGCCGCGCCGCCGCCGAGCGCGATGCCGATCTTCACCGGCTTGGCCTGCGGCACCAGGGTGGGCTGCGCGGGCGGGGTGGGGCGGACCTCTTCACCACCGCAGCCGGCCAGCAGGCCGAGCAGGGCGACGGACAGCAGCACACGGGGGCGGAACAGGCTCATCGGCAGTGCGCTCGCGGCGCCGGATTCAGGAAAGGGCGCCAGCATACCGAAGGCGAGGCGGAGCGGGCAGGGTGGGGCGACTCCCCATTCATGAAATGCTGGCGGTAGATGCCGACCTTGGCCGGCGCTTGCACAATCCAGTGCCGACCAAGGTCGGCACCTACCGATATCCCGCGGTCAGAACCGGCGCGGTGTCCAGCCTCCGGCCCGCTCAGCCCAGCAGCGAACTCTCGCCGCGGCTCTTGCCGCCGCCCTGCGGCGCGGCCATCCACATGCGCCCGGCCAGGCGCGAGAACGGCAGCGACTGCAGCCAGACCTTGCCCGGCCCGGTCAGGGTGGCCAGGAACACGCCTTCGCCACCGAACAGCACGCTTCGGATGCCTTTGACCCGGCGCACGTCCATGTCCACGGTCGGGTGATAGGCGACGATGCAGCCGGTATCGACATCCAGGCGTTCGCCGGCGGCCAGCTCACGCTCGACCACGCAGCCGCCAGCATGGATGAACACCCAGCCGTCGCCTTCCAGCTTCTGCATGATGAAACCTTCGCCGCCGAACAGGCCGGTCATGATCTTGCGCTGGAACTGCACGCCGATCTGCACGCCGCGCGCACCCGCCAGGAAGCTGTCCTTCTGGCAGATCAGGCGACCGCCGTGCTGGTCCAGCTTCATCGCCAGCACCGTGCCGGGATAGGGCGCGGCGAAGGCGACCTTGCCGCGGCCCTGGCCGGTCTGCGTGTAGACGGTGGCAAACAGGCTCTCACCGGTCAGCACGCGCTTGCCGGCGGCCATCACCTTGTCCATGAAACCGCTGCCCTGGCCACCGCGTGCGCCGCCGCCGAAGACGGTATCCATCTGCACCGAAGCGTCCTTGAACATCAACGCGCCGGCCTCGGCCACCGCACCTTCGCCAGGGTCCAGTTCGATTTCCACGAACTGCATTTCATGGCCGACGATGCGGAAATCGATGCGGTCGGCACGGCCGCCGGCTGATGCTGTTGCGGCTGCGGGCATGGCTGCGGGCATGGCTGCGGGCATCGGCGGCGGCGCTGCCGTCGCGGCGCCGGCCTGCTGCAGGCCGACGATTTCGGACACCGGTGTCCACCCTGTCATGCCCTGGCACCAGGCCAACGCGCGTGGATTGGCCTGTGCGAAGCGGCGCGCGGCCTCCTCGTCGAACGGACCGACACGGTCGGCCTGGCCGGGAGCATGGAAGTACCACTGGGTCATCGCAGCAGGTCCGTTGCGGGGGAAAACCCCGAGTCTAGCGGCAGCTTCCGGCGGCGCGGGAGGCGGCCATGAACGATCGGCATTTGCGGGGGAGGTGCTGTATTGCAACAATTATCTGGTAGCGCCGTTTTACCACCCCTCCAAACACAGCCTACCGCCATGTCTCCGACCCGTACTTCCCGTGGCCGCTCTCCGGTC
Organism: Stenotrophomonas sp. 14P6.2.3; assembly: GCF_057799055.1. Taxonomy (NCBI): domain Bacteria; kingdom Pseudomonadati; phylum Pseudomonadota; class Gammaproteobacteria; order Lysobacterales; family Lysobacteraceae; genus Stenotrophomonas; species Stenotrophomonas sp. 14P6.2.3. Next base: position 52,995 of record NZ_JBYOLA010000023.1, read on the forward strand.
GCGCGCCCGCTCGTTGTCGCTCTTTCCGCCCTGCTGCCGCTGGTAGCAGCCGCCCAGGAAACCCCCGCCGCCAAGGATCCGGTCGCCCTCGATGCGCTGCAGGTGACTGCACAGCGTCGCGTCGAGAACGCCAAGGACGTACCGGTTGCGATCAGCGCGATCCAGGGCGAAAAGCTCGACGTGCTCGGTTCGGCGGGCGATGACATCCGCTTCCTTGCTGCGCGCGTGCCGAGCCTCAACATCGAGTCTTCCTACGGCCGTGCCTTCCCGCGCTTCTACATCCGCGGCCTGGGCAACACCGATTTCGACCTCAACGCTTCGCAGCCGGTCTCGCTGGTGTACGACGATGTGGTGCAGGAAAGCCCGCTGCTGAAGGGCTTCCCGCTGTTCGACCTGGCCGGTGTGGAAGTGCTGCGCGGTCCGCAGGGCACCCTGTTCGGGCGCAACACCCCGGCCGGCGTGGTCAAGTTCGATTCGGCGCGTCCGTCGCAGGATGCCGATGGCTACGTGCGCGTGGGCTATGGCACCTACAACAGCTGGAATGTGCAGGGCGCCTACGGCGGCCCGCTGACCGACCGCTGGTCCGCACGCGTGTCGGCCATCTACCAGCGTCGCGACGACTGGGTCGACAACACCCGTGCCGGTGCGCCCAACAGCGGCTTCGAAGGCTATGACGAAGCCGCCGGCCGCGTGCAGTTCCTGTACGAAGGCGATGATTTCGAAGCGCTGTTCAACCTGCACAAGCGCAAGCTCAACGGCACCGCCCGCCTGTTCCGCGCCAACATCATCGAGAAGGGCGGCAACGCGCTGGTCGAGAACTTCGACCGCGACAAGGTCGCCAACGACGGCGTCAATTTCTCCGACCTGGAAACCTGGGGCGGCAGCGCGCGCCTGCAGTGGAACCTCGGTTCGGTGACCCTGCATTCGATCACCGGCTATGAGACCGCCGAATCGCTCAACCGTGGCGACATCGACGGTGGCTACGGCGCAGCGTTCCTCGGCGCGGGCAACTCCGGCCCGGGCCTGATTCCGTTCTCGTCCGAGTCGGCCGACGGCCTGCCGCACCACCGCCAGTGGACCCAGGAATTCCGCGTGGAATCCAACGAATGGGGCCGCTTCGACTGGCAGGCCGGCGTCTTCTACTTCGATGAAGACGTCACCATCAACAACTTCAACTATGACTCGCTGACGCCGGGCAATCCGCAGACCGGCCACGTGGTGCAGCAGCAGCGCAACAAGGCGTGGGCGGTGTTCGCTTCGGGCGACTTCGATGTCACCGACCGCTTCAAGCTGCGTGCCGGTGTGCGCTACACGCAGGACAAGAAGGACTTCAGCGCCAGCGTGCTGCAGGCCGTGCCGTTCGGTACCCCGGTCAGTGGCCCGTACCTGGCCAACACCGACGTCAACGACGTCAGCTGGGATGTCAGCGGCGTGTACAAGCTGACCGACAACGTCAATGCCTATGCACGCGTGGCCAAGGGCTTCCGCGCACCGTCGATCCAGGGTCGACTGGCGTTTGCGCCGGGTCTGTCGCAGGCCGATTCGGAGAAGGTGATTTCGTACGAAGCGGGCATCAAGGCCGACCTGTTCGAGCGTCGCGCGCGCCTGGGCTTCAGCGTGTTCCGCTACGACGTGGACGGACAGCAGCTGATCGCCGTCGGCGGCACCAACAACACCGCCACCCTGCTCAACGCCGACAAGACCATCGGCCAGGGCGTCGAGCTGGACCTGGAGGCCTATCTGGCCGACAACGTCCTGCTGACCTTCGGCAGCAGCTACAACGACACCGAGATCAAGGACAAGAACCTGGCGGTGGCGGTCTGCGGTGGCGGCTGCACCATCACCGACCCGACCACGATCATCAATGGCGGCACCTACGCCCTGGTCAACGGCAATCCGCTGCCGCAGGCGCCGAAGTGGATCCACAACGCAACCCTGCGCGTGGGCTTCCCGCTCAGCGATGGCAGCGAGCTGTATGCCTACACCGACTGGGCCTACCGCAGCGCGGTCAACTTCTTCATCTACGAGTCGCCGGAGTTCCGTGGCCGCAGCTCGCTGGAAGGTGGCCTGCGCCTGGGCTACAACTGGGATTACGGCCAGTACGACGTGGCCGTGTTCGGCCGCAACCTGACCAACCAGACCCGCGTGGTCGGCGCGATCGACTTCAACAACCTGACCGGCTTCCTCAACGAGCCGCGTACCTGGGGCGTGGAGTTCACCGCGAAGTTCTGATGCGGTTGCTGCGGTAATGCAATGAAGAAGGGCCGGCGCAACGCCGGCCCTTCTGTTTTTTGCTTCCTGTAGAGCCGAGCCTGCGCTCGGCTGCTCTGAGCCGAGCATGGCTCGGCTCTACAGAGGCATGGCTTACAGCGCGCTCTGCGGGCGCACCTTCAGCACCGCGTTTTCGGTGGCGCAGTCACGGCTGGAATGCAGGCCGGCCTTGCGCGCGGCAGCGATTTCCCTGCGTGCGGCCAGCAGATCCTTGTTGAACGCGGCGTTGTCATGCAGGCGGGCAACGGCGGTTGCGCCCATGAAGCGGCCTTCGAGGATGTCACTCTGCCAGTGCACGTTGCACACCAGGCGGCTCTCGCCGTAGTTGCGGCCACGTGCCTGGATGGCATCGGCGCGGTCCGGTGCGATCTCCGACAGGATCAATGCCCATGCCCAGCCGATCGAGGTGTGGCCGGACGGGTAGGAACCGTTGCTGCGCAGACCCTCCTCATCCTTCGGCGAGCAGGTCGGCTCGCCGTTGACCATGAACGGACGCGGGCGCTGGTACGTGTTCTTGGCGGCCTTGGTGGCAGCACTGGCGTCGATGCGGCTGCGCTCCAGCAGGCGGTACAGGGCCGGGGTCTTCACTGCATCGACGTCGATGTCGGCGGCGCAGGAAAAGTGGTTGGCGCCTTCCGGGAAGCCCAGTTCGGCATCGACACTTGCCTGGGCGAAACGCGGGCTGCCGCGCAGCGCACGTGCCTCGCGGCTGACCTGCTCATCCAGCGCGAAGGCGGCCGAGCCGGCGGCCGGTGGCGCAGGCACTAGATCGATGCTGGCCGGCACTGCGGTCTTGTCCAGGTAGCCCACGGCCTTGGTGGTGATGTTGGCTTCGACCGCGGTCGGCTTGCTGGCGGTGGCGGCACAGCCGGCCAGCGACAGCGCGATTGCCAGGCCGAGCAACGGACGGGCAGGGGGGAGGATCGACGACATGGGCAGACTCGGGCTGGGAACTCGCTGGCCATGATCGCAGCCTCGATTGCCGGCCGCAGCGTCCATCAGTCATACGGCCAGACCCGGCATGGTCAGACGCTGGGCGATGAAAACAGTCATCAATTGTCGGCAATCTCCTGAATCCGGGCGCAGCGCACGGACTTTCACGCGCTGCCGCCATGAGCATCAGGTCACAGCCGGGCCGGGGGGATCCGCTGAAAGGGAGAGAAGCGATGCGCAGCACCGCAACAGGAAGTACCGTTCTGGCCCTGGTTCTGGGGCTGGCGACCGCCCCGGCGCAGGCCGCCGACGTCTACGGCGTGGCCTTCGTGCATGGCACCGGCGCGCAGACCAATGCCACGCAGGACTACTGGCAGCCGGCGATCATCGACACCGTCCGCCAGGGCCTGCCGAACAGCAGCAACTACGTGGTTATCAACTGCGACTTCACCCAGTACATGTGGAAGCCGGAAGCGGCCGGTTGCCTGGCCAACCAGCTCACCGGCTTCATCGACAGCCGTGGCATCACCCAGCTGGTGGTGATCACCCACTCCAACGGCGGCAACGTGATGCGCTGGATCCTGTCCAACCCCACCTACGACAGCCGCTACCCGAAGATCATCAACCGGGTGCGCAAGGTCACTGCGCTGGCGCCCTCGTCGGCAGGTACGCCGCTGGCCGACGCCGTGCTCAACGGCAATACCTTCGAAACCTCGCTGGGCTGGTTGCTGGGCTACAAGAGCGATGCCGTGCGCATGCAGCAGGTGGGACACATGGCCACCTACAACGCGCAGAACCTGTACGGCACCGCCGGCCGCCCGGCCCTGCCCAAGCCGTTCCGCGCCGTGGTCGGCAGCGATGTCGAATCGGCGGTGTGGGACAGCAACAGCTACTGCGGTGGCTATGCCGCCAACGTCGGCCTGGAGTTCACCCAGAACTGGCTGTCGTCGTGCTCGGACGGTTTCCTGGAATGCAGCAGCCAGAAGGCGGCCGGCACCCTGTGGTTCACCGACAAGGCGCGCACCCAGGGCGCCGAGCCGCTCAGCCACAACCAGAGCCGCCGCGAGTGCTTCGGCCTCGGCAGCATCCTGCGCAACGACCTGACCCAGTGAGGGAGATGACCATGACGATCCATTCCACCTTGCTGGCTACCGCCGTGTTTGCGGTCCTTTCCACCGCATCGGCGCAGGCCGCGCAGCCGCTGCGCGTCGCCGCTGGCGACCAGATTCCCGCCGGCCTGGTTGCCGCGCCGCTGCCGGCCGACGAAAGCGAGCACGCGCCGCTGGCCTTCGCCTGGGCGCTGGACCCGGCGCAACCACTGCAGGCCCCCGGCCCCCAGGCCGCGATCAGCCGCAGCTACTGGCAGCAGGTCGACGGTGCCGAGCTGCAGCGCGGCCTGGAACTGCCACTGAGCGCACCCGATGCGGTGATCCAGCTCAGCCCGGCGCCGGGTGCCCGCGCGCTGCCGGCCAGCGCGCTGCAGGTGCGTGATCCGGCGGGGCGCAGCAGCGTTGCGCGCAGTGTCGATGCACGCCAGCTGCAGAATGCGGGCATGCCGGTCAGCGATGGCAGCAGCATGCTGCGCACCGGTACCACCAGCGCAGCTGGCGCTTACCGGTTGCAGAGCGCGCAGGCGCAGGGCCGCTACGTGGTGCAGGTGCTGGAGCCCAACAGCCCGCTGCGGTTGGAAGTACAGGCCAGCCAAGCGCAGGTGCTGGCCGGTGGCAACGTGCAACTGCAGGCGCGTCTGCTGGAAGACGGGGCCAGCGCGGCGACGTTGCGCACACGGCGCGGCAGCCTTGGCGGTGAAGCGCTGCTGGTTGCACCCGATGGCCGCAGCTGGCCGCAGCGGCTGCTGCGCACCACCGATGGCAGCCTGCGTGCACAGGTGAGGATTCCAGCCGAGGCCAGCAACGCACAGGGCCTGTGGGAGCTGCAGGTGTTCGCCCAGGCCGACGGCGTGCTGCGCGATGGCAAGGTTGCCTTCGCGGTGGCCAGGCCGACCGCCCGCTTCGCTGGCGAGGCCATGCCCGATCCGGGCAGCCGCCGGGTCAGCCTGCCGCTGCAGGTGGCCGCCGCTGGCCGCTACGAGGCGCGCGGCACGCTGTATGCCACCGCAGCCAACGGCCAGTTGCAGCCGGTGGCGCAGGCCCATGCCGCAGCGTGGTTCGATGGCCCGGGCCGCGGCGCGCTGGTGCTGCCGTTCGACCAGGCCGCGTTGCCTGCCGGCTTCGGTGCGCCGTATGAACTGCGCGACCTGCAGCTGCAGGACCAGAGCCGGATGGCACCGATCGAGTCGCGCGCGCTGGCGTTGCGGTTCTGAAGCAGGGCGTGGCGGGCCGGATGTCCGGCCCGCTGCACCGTCTTCTGTAGAGCCGAGCCTATGCTCGGCTGCCGTTCCCGCGGCCAAGAGCAGCCGAGCATAGGCTCGGCTCTACAGTGGCATGTCGATCACCCCGCGTACGCGGTCAGCCGTCCTTCCTGTTCCACCACCGTGATCGCGCCGCCGAACACGGCCGACAGCGGTTCGTCGCGCAGCAGCTCGGCGCGCGCGCCATCGGCCAGCACGCGGCCGTCGCGCAGCAGCACCACCCGCTCGATCTCGGGAATCACTTCCTCGATGTGGTGGGTGACCAGCACCAGGGTGATGCCCTGCTGGGCGAGCACGCGCATGGTGGCGATCAACTGCTGGCGGGCCACCAGGTCCAGCCCGGTGGAGGGTTCATCCAGCAGCAGCGCCTGCGGCCGGTTGACCAGCGCACGGGCGATCAGCACGCGGCGGGTCTCGCCGGCCGACAGTTCGGCGTAGGCACGCTCACGCAGGCCCGACGCACCGGTCATCGCCAGGGTCTCGCCCACCCGCACGCGCATGTCGGCGGTGACCTCGCGGAAGGCCGGCACCATGTAGCTGGCGAAGAACCCCGACAGCACTGCCTGCTCCACCGTCAGCCCCGGCATGTCGGCCAGATTGCTGCTGAGGTCGCCAGTGACGATGCCCAGCTGCGAACGCAGCCGGTCGACCTGCCAGCGGTTCTGCCCCAGCACCTTCACCGCCACCGTGCCGTCGGCCTGCGCGAGCGGATACAGCTCGCGGGTGATCAGCTTGATGAAGGTGGACTTGCCACAGCCATTGGGGCCGAGCAGGGCGGTGTGCTGGCCCTGCGCGATGCGCAGGCTCAGCCCGTGCAGGACCTTCACCTGGCCGCGCATCACGCTGGCGCGGTCCAGTTCGATCAAGGGCGGCAGGTCCCCGCCGGATGGGGCAGGGTCTACGGCGTGGATGCGCGGATCAAGGCTCGACAACACGGGTCCCCAACTGTGAACGAAGCCACGGAATGGCGCTGCCAATCCAGCGGTGCAAGGTGCAGTTTGCAACGCAAGCGCCCATGATGTCTTCCATACCTGTGTCGCTCTGGAGAGCCGCCATGCCTGATGCCCTGATGTCCCTGCTGACTGGTGGCGTGCTGAGCCTGGGCTGGTGGCAGCTGGCCCTGGTGCTGCTGGTCTTCACCCAGCTCACGATCTTCTCGGTCACCCTCTACCTGCACCGCAGCCAAGCGCATCGGGGCGTGGATTTCCACCCGGTGGTCGCGCACTTCTTCCGCTTCTGGACCTGGCTGACCACCTCGATGATCACCAAGGAATGGGTGGCGATCCATCGCAAGCACCACGCCAAGGTGGAAACCGAGGACGACCCGCACAGCCCGGTCACCCGTGGCATCGGCCAGGTGTTCTGGCGCGGCGTGGAGCTCTACCGCGAAGCACGCGGCATGCGCGCGGACATCGAACAGTACGGTCGCGGCACGCCGGACGACGCCATCGAGCGCCGCCTGTACACCCCCTATGCCACCTTCGGCCCGGTGCTGCTGTTTGCGATCAACACGGTGCTGTTCGGCCTGCCGGGCATCGCCCTGTGGGCGATCCAGATGGCGTGGATTCCGTTCTGGGCCGCCGGCGTGGTCAATGGCCTGGGCCACTGGTGGGGCTACCGCAACTACGAGTCGGCCGACACCTCCACCAACCTGACGCCGTGGGCGTTCTGGATTGGTGGCGAGGAACTGCACAACAACCACCATGCGTTCCCCAGCTCGGCGCGCTTTGCGATGCGGCGCTGGGAGTTCGACATCGGCTGGAGCGCGATCCGCCTGCTGCAGGCTCTGCGCCTGGCCAAGGTACTGCGGGTGGCGCCGGCCATGGACGTGCGCCCGAACATCGCCGTGCCCGACGCTGACACCCTGAAAGCCCTGTTGTCGCATCGCTTCCAGGCGATGACCGACTACCAGCGCAACGTGTTCATGCCGGCATTGCGCGAGGAAGCACGACACGCCGGTGCCAAGCTGCGCCGGTTGCTGCCGCGCAGGCTGCGTCGTGGCCTGGTCAACGACGGCCGTTGGTTGAAGCCGGACAGCCGCGCGCAGCTCAGCGAATGGGTCGCCCAGCGCCCGCGCATCCGTACCCTGGTGGAATATCGCGCGCGCCTGGCAACGCTGCTGGAAGCGCGTGGTCACGATGCCGCCGAGCGTCTGCGCCAATTGCAGGCCTGGTGCCGCGAGGCCGAGGAAAGCGGCATTGCCGCGCTGCAGGCCTATGCCGCGCGACTGAAGGGTTACACCCTGGTGGGCGGATGAGGGCTGCGTTGACGGTGTTGTTGCTGGTCGCAGTGTGGGCGCCTGCCGTGCAGGCCCAGGTAAGCGATACCGCCAGCTACCTGCAGCGCATGGACAGCGACGGAGATGGCAAGGTCAGTGAAGCCGAGTACCTGCAGTGGATGCTGTACGCCTTCGATCGCATGGACCGCAATGGCGATGGCGTGCTGAGCGCCGATGAACTGCCCGGCGGCAAGGGCAGGGCCATTACCCGCGAACAGCAGCGGCAGACGATCGTGCAGCGCTTCCACAAGCAGGACGCCAACGGTGATGGGTTCCTGGATGCGCGGGAACTGGCTGCACCACCACGCTGAGCGGGCATAGAATCTTCCCATGCCCGAACTGCCCGAAGTAGAAACCACCCGCCGCGGCCTGGCGCCGCACCTGCAGGGCCGCCGCGTGCATGGGGTGATCCTGCGCCGTGCCGACCTGCGCTGGCCGATCCCGCCGGAAGTGGCCGAGCTGCTGCCCGGCCAGCGCATCGAAGACGTGCGCCGCCGCGCCAAGTACCTGCTGCTGGATACCGCCATCGGCAGTGCCGTACTGCACCTGGGCATGTCCGGCAGCCTGCGCGTGCTGCCCGGCGACACCCCGCTGCGCGCCCACGACCATGTGGACATCAGTCTGGACAACGGCCGCCTGCTGCGCTTCAACGACCCGCGCCGCTTCGGCAGCCTGCTCTGGCAGCCGGCCGGCGAGATCCATCCGTTGCTGCAGGGGCTGGGCCCGGAACCGCTGGATGAAGCCTTCGACGGTGACTACCTGTTCGCGCGCAGCCGGGGCCGCAGCGCGCCGGTGAAGACCTTCCTGATGGACCAGGCGGTGGTGGTCGGCGTGGGCAACATCTACGCGGCCGAAAGCCTGTTCAAGGCCGGCATCAGCCCGCTGCGCGAAGCTGGCAAGGTCACCCGCGAGCGCTACCGGCGGCTGGCCACGGCAGTGAAGGAAACGCTGGACTACGCGATCACCCGTGGTGGCACCACCCTGCGTGATTTCATCAGCCCCGACGGCGCGCCGGGCTACTTCGAGCAGGAGCTGCTGGTGTACGGCCGCGATGGCCTGCCGTGCCCCAGCTGCGGCCGCCCGCTCAAGCACGCGATGATCGGCCAGCGGGCCAGCGTGTGGTGCAGCCGCTGCCAGCGCTGAACGTCTTCATGCGCTGCACACGCGCAGCGCTATAGTCCAGCCAACATCCGCTGCGGGGGCGTTGGCGATGGATGAAGGACCGGATATCACCGTCTGGCTGGATGCTGCGCGCGGTGGCGATCGCGCCGCGCTCGACCGCGTGCTGACCACCCTGTACCAGGAGCTGCACAGCATGGCCCGGCGGCAGCTGGCCGGGCAGCAGGGGCGGACCCTGGATGCCACCTCGCTGGTCCACGAGTCCTACCTGAAGCTGCTGGGCAGCCGCGGTGCGGCGCGCTTCGAGGACCGTGCGCACTTCTTCGCCTATGCAGCCTCGGCGATGCGCAGCGTGGTCGTCGATTACGCGCGCAACCGCTTGGCGCGCAAGCGCGGTGGCGACCTCAAGCGGGTGGCCGAGATTCCCGAGAACAGCAGCAGCGGCGTGCGCCTGGACGAGGACCTGCTGGCCCTCGATGTTGCGTTGGAACGCCTGCAGGCCGTCGATGCGCACCTGGCCAAGGTGGTGGAGCTGCGCTACTTCGCGGGCCTGTCCGAGCTGGAGATCGCCGAGCTGAGCCAGCGCTCCGAACGCAGCATCCGCCGCGACTGGCAGAAAGCGCGGCTGTTCCTGCTGGCCGCGATGCGCAGCGACTGAGTCGCCGCGACCCACATCATGGATACCGCCCGCTGGCAGCAATTGTCGTCCTGGCTGGACCAGCTGCTGGAGCTGGCACCCGCCGCCCGCCAGCTGCGCCTGCAGCGCTTGAGCGCGCAGGACCCGACGCTGGGACGCGAGCTGGAACACCTGCTGCAGCAGGAGGCCGACAGCCACGAGTTCATGGCACAGCCGCTGTGGACCACCACACCGCCGGGCCGGGCCGGCAGCGAGGTCGGTCCCTACAGGTTGCTGCACCCGCTCGGCGAAGGTGGCATGGGCGAGGTATGGTTGGCCGAGCGCTGCGATGGCCTGTACCAGCGTCAGGTCGCACTGAAGCTGCTGCGCAGCGGCGTCGCCGATCCCGGCCTGCGCCAGCGCTTCGGCCGCGAGCGGCAGATCCTGGCCCGCCTGCAGCACCCGCATCTGGCGCAACTGCTGGACGCCGGGGTGGACCAGCACGGGCAGCCTTACCTGGCGCTGGATTACGTGGAAGGCGAGCCGATCAGCGACTACTGCCGGCGCCTGCAACCGCCGCTGGAAACGCGTCTGCAGCTGATGCTGCAGGTCTGCGCGGTGGTCAGCCATGCGCATGCCAACCTGGTGGTGCACCGCGACCTGAAGCCCTCCAACATCCTGGTGCGCGCCGATGGCACGGTGAAACTGCTCGACTTCGGCATCGCCAAGCTGCTCGACCACGACGATCCGAACGCGGCGCATCCGGCCACCGAAATCCGCGCGTTCACCCTGCACTACGCCGCGCCGGAGCAGGTGCGTGGCGAGGCGGTGACGACCTTGACCGACGTCTATTCGCTGGGCGTGGTGCTGTTCGAGGTGGTCACCGGGCACAAGCCCTATCGCCTGCGACGGCACAGCGACGCGGAATGGGAGCGCTCGATCCTGGATGTGCAGGCACCGCGCGCGTCGGCGCTGCTGCAACGGCTGGCCGCCGAGCCCGGAGCGCCAAAACGCGCCCTGCAGCGGCAGGCGAAGCGATTGCGGGGCGATCTGGACGTGCTGTTGGAAAAGGCCCTGCAGAAGGATCCGCAGCAGCGCTACAGCTCGGCCGAGGCGCTGGCCGGCGACCTGCGCCGCTACCTGCAGGGGCAGCCGATCCAGGCGCGACCGCCGGGCGTGGGTTACCGGGTGCGCAAGTACATTGGCCGCCATCGCTGGGGCGTGGCCTTGGCGACGCTGTCGGTGTTGGCGCTGCTGCTGACCACGTCCATCGCCCTGTGGCAGGCGCGCCAGGCGCGGGTGGAAATGGCGCGTGCGCAGGCCATGCAGGATTTCACCGTTGGCCTGTTCGACAAGGCGGCCAGCCAGCGCCACGGCCATTTCGACGTGCCGCAGCTGCTGGCCACCGGCCAGCAACGGGGAGAAGCCGAACTGGCTGACCAGCCGCTGGCGCTGGCCGAGCTGCAAGGGGTGATCGGCCGCCTGCGCATCGGCCTGGGCGACTACCAGCTGGCGCTGCAGACGCTGGACCAGCAGCGCCGGCTGCTGCAGGAAGTGGGCGAGGTGCCGCCGGCGCTGCAGATCGAGGCGGTGAC
>NZ_JBYOLA010000024.1:0-55563 GCF_057799055.1 Stenotrophomonas sp. 14P6.2.3
CGGCGCTCAGCGCTTGCCGCCCACTTCGATGAAGCGCAGGAACTCGGCGCGGGTGCGGGCGTCTTCGCGGAAGCTGCCCAGCATCTTCGAGGTGACCATGCTGACGCCACGCTTGTGGATGCCGCGGGTAGTCATGCACTCATGGGCGCCTTCGACGACGACGCCGACACCGACCGGCTGCAGCACATCCTGGATGCACTGGGCGATCTGCGCGGTCATCTTTTCCTGCACCTGGAAGCGGCGGGCGTAGGCTTCGACCACACGGGCCAGCTTGCTGATGCCCACCACCTTGCCGGCCGGCAGGTAGCCGACGTGCACGCGGCCGATGATCGGCGCCATGTGGTGCTCGCAGTGGCTTTCGTATTCGATGTCGCGCAGGACGATCAGTTCGTCGTAGCCGGCCACTTCCTCGAAGGTGCGCTCCATGTAGGCGCGCGGGTCGTCGCGGTAGCCGCTGAACCAGTCGCCATAGGCTTCAGCCACGCGGCGCGGGGTATCCAGCAGGCCTTCGCGGGTGGGGTCCTCACCGGCCCAGCGCAGCAGGGTGCGCACGGCATCCTCGGCCTGGACCTGGGTCACATCGCCCTGCGGGGCGGCCTTTTCGTTGTTCTTGCTCATTGCATACAGCGCCCGAACGGGGGGCGAGCATCGTACCCGACCGGGGGGTGGGTCGTCCTCTGGGGACGGTTCATCGGGGGTCTATTGCAGCGCCTCGTTGCTGCTGAGCGAGAGGCGGAAGGGCAGGCAGGGCAGGACACGCCGTGAACCCATCCATGGGGGCTCGGCCACGGCATCCATGCCGTGGACGGTCCTGCCCTGCCTGCCCCTCCGCCTCTCCGACGGTTTCCTGCGGGCGCGGCCGGACCGCCCGAAAGCGGGGGTCAAAAGCTGGGTTCATGGCTGCGGAGACTGCGCGGGTTGCAGCTTTGGTGGGTGCGGACCTTGGTCCGCACTGCTTCTGCCTTTAGAGCCAACCCTCCGCGCTCGCGGGGTGATGGGTGGGCGGCGGAGGGCCGGGCGGGGCAGGGCCGTGAGGCGCATGGATGCGCCGATCGAGCTTACATGGACGTACTTGCAGCGTGCCCTGCCCCGTCCGGCCCTCCGCCACCCCAACCGATAACCAGCAGGCGCACCGCTTTCCTCAACACACCCACCCATTCAGTAAAACCTATTGATAGGAATGAAATTAGTAGTATCCTATCTATTACTTATGGACCGACCCCTCGACGAGCGCACCGTGCTGCAGATGCAGCTCAGCTCCGGCCTGCTGTACGCAGGGCGGCAGTGGCAGCGCTTGGCCGACAGCCGGTTGGGCAGCTACGGCATCTCCACCGCCTGCACCATGCCGCTGTTGATGATCGGCCGCTCCGGCGGTGGCATCCGCCAGGTCGCGCTGGCCCAGCAGCTGGGCATGGAAGGCCCGTCGCTGGTGCGCCTGCTGGACAAGCTCTGCGCCAGTGGACTGGTCCGCCGCGAATGCGATGCCAGCGACCGCCGCGCCAACCTGCTGTGGCTGACCGAGGAAGGCCAGGCGTTGGTTCGCGAACTGGAAGATCAGTTGATCGGCCTGCGCCAGGACGTGTTCGGCGAGCTTTCCACGGATGAACTGCACGCCGTATTGAAGGCGTGGCGCCTGCTCGCCGAGGCTGCCGACCGCATCACGTAAGCCCGCTGCCTGTGAACACCGCCGCTGCCGTGCATGCGCCAGCGGCTTTTGCCCGTTGCCGTTGTTCTGTTCCGCCTCCCCTTCCCCATACCGCCCCTGCCCCTACCGATGCCCGGTGAATTCAGTCTCCACGGAGTGTTCGTCCCGACCCTGCTCGGGTTGATGGTGTTGGCCTATCTGGTCAACAGCGGCCTGCACGCGCTGCTGCAGCGTGCCGGCGCCTATCGCCACGTATGGCACCCGGCGCTGTTCAACCTGGCCTTGTACGGGATCGTGCTGGGCCTGCTGTTCCACCTCCTGCGTTGGATGCAATCGTGAACAAGATCGTGAAGAAGACCCTGCCGGTGCTGCTCACCTGCGCAGCCGTGATCGTCGCCCTGCTGGTGCTGCGCCAGCTGTGGGTCTACTACATGGATGAGCCGTGGACGCGCGATGCGCACGTCGGCGCCGATGTGGTGCAGGTGGCGCCGGATGTGTCCGGCCTGGTCGAAACGGTGCAGGTGGCCGACAACCAGGCGGTGAAGAAGGGCGACCTGCTGTTCGTGATCGATCGGGCGCGCTACCGCATCGCGCTGGAACAGAGCCGCGCCAGCCTGGCCGAACGGCAGGCATCGGTCGCGCAGCTGCGCCGCGAGATCGGCCGCGACCGCAGCCTGCAGGATCTGGTCGCCGCCGAGGATGCCGAAGTGCGCCGGGCCAAGCTGCAGGCTGCGCAGGCCGCACTGGCCACTGCGCAGGCCGCGGTTGACCTGGCCGAACTCAACCTGGCCCGCACCGAAGTGCGCGCGCCGGCTGATGGCCGGGTCAACGACCGCACCATGCGCGTGGGCGATTACGTGGTGGCCGGCAAGCCGGTGCTGGCGCTGCTGGATACCGGTTCGTTCCGCATTGATGGCTACTTCGAGGAAACCCGCCTGCGCGGCGTGGCCCCGGGGCAGCGTGTGGACATCCGCCTGATGGGCGAGGACACCCCCCTGCACGGCCATGTCGAAAGCATCGCCGCCGGCATCGAAGATCGCTACCGCAGCAACGGCAGCACCCTGCTGCCGAACGTGACCCCGGCCTTCGACTGGGTGCGGCTGGCGCAGCGCATTCCGGTGCGCATCGCCATCGACGAGGTGCCTGCCGGCGTGGAACTGATCGCCGGGCGCACCGCCACGGTGACCGTGGACACCGGCCGCCACGTGCAGAACAAGAAGGCCGGCGCTGCGCCGACACAGGCGGGCCTGTGAACGCCGCCCTGCCCCGCCTTGGCCTGATCGTCGCCCTGGCCAGCCTGGCCGCGTGCAGGACCGTCGGCCCGGATTACGCGCTGCCCGAGGGCTCGGCGTTCAAGCGGCCGCAGGCCAATGCGGCCTTCATCGACACGCAGAACCCGCAGGTGGCCGCCAACCAGGCGCTGCCGGCACGCTGGTGGTCGCTGTACAACGACCCGGTGCTGGATGGGCTGATCACCCAGGCGCTGCGCGACAACGTCGAACTGAAGGCCGCCGATGCGCACCTGCGCCGCGCCGCTGCCGTGTACGAGCAGGCGATGGATGCCGGTGGCTTCGAGTACGAGGCCGAAGCCGGGGTCAGCCGCGCACAGTTGTCGGCCGAATCGTTCCTGCAGGAACACGAACTGCCAGTGATCAACCTGGCCGATGGCAAGTTCGCGGTCAGCTACCAGTTCGACCTGTTCGGCAAGCTCAAGCGCGGTGCCGAAGCGGCGCGCGCCGACGAACAGTCGGTGGCCGCCGCACGTGACCTGGCCCAGGTGAGTGTGGTGGCCGAGGTGGCCGACAGCTACCTGGAGATCTGCCACGCCAACCATGAGCTGCATGTGGCCGAGCACTCGCTGCAGCTGCAGCAGCGCAGCCGCTCGGTCACCCAGCGGTTGATCAGCGCAGGCCGCGGCACGCCGCCGGAGCTGGCGCGCGCCAATGCCCAGGTCGCGCTGCTGGAAGCGGCATTGCCTCCGCTGCATGCGCAGCGTTCGGCTGCCGCCTATTCGCTGGCGGCACTGCTGGGGCAGACCCCGGGCCAACTGCCGGCCGGGGTGATCGACTGCGCGCATGCACCAACCCTTGCTCAGCCGCTTCCGGTCGGTGATGGCCGCGCACTGCTGCAGCGCCGTCCCGACATCCGCCAGGCCGAACGCAAGCTGGCCTCGGCCACCGCGCGCATTGGTGTCGCCACTGCCGAGCTGTACCCGGACATCCGCCTGGGCGCCTCGGTCGGCGCCGCCGGCCTGCTGGAAGACTTCGGCCAGCCGATGACCCAGCAGTGGTCGTTCGGCCCGCTGATCTCGTGGACGCTGCCGTCCTCGGGCACGCATGCACGCATCCACGCCGCCGAGGCTGGCGCCGATGCAGCGCTGGCCGAGTTCGACCATGCCGTGCTGCAGGCGCTGCGCGAGACACAGACCGCGCTGGACCGCTATGCGCAGGATCTGCGCCGCCTGCAGTCGTTGAAAGTGGCGCAGGAGCAGGCCGCGCTGGCCGCAGAGCAGAACCGCCGGCTGTACCAGGGCGGCCGCACGCCGTACCTGTCCAGCCTGGATGCCGACCGCAGCCTGGCCAGCAGCGATGCGACCCTGGCCGCAGCCGAAGCACAGGTCTCGCGCGACCAGATCCACCTGTTCCTGGTACTGGGCGGTGGCTGGCAGGACAGTGCCACTGCCACGGCTGCACCGACGGCGGCGAGGTAAGCGATGAACGGGCTGACCGACCGCCAGGCCTGGCTGTTCTCGATCAAGACCTACCTGGCGGCGATCGTCGCGCTGTACATCGCCATGGCCGGCAACCTGTCACGCCCGTACTGGGCGATGGGCACGGTGTACATCGTCAGCCAGCCGCTGCTGGGACCGACCCGGGCCAAGGGCGTGTACCGCATCCTCGGCACCCTCGCCGCCGGCCTGGCCACCCTGTTGATGCTGCCCGCCCTGGTGGAAACGCCGCTGGTGCTGAGCGCGGCGATGTCGATCTGGCTGGCCGGCTGCCTGTTCCTGGCCCTGCTCAACCGCGGTCCGCGCGGCTACGCGTTCCTGCTGGCCGGCTACACCACCGCGTTCATCGGCTTTCCGGCGGTGACCTCACCGGAGACCATCTTCGACACCGTGGTGGCGCGCAGCGAGGAGATCATTCTGGGTACGGTAGTGGCGGTGCTGTTTGCTTCGCTGCTGTTCCCGGCCTCGGTGCGGCCGATGCTGGGCGCGCGCATCGGTAACTGGATGGAGGACGCGGCGCAGTGGTGCCGGCAGATCCTCGAACGCGGCCGTGCGCATGCGCCGCGCAACCGGTTGGCGGCCGACCTGGTGCAGTTCGAGGCACTGATCGAATTCCTGCGCCGCGATGACCCGCGCCACGCCGGTGCGGCGGTGTCGATGGAGCGCCTGCGCGAGCGCATGCTGTTGCTGCTGCCGGTGCTGTCATCGATCGCCGACCGCCTGAGCGCGCTGCGCAGCGATGGACAGACACTGCCCGAGGGCCTGCCGACGCTGGTCGATGACATCCACGACTGGATCGACACGCCGTCCAGTGCCAGCGATTACGCACGCCTGCGCGCACGCATCAGTGCGCTGAAGCCACAGGTGGACCGCGATCTGCAGCACCTGCAGCTGGCCAGCCTGCTGCTGCGCCTGGAAGAGCTGGTGGACCTGTGGCAGGACTGCCGCACCCTGCAGCACGCGATCGACCAGGGCACCGCGCCACTGGACCGTGCGCACTACCGCATCCGCACCGAACGCACCGCCACCGACAAGCACGTCGACTACGGCATGGCGCTGTTCTCCGCGCTCAGTGCCGGCGTGGCGCTGATGAGCTACTGCGTGCTGTGGATCGGCCTGGGCTGGGAGGGCGGTGGCAACGGCGCGATGATGGCCGCAGTGACCGCCGCCTTCTTTGCTGCCCAGGATGACCCGGCGCCGAGCATGGTCTCGTTCCTGGTGTGGGCGATGGTGGCGTCGCTGGTGGCCGGCGTGTACCTGTTCGGCGTGTTCCCCGCCGTGCACGACTTCGGGCTGCTGGCGCTGGTGCTGGCGGTGGTGTTCCTGCCGTTGGGCCTGCTGCTGCACCACCCGAAGAGCGCGCTGTTCGCGCTGCCGCTGACGGTCAACCTGGCCGCACTGCTGAGCCTGCAGAACACCTACAGTGCCAACGTCCAGACCTTCGCCAACTCGTCGATCGCGATGTTCATCGGCATTGGTTTTGCCGTGGTGATGACGCGGCTGTTCCGCTCGGTCGGTGCCGAATGGACCGCGCGCCGGCTGGTACGGCAGGGCTGGACCACCCTGGCCGAGGCGGCCGAAGGCCGTGGTCAACAGGATCGCCAACGCTTCGCCGCACGCATGCTGGATCTGCTCGGCCTGCTGGCACCGCGCCTGGCAGCGACCCCGGAAGGCAGCGACATCGCGTCGGTGGACATGCTCAACGAAGCCCGCATCGGCCTGAACATCCTGCAGCTGCGCCGCGCACGACTGGAACTGCCCGAGCGCAGCCGCGAGGCAGTCGAGCACATCCTCGAAGAGATCGCCGCGCATTACCGCCGGCAGATCGCCGCGCGCAAACCGATTGTGGCGGCCGAGGCGCTGCGCGAGCGGCTGGATACCTCGCTGGGCCGGGTCGGCAGCGTGGCCGCCTGCAAGGCCCGCGATGAAGCCCTGATGGGCCTGATCGGCCTGCGTTTCGCGTTGTTCCCGGAGGCGAAGGCGCTGGCGCTGGGGTTGGCGGACGCCGCAGCGCCGTCCATCTGATGCGATCCGCCGGGCATGGCCCGGCGCTACCCTGTCCGCCTGATACGAATCGCCGGGCATGCCCCGGCGCACCCCTTATCCTCCGGTAGCGCCGGGCCATGCCCGGCGGCTTTTCACCCAGACAACAGGACGCTCCAATGAGTTACGACATGATGGTGTTCGAGGCCAGCGTCGCCCCGCGTGAGGCGGCGGCGTTCATCGCCTGGTTCGAGAAGCAGGCGCAGTGGGGCGAGCGCCACGAGTACGACGACCCGGCGGTCAGCAGCCCGGCGCTGCAGGCATGGTTTGCGGAGATGGCACAGGAATTTCCGCCGATGAACGGCCCGTTGAGCAACGACGATGATGATCGCGCCGAAGTGACCGAGTACAGCATCGGCCGCGACGTGATCTATGGCGCGTTCGCGTATTCGGTGGCCGAGCGCGCGCATGGGCTGGTGCAGGACCTGGCCGAGAAGCACGGCGTGGGGTTCTTCGATGTGAGTGCTGACGAAGCGGCGATCGTGTATCCGGATGGGCTGGTGTTGATGCCGGAGTAGGTCTGGCGGCAGGGCTGCGCCCTGCACCTGCCGAATCAACGTCAACGTCAACGTCAACGTCGAATGCTGGGCTACTGGGGGATGGCGGGGTGGGTCCGGTTGCGGGGGACGCTGCAAGTACGTCCATGTAAGCTCGGTCGCGCCATCCATGGCGCTCACGCCCCCGCAACCGGACCCACCCCGCCTTCGACAGGTTCCCGCGATCTGTCGGAATGGCACGGCCTGCTGTTGGTGGGTGTCGACCTTGGTCGACACGGTAGATCCACGCCATGCGTGGATGAACGCCAAAATGATCGAATTGCGCTTTTGTAGAGTCGAGCCATGCTCGACTGACGCGAAAGGATCATGGAGGCAGTGTTCCCGCTCACCAGCGGAAGCGCTATTTGTCCCGTGTTACCTCTGCGAAGAAGATGTTGACTGCCTCGTCCATCTCGTCGGACATGATCTCGGTGTGCAGTCTGGCCATCGGGGTGTGGCCGTGCGCGATAGCGATGGCTGCAAAGAATGCTGAAGTTTTCCATGCTTCCTGCGGCGTCGCGACTAGCATTGCAGCATGTTTCCCCATGCGCTGAATGGCCTGCGAATACTCCGGCTCCAATCCAGCAGGAAGCTCCATGCCTTGGTGGCATCGCAGCGTTTCGATGGATTGTGCGAGGGAAATGAACTGCCAATCGTTTGAGTCAGCGTCCATTGGCAATGCGTTGACGATATGCGGCACAGCCGCAAACGAAGCGCTGTAGACGTCCCCTTGATGGCACAGGCTGCTCCACAGCTCGTGCCAGGTGTCCTCGATCGGATCGTCTTCGGATCTTTCGTTTTTCGGGATACTGAGATTGGCCAGCAGCTCCGGAATGTCATCCGCAGCACCATATGCGTGCTGCAGTTCGGCCCAGCGGGGATCATCCAAGGCGATTAGGGCCATGTGCCGGTTCCTGTGTCGTTGGTAGCAACGCAGGATAGGTAGCGCCGACGGCGTCATCAAAGGGCATATGCGACAGAAGCGCCTCCGAGATCTGGATGGGGTCAGAGCCCTTTCCCGTTGGGAAAGGGATCCGACCCATGATCAGAACAATTGGCCCTGCACCGTGGGTTGTTCGATGCGCGTTGGTTCGTCGGGCACTTCTTCCGCGCCCAGCCTCCACGCCAATCCACCGAGACGACTGGCATGCCGCTTCAACGCGGCCTCCAGCACGTCGGCGCTGCCGGCTACCTGCAGGCGCTGGCGGGCGCGGGTCAGGCCGGTGTAGACCAGCTCGCGCGACAGTACGCGGCTGTCCTGCCGTGGCAGCTGCAGCCACACTTCATCGAACTCCGAACCCTGCGCCTTGTGTACGGTCATGGCGAAGGCGCTTTCGTGGGCAGGCAACGCCGCCGGGTGGAAGGCTCGGGGCTGGTCTGCGGTCTCGCCGGGGAACCAGGCCACCATCGCGCCGCTGCCATCGCGCAGGCAGATGCCGATATCGCCGTTGAACAGGCGATGGCGGTAGCTGTTCTCGGTGATCAGCAGCAGCCGGCCCTGGAAGTAGCCCGGGGTGTTGCCGGCCAGCAGCTGTTCGATGCGGCTGTTGAGGCCGCGCGCGCCCTGCGGGCCTTCGCGCAGTGCCGTCAGCACGCGCAGCCGGCCAGCCTGCTGCAGCGCCTGCGCCGGATCCACGGCATCGGCCAGCGCGCGCCAATGATCGAGCAGATGCTCGCGCTGGCCGCGCAACGGATCGGCTTCGCCTTCATGGAAGCGGACGCCGGCCAGTTCACCGCTGCGCAGCAGGCGCAGGGCGGTGCCACTGTCGCCGCCGCGCACGGCCTGCGCCAGCGGTGCCAGGTCCAGCGCATCACTCTGCCGGTAGCCGCGCTGCAACTGCACGCGGCGGCCCGCGAACGCACGCGGTGCTGCCTGCGGCTGCAGCGTGGCCGGTGCCAGCAGGCCATGCAGCGCTTGCGCGTCGTCGGCGCGGGTGCCGATGCCATCGCCGCTGGCGCGCAGGATGGCGCTGAGCACATCGCCGGCTTCCACCGATGGCAGCTGGTCGGGATCGCCGAGCAGGATCAGGCGGGTGCCGCTGGCGATCGCGTCGACCAGCTTGGCCATCAACGGCAGGTCGATCATCGAGGCTTCGTCGACCACCACCACGTCCACCGGCAACGGGTTGTCGGCGTGATGGCGGAAACGCGGTGAATCGGGAATCACCCCGAGCAGGCGATGCAGGGTGGTGCCGGTGCTGGGCAGCGCGGTGCACAGCGCGGGGTCCAGCCCCTGCTCCTGCAGCCGCTGTACGGCCAGGCGCAGGCTTTCGGCCATGCGCTCGGCGGCGCGTCCGGTGGGCGCAGCCAGCGCCACCTTCGGCACGGGCAAGCCCTGGTGCATCGCCTGTGCGGCCAACAGCAGCAGCAGACGGGCGATGGTGGTGGTCTTGCCGGTACCGGGGCCGCCGGTGACCAGAGCCAGCGGGTGGCGGAGGGTCACGCCGGCGGCGCGTGCCTGCTGGTCTTCGCTGGTTGCGGCCTGCGGGAACAGGCGCGCGAACAGCGGCGCCACGGCCGCCATGTCCGGTGCAGGCAGCGGATGGCGGCCGATGCGCTGCAGGCCGACCGCCAGCTGCCGCTCGTACTCGCGGTAACGGCGCAGGTACAGCAGGCCGTTCTCCAGCACCAGCGGCGCTTCCTCTGCGGCGGCGCTGGCGTCCTGCGGCGTCGCCACCCAGGGTGAGTCCTGCAACTGCGCCAGCCACTGCGCAGGCTCAGGCCATGCCGGGACGCCATCGATCAGGCGCTGTGGCTGGCGTGGATCGAATCCAGCGTGCCCCTGCGCCACGGCCAGCGAGGCCAGTGCGGCCGCCAGCGCCACGTTGTCCGGGGTGTCCTCGCGCAGGCGCTTGAGGCTGGTGGCCAGGGCGTGGTCCAGGGTGCGTAGCTGGCCACTGCGATGCAGATCGCGCAGCAGGCTCATGCGGTTTCTCCGCGCGCGCGCGCCGCCATATCGGCCTGGGCCGCCTCGCCGCCGGCAAACAAGGCATCCAGCGCATCCACCAGTTCCGGTGCGAAGCGCTGCACGTGCACGCCGTTGCCGGCAACGTCCAGACCCCGGCAGAACAGATAACGGATACCGCCCATGTCGCGCGCGTAGTCGTAGGCCGCGCCCAGGCGGAAGCGCAGCCAGCGATGCAGTGCGACGGTGTAGATCAGTGCCTGCAGGTCGTACTCGCTGTGGCGCATGGCGATCTCCAGCAGGTCCGGGCTGTAGCCCGGCAGCCGGTTGGATTTGTAGTCCAGCACATACCAGCGGCCATCACGCACGTAGGTCAGATCGATCTTGCCGGTCATCAGGCCTTCCAGCCTTCTGCGCAGGCCAAAGCCACGCCGCGCGCTGGAGATGCCGTGGTCGTGCAGCAGCTGCAGCAGCACCGGTACTGCGATCGGTTCGATGGCGAAGTGGAACTCGATCTCGGCCCGGCGTTCGGTCTCAGGCACGCTGCACAGCGCACCACCTTCGGGCAGCGGCACGGTGAGGGTATGGCCCACCAGCGGCACCAGCACCGCCACGCCGTCGTCCAGATCCTCGTCGGCATAGCCTTCTTCGTGCAGCGAACGGCGCAGCACGTCGGCCTGTCCCTCCGGCGCCGGTTGCTGCGGCTGCCAGCCGCTCCACAGTGCGAAGTCGACATTCTCCAGCGCATCGTGCAGGACGTTGCCGAAGCGGCTGCCCATGAAGCGTGGATCGGGCGGCGCGGTGTCTTCCGCAGCGGCTTCCGGCAGTGCCGGTTCCAGCGGCAGCTCGGCACCGGCGGGCTCGTCGGCGGCCGGTGCCGGCAGTTCGGTGGCCGCCGCTTCAATATCGTCGCTGTTGCCAGCGTCGGCATGCGCCAGCTGGGTGAAGCTGTAGACCCACCAGTCATGTGGCACACGGCGGGTCAGTGCGCGCACCGCGGGCAGCGCACCTTCGGTTTCGGCCAGCAGCTGCGGCAGGCGATCCGGCAGTGCGCTGTCATCCAGCTCCACATCCGCGTGCGCGCGCAGCGCCTGCAGATCACCCAGCAACGGGGCCAGGCGGGTTTTCGCGTGGCCAGCCAGATCGCCGGTGGCGATCCACAGCGCATGCTCGGCGCGGGTCAATCCCACATACAACAGGCGCGCGTCTTCTGCACGCTGTTCGCGCTCGCGCTGGCTGCTGGCCGCTTCCCAGGCGTCGTCCTTGTCCAGCTTCCAGTGCAGCTGACGCTCGCCCTGCAGGTGCACGGTGCAGTGGGTAGCGGTGTTCGGCGCGCCGCCATCGATCCCCACGAACGGCAGGAACACCAGTGGGTATTCCAGGCCCTTGCTCTTGTGCAGGGTGATGATCTGCACCCGCCGCGCATCGGATTCCAACCGCAGCAGCTGCTGCTCATCGTCCTGGTCGGCGTTGGCCATCTGCCCCTGCAGCCAGTCCAGCAGACCGTGCATGCCCAGTGCCTGCGCCGAGGCTTCCTGCAGCAGTTCGCCCAGCTGCAGGTAATTGGTCAGGCGCCGCTCGCCGTCGATCAGCGCCAGCAGGCGCTCGCCCTGCGCCGCGCAGACGTCGGCAACCACCGCGAACGGTCCGCCACGCTGCCAGCGCTCGCGCCAGTGCAGCAGCTGCGCCTGGAACCCGCGCTGCAGGTCGCCCTCGCGCTCCATGCTGGCAATCGCACTTGCGCGCTGCCCCAGCAGCACGGTTGCCAATGCGGTGCGCAGGCGCCCTTCGTCGGCCGGTTGCAGCAGGGCCAGCAGCAGCGCACGCAGGTCACGGGCCTCGCTGGTGGCGAACAGGCTCTGCTTGCCGGCCGCCACTGCGGGAATGCCGACCGCAGCCAGCGCGCGCTGCACCAGCGTCGCTTCGCGATGCGAGCGTACCAGCACGGCGATATCACCAGGCTGCAGCGCACGCCCGCGCAGCAGCGCGGTGCCGGCACGCGCCTCCAGCAGGATCTGGTGGATCGCGGCCACGCAGGCCTGGGTCGCTGCGTCGCGCGAGGCGTCGGCGCCGAAGGCCTTTTCGCCGTCGCTGCGCAACAGGCGCAGGGTGAGTGCGGGTGCGGCCCGGCCATCACGCAGGTAATCCTCATCGGCACGCACGCCACCCGGGCGCACCGGCTCGAACTGGATGTCGCGTTCGAGGAAGGCGTCCTCTCCCGCGTTGTCGTACAGCGCCTGCAGCGCGCGCAGCACGGCCGGGCGCGAGCGGAAGTTCTGGTCCAGCGCCGGTGCCTGCTCGGCCACCTGCTTGGCTTTCAGATAGGTATGGATGTCGCCGCCGCGGAAGCCATAGATCGCCTGCTTGGGGTCACCGATCAGGAACAGCGCCGGCTGCAGCCCCAGTTCGTCCACCTCCGGCGAGGCGCCGAACACGGTATGGAAGATGCCCCACTGGCGATCGTCGGTATCCTGGAATTCATCGACCAGGGCGATGCGGTACTGCGCACGCAGCTGCTTCACCAGGGCCAGCCGCTGCGGGCCTTCCAGCGCGCGGGCGACGCCATCGATCAGATCGTCGTAGGTCTGCACGCGGCGCAGGCGCTTCAGGGCCGCCAGGCGCTGGCTGGCATCCTCGCGCAGCGCATGCAGGAAGTTCAGCGCACTGGCCCGCAGCCACTGCTCACGCTCGGCGAGCAATGCGACATAGCGCGCCAACGGGGCCTGCAGCGGCGAAGACGGTGTGCGCTCGGTGAACTTCTTGTTGGTCTTGGCTACGAGTGCATCGGGCAGCAGCGCAGGCAGGCGGTCGCTGGACAGCAGTTCGGCAGCGTCGCCGCGCTCGGCCCAGCCCAACAGCTGGCGGCCCAGCGGGTGCAGCCAGCCCAGCTTGTAGGAGACGCCGTTGATCCACTTGTTGTCGACCGCTTCGCACAGGTCCAGGAAGAAGCGCTCACCGTGCTCGCGCACGGCCATCGACAGCTCCACCGCCGCGTCCTGCAGGGCCGGGTGCGGGTCGTCCACCGCCAGCGGCTGCGGCCGCGGGTGCAGGGGGGGCGAAGCCAGCAGCGCGCGCAGGTCAGCCGCCAGCGCATCCGGGGTGGACCACAGCCAGGTCAGCGGTTCCAGCGTGGCCGGGTCGTTGGCGTGCACACGCCAGAGATCGGCGGCCAGTTCTTCCAGCAGTTCGCGATCGCTGGCCAGCAGTTCCGGCGGGTCGAAGGTATGCCCGCTCTCCAGCGCATGTTCGCGCAGCACGCGGGTGCAGAAGCCGTGGATGGTGAAGATCGCCGCCAGATCGATTTCATCGGCAGCCACCTGCAGGCGCCGCTTCAACGCCTTGGCGCTTTCGGTGCCGTCCTGCAGATGGCGTTGCAGCACCTGCCGGGTCAGCGCCGCGTCGGGCGTTTCATCTTCGCCGGGCGGCAGATCGACCAGGCGTGCGGCCAAGGCCAGGCGTTCACGGATGCGCTTGCGCAGCTCCTGGGTGGCCGCGTCAGTGAACGTCACCGCCAGGATCTGGCCGATACGCAGGCCCTGCTCGACCACCAGCCGGGTGAACAGTGTCGCCAGGGTGAAGGTCTTGCCGGTGCCGGCACTGGCTTCGATCAGTCGCGTGCCGTGCAGCGGCAATGCCAGGTAAGGGTCGGGGAAACGCGTGTCGATGAAAGGGCCCTCGGCAACGCTGCTCATGCGTGGCCTGCCTGTGGATCAGTGCCGAAGCTGCGGCCTTCGCGCACGGCGCTGAAGACTACCTGGCTGTTGCGCAGCAGGTCGGCATAACTGGCGTCGTCGGCAAATGGATCGGCGCCACGCAGCAGCAGCTGCCACGCATCACTGTTGGCTTCTCCCCAGCTGCGGTCGCTGCCATGCCATTGCTTCCAGCCTTCGCTGCGCTGCTTTTCCACCGGCGCGTTGAACAGCACCCAGCCGGTGTAGGGCGCGAAGCGAAGCGGCTCGCGCAGGCCGCGCTGGCGCAGCTGCAGCAGCGCGCGCAATGCCGCGCGGGCTGCAGGCACGGTCAGCGCAGGCAACACATGCGGACCGGGGCCGGCATCACCACCATCGTGGAACTGCACCAGCGGCAAGGCATCGCCGGCGGCGTTGGCCAACAGCCAGTCCAGCCCTTGGCGGATCACCGCGTTGCCGTTGAGGGCGCCGGCGCGCAGTCGCACCAGGCCCTCCGGATGGCGATCGCCGACCCGGCCATGCAGGCGCACACCGTCGATCTCCACTTCATAGCGGCGGCTCTCCAGTGGCGTGCCCTGCAACCAGCCGAGCATGGCCGTGGCGTAGGGCCGTGTCTTGAGTTGCTCCACTTCGAACTGGCGCTCGCCGAGGATGCCCGACGGCAACAGTCCGCGTGCGCGCAACCGCGGGTACAGCGGCTCGCTGTCGCCGGCCAGGGTGGCCTGCACCACGGCCAACTGCACGCTGCGCTTCTCCGGCCCGCGCGAAGACAGCACCAGCGGCTCCAGGTCGTCGACGTCCTCAACGTCGTCAGCCAGGCGCAGGCCCAGCGACTGCGCGAGGAACTGGCCGGCCGGATCGCACAGGAAACGACGCAGGCTGTCCAGCGAGACCTCTTCTTCCACCGCGTCGTCCGCCGGTGGCGGCAGTGTGGTGTCGAACCACGGCATCAGGCCGCCACGCTCCCCACCCAGTCGCCCGGCGGCAGGATGCCACTGCCGGCGGTAGCTGAAGCGGCGCGGGTCGCCATCACCGAAGGCGGCCGGCGAGAACGGCTGCAACGCGTGGCGCACGGTGAAGTCCCGCGTAGCGGCCGGCGGGTCAAGGTGATAGGCCGCGGCGGCATCGATCAGTTCGCTGACCAGCACTGAGGGTTCGCGCACGCTGCCATCGCGCGGGTCCGCGCCGAGATAGCTGAGGTAGAACACGTCCTGCGCCGCAGCGAACAGCTGCAGGAACAGGAAACGATCGTCTTCGCGGGTGGAGCGGTCGCCCGGGCGGCGGCGCGGCGTATCCAGTTCGGCGGTGAGCTGGTTGAGGCCGGCGGCAGGGTCACGACGCGGGAAATCACCGTCGTTGAGGCCGAGCACGCAGATCACCCGGAACGGCAGCAGGCGCATCGGCACCATGCGGCCGAAGCTGATGCCACCGGTCAGCAGCGGCGCCCGCGTATCGGCTTCGGCCAGGGCACCGGCGAAATGTGCACGCACCACTTCCGGCGGCACGCCGTCGGCGAACCCGGCCTTGTACGCATCCTCGGCGAACTGGTTGAGCAGCTTGCGCAGGCGCTCCAGCGCACGCTGGCTGTTGGGTGAGCTGGGCGGCGTCGGCAGCAGCGCATCGAGCAGCGACAGCAGGCGTTGCCGCCACTGTGCCGGGGTCAACAGCTCGCCGAGCCGACGCTGGTAGACGGCCAGCACGCGCAGCAGGCGCAGCAGCCGGTCCAGCGCATCCAGCGCCCCGCCTTCCAGTTCGATCCACGGCGCCACCCCGGCCAGGTCCACCTCGCTGCCGGTGGCGTGGCCCAGCAGCAGGCGATCCAGCGCGAACTGCCAGGTGTAGGCGTCATCGCTGGGGGCCTGCAGCTGGTCGCGATGGTCGGCATCCAGGCCCCACCGTGCGCCGGCCTGCTGCAGCCAGCCATGCAGTCGATCGAAGTCGACCGCTTCCAGCCCCGCCGCCTCGGCCAGCGGCGCACTGGCCAGCAGGTCCAGCACCTCGTTCAGGCCGAAGCGCGAAATCGGCAGGCCGAGCAGGTGCACGAACACATCGGCCAGCGGCTCGCCGGCCAGTGGACTGCTGTCGGCCAGCGCGTAGGGAATGTGCTCGTCGTCGCCACCACGTCCGCCGAACACCGCTTCCAGATAGGGCACATACGGATCGATGTCCGGCGCCAGCACGGCGATCTCGCGCGCCTGCAACGGCGGGTCGAAGCGCGGGTCCTGCAGCAGGCTGCGCAACTGGTCGTGCAGCACCTGCAACTCGCGCAGGCGGGTGTGGCAGGCATGCACCTGCAGGCTCGGGTCGTCGCTGCGCAGGCCATCGCGCAGGTCGCCCGACGGCAATGCGCGGCGGTGGAACAGGTCGCGCTGCAGGCGGTGCAGCAGGCTGTCGGACAGCCCGCCCTGGTCCAGGGTCGGCCGCGTATCTTCTTCGGGGTCGGAATAGGCGGCGATCTCACCGGCCGGATGCACCACTTCGTAGCTGCCCAGCACCGCCATGAAATCGCGGCCGGCCGCACCCCACGCTTCCAGCAGGCGGTTCTCGCCGGCGGCCTCGCCGAACGGGTCCGGCGCGCCGCTGCGCAGGCGCTCTGCCAGGGTCTGCAGGTCGCCCCAGTAGGACTGCACCGGCGTGGGCAGATAGAAATGCAGTTCGCCCACCCGCGACTGGGTGGCCATCACCCGCAGTACGTCGGGTGAGATGTTGAGGGTGGCGAACGCCGACATCCGCGGTGGCAGGCCCTTCGGCAGCGGCTGGGCGGCGCCCTCGAAGCGGTCCAGGTAGGCCTGGATGCGGCGCGCGCGGTAACCATGACCAGCGGCGATGCTGCGCCAGAGGATGGCCTGCGGGTCGGCCGCATCGGCGCCGGCTTCCCAGCGCAGCAGCCAGTCGCGGCGCCAGGCCTGGTACTTCTCGAACACCGAGGCCAGTTCGCCGGCCAGGGCCCAGGGTTTGAGCGCGTCGCCACCGGCAAGATAGGACTGCAGCGCACGCATGGGGGGCTGCGCCAGCAGGTGCGGGTCGCGCAGGGCCTGGTACAGGCGCCAATGCAGGGCGGCCGCGTCCAGGTCGTCGGCTTCGCCCTCGACATTGGCGTTCAATGCACGGGCGACGAACTCACCGGGGGTGAGGAATTGCAGATTGGCGGCCACGCCATACTCGGCAGCCAGGGTCGCCTGCAGCCAGCGCCGCATCGCCACCTGCGGGATCAGCACCACCTCCGGCGCCAGCAGCGGCTGTCCCGGCACCGGCACACGCACATTGCGCGCCAGCAGGGCAGCCAGCACGTCCAGCGAATTGGAATGGTAGAGGCGGAAGTCGCTGCCCGGGTCACTCATCGTGCACAGTGTGCAGCACACCCGGCCGTATTCAATGCCGGGGGACGGTGATCGCGACGGATTGTTCCGGTCGTTTCAGGAATTGTCCCGGTCTGGCGGCGGTCCGGCCGTGCGACAATACTGGACCGTCCAGTCTGCTTATGTTCAGCAGTCTGACCCGATGCTTCAATGTCGAAAAAACGTTAAGGGTGCCCATGTCGGCTTCCACCTCCAGTCTGGTGCAGTTGTCCAACGTCCGCATCGACCGGAGCGGGCGCACGATCCTGCGCGACGTTTCGCTGCAGGTGCCCAAAGGCAGCATCACTGCCGTGCTGGGGCCGTCCGGCAGCGGCAAGTCGACCCTGCTGGCGGCGCTGACCGGCGAACTGCGCCCGGTTGCAGGCGACATCACCCTGTTCGGCAAGCCGATCCCGCAGCGCACCTCCGAACTGCTGGAGATGCGCAAGAGCGTTGGCGTACTGCTGCAGGGCAATGGCCTGCTGACCGACCTGACCGTGGCCGAAAACGTCGCCCTGCCGTTGCGCACCCACACCCGCCTGCCGGCACCGGTGCTGCGCCGGCTGGTGCAGATGAAGCTGCATTCGGTCGGCCTGCTGGCCGCCGCCGATGCCTGGCCACGTGAACTGTCCGGTGGCATGGCCCGCCGCGTGGCACTGGCCCGCGCATTGGCCCTGGACCCGCCGCTGATGATCTACGACGAGCCGCTGACCGGGCTGGACCCGATCGCCTCGGGTGTGATCATGAGCCTGATCCAGCGCCTCAACCACAGCCTGGGCCTGACCAGCATCATCGTCAGCCACCACGTGCACGAGACCCTGCCGATCTGTGACCAGGTGATCGCGATCGCCAACGGCGGCATCGTGTTCCAGGGCACGCCCGAAGCGCTGCAGTCCAGCCAGGACCCGCTGCTGCGGCAGTTCCTGCACGGCCAGCCCGACGGTCCCATTCCGTTTGATGCCGCACCGCGCGCGAGGGTTGCCTGATGCCGTTCGTGCAAGCCACCCGTTCGCTGGGCCGTGCCGGTCTGTTCTCGCTGACCGTGCTGCGCGGTTCGCTGCCGACCCGTGATTTCCTGGCCGAGCTGACCCGCGAGATCTACAAGATCGGTGCGCGCTCGCTGCCGATCATCGCCGTGGGCGGCGCCTTCGTCGGCCTGGTGCTGACCCTGCAGGGCTACCGCACGCTGACCACCTTCGGTGCGGCCGACGCGCTGTCGACCCTGCTCGGCCTGTCGTTGTACCGCGAGTTGGCACCGGTGCTGACCGCGCTGTTGTTCATCGGCCGCGCCGGCAGCTCGATCGCCGCCGAACTGGGCCTGATGCGCGCCACCGACCAGATCAAGGCGCTGGAACTGATGGCCATCGACCCGGTGGCCAAGGCCGTGGCGCCGCGCTTCTGGGCGGCGGTACTGACCGTGCCGCTGCTGACCGGCATCTTCTGTTCGCTGGCAATCAGCGCCAGCTATTTCGAAGCAGTGCACGTACTGGGCCTGGACAACGGCGTGTTCTGGTCGGCGCTGCGCAACAGCGTGGACTTCTGGGACGACTTCGGCGTGGCGATGCTGAAGTCGGCGATCTTCGGTGGCACCGCCGCACTGGTTGCCGCCTATGTCGGTTTCCACGCCGAACCGACCATCGAAGGCACCTCCGTCGCCACCACCCGTGCGGTGGTCAACGCTTCGCTGCTGGTGCTGATGTTCAACTTCGTGCTGTCGGCAATGTTGTTCACCTAACCCCTCCATCGGCGGTGCGCATCGGCGCGCGGCCACCACGACTGATCAGGTAATCCACATGGCCATCCGCGGTCCCAGACTCGAATTCTCCGTCGGCGCTTTCCTGCTGCTGGCCCTGGCCTCGCTGATGGTGCTGGCCGTCGCCTCGACCAACCAGCGCTGGAGCTGGGGTGGCGAAGGCTATGAACTCAAGGCCCGCTTCTCCCAGGTCGGCCAGCTGCGCAAGCAGGCGCCGGTGAAGATCGGCGGCGTCACCGTCGGCCAGGTCGCTTCCATCGAACTGGACCCGGTGAAGTTCGAATCGATCGTGACCCTGCGCATGGACAGCAAGGTCAAGGACCTGCCGGCCGACACCTCCGCCGGCATCTTCACCAGCGGTTTGCTTGGCGAGAGCTATATCGGTCTGCAGCCCGGCGGTGATCCGGACGTGCTCAAGCCCGGTGAGGAAATCGTGTTCACCCAGCCGGCCGTGGACCTGCTGCAGCTGGTCGGCAAGTACATGTTCAGTGGCGGCGCCGGTGGTGGCGCTGCTCAGAAACCCAACGATGGCGAGCAGTCGCCTGCAACGGAACCGCAACCATGAAGATGAAACTGATCCCGGCCCTGCTCGCCTCGTCGCTGCTGCTGGCCACCCCGTTCCTGGCCCAGGCGCAGGCCGCCCCCGCCGCTGCCGCCGCCCCCCAGGGCCAGGCCGGCAAGGTGGTGATCGACGCCAGCAGCCGCATCATGTCGACCCTGCAGCAGCGCCGTGCTGAGTTCACCAGCAACCCGGCCAGCCTGCGCAGCTACATCGACAGCGAACTGACCCGTACCTTCGACCGCGACTATGCCGCGCGCCTGGTGCTGGGCCCGCACGCCCGCGGCGCTTCGGATGCCGACATCAAACTGTTCGCCGATGCGATGGCCGACAGCCTGATGCAGCGTTATGGCTCGACCCTGCTCAACATCCAAGGCAAGCCGAGCTTCCGCCTGAAGGGCGAGAGCCCGCTGCCGGGCAACCGCGGCGTGCGCGTGGCCACCGAACTGGTGCGCGCCGCCAACGAGCCGACGCCGGTTGAATACTGGATGCGCAACGTCAACGGCCAGTGGAAGATCTTCGACGTGAACATCGAAGGCATCTCCTACGTGCAGACCTTCCGCAACCAGTTCGATGCCCCGCTGCGACAGAAGGGCATCAAGCAGGTAGCCAACGATCTGCGCAGCGGCAGCATGCAGGCCGGACCGGCCGGCAATGGCAAATAAGGCGCTGGCGCTGCTGGAAGGTGACACCCTGCGCCTGCGCGGGGTGCTCGACCGTGCAGCGGTGATCGCGCTGTGGCCGCAGCTGCAGGCCCTGCCGGCGCAGCTGTCGCGGCTGGAACTGGCGGAGGTCGAGCGCGTGGACAGCGCCGGCCTGGCGTTGCTGGCCGAGCTGGCCGCGCGCGCGCGCCAGGGCGGTCATCCGCTGACGATCTCCGGCGCCCCCGCCGGCTACAACGAACTGAGCGCGGCCTACCGGCTGTCGCCCGACCTGGACTTCAACGCTACTTCTGCTGCGAGCTGACATGAACGTCGTGCGCGTTTTCCCTCTGATCCTACTGGCCGCTGCGCTCAGCGCCTGTGCCGGCAAGCCGGCACGCAGCGACGCGCCGGTGGCCGATACCGTGGTTCCGTCGACTGCTGCAGCACCTGCCGCAGCCACTGCTGCTGACACCGAGCCGGCCAGCCAGCCGACGCAGGCCGACACGCCGCCCGCTGCGGCGGCCGTGGACACCGGCAACCGTGCCCCGACAACCGATGCCGCCACCGACGCGGCGGCGACCGCCCCGGGCGGCGACAACGACTTCGATGCGCTGTACGGCACCAGTGACAACAGCCGCAGCGCTACCGCCTACGACCCGTGGGAACCGTTCAACCGCAAGGTGCACGGCTTCAACAACGCCGTCGACCGCGGTATCGCCCGCCCGTTGGCCACCGCCTATACCCACGTGGTGCCGCGCTTTGCACGTACCGGCGTAAGCAACTTCTTCAGCAACCTGCGTGCGCCGCTGACCATCACCAACCAGCTGCTGCAGGGCCGACCGGCCGATGCGTGGGACAGCCTGGGCCGGTTCCTGATGAACAGCACGCTGGGCATTGGTGGCCTGTTCGACCCGGCCAGCAAGGCGATGGTGCCGCGTCGCAACGAGGACTTCGGGCAGACCCTGGGTGCGTGGGGCTGGCGTCGTTCGCGTTACGTGGAACTGCCGTTCTTCGGCCCGCGTACCGTGCGTGATGTGTTCGGCCTGGCCGGTGACATCCCGTTGTCGCCGATCCGCCGCATCGAAAGCGACAAGTACCGCATCGGCCTGCAGGGCCTGCAGCTGGTCGACACCCGTGCACAGCTGCTGGCGATCGACGACCTGCGCGATACCGCGGTGGACGAATACGCCCTGGTCCGCGATGCCTGGATGCAGCGCCGCAACTACCAGATCGAGAACGATCTGCGCAGCAAGCGCGAGCGTGGCAGCGACGATGCGAACTCGCCGATCCCGGTCGATGCGATGCCGATGCCGCAGTGGACCAACTGACCGCTGCCGGCACCGCATGAAAAACCCCGCCTCGGCGGGGTTTTTTGTTTACTGGCATCCACCTACCTTCCGGTAGGTGCCAACCTTGGTTGGCACGTCGTCTTCAGGCCGCCAGCGCCGCCTCGACCGCTTCGCGCAGGCGCGCATCATCGGCGGCAACGTCCGGGGCGAAGCGGGCGATGACCTTGCCATCGCGGCCGACCAGGAACTTCTCGAAATTCCACAGCACCGCCGGTGCCGGGTGGATCGGAATCTCCTTGCTGGCCAGGCGCTCGCGCAGCGGGCCTTCGCCGATCGCCTGCGGCTGCGCGGCGGTCAGCTGCTGGTACAGCGGGTGGGTGTCCTCACCGGCCACGCTGATCTTGGCGAACATCGGGAAGCTCACGTCGTAGGTCAGCTGGCAGAACTGCTGGATCTCCGCCTCGCTGCCCGGCTCCTGGCCGAGGAAATTGTTGGCCGGGAAGCCCAGCACTTCCAGGCCCTGCGCGTGCTTCTCCGCGTACAGCGCCTGCAGGCCTTCGTACTGCGGGGTCAGGCCGCACTTGGACGCCACGTTGACCAGCAGCAGTACCTTGCCCTGGTAGTCGGCAAGCGAGGACGACTGGCCGTCGATGGTGGTGAGGGAAACATCCTGGATCGAGGTACTCACGCGGGGGCTCCGGCTACGGCTGGGAAAGGCCCACCAGCATACCGCCGCATGCGCTGTTGTAGAGCCGAGCCCATGCTCGGCTGATGCCACGGTAGCCGAGCATGGGCTCGGCTCTACAGGACATCCTCAATCCACGCAGATCGTGCCCTGCGCCTTGCCACCGTCGATGCGCTGGCGGCAACCGAAGTTCTGGCTGACATCACGCTGGCAGGTGCCGGTCGCCACAACGCCGGCAGCGACCTCGCCCGTCGCCAGGCACTGGCCGCTGCAGTCGCTCTTGTTGCCGCACGACTTGCCAGCGTCGGCATAGGGAATCACGCACTGCACCCGTTGCAGGCGGCCCAACGGCTGCAGCGTACCGCCCGCTGCGCGGCAGTCCACATCGCGTGCTTCTTCATAGGCTGCAGCAGCTTCGGGGCTGTCGGCCGCCGTGGATGCCGTGCCTGCATCTTCGCTGGCCGGTGGCGCACTGCTGCAGGCGGCAAGCAGCGCGCCCAGGGCAAAGCTGGCAAGGAATCGGAGGCGCATGGCGGTACCTGAAGGGTGTGGACGGCGCCAGCATACGCACCCGCCCATGCAGGTGGCGTGTCAGCCGGCGTTGCCGTCGTCCTCTCCGTCGGTGGAGGTCAACTGCTGCATCGGATCGGGGGTCAGCTCAGGGGGCAACGCGCGCTTTGACTTGCTGCCCAGTTCGGCAAGCCGGCGGGCACGGCTGATGGCCGACTGCGGCGAATCGATCAAGCGGTTGCGTGCGTCGGCGTAAGCCTTGCCTGCATCATCAAGCTTCTTGCCCATGGCATTGAAGTCCTGCAGGAATCCAGTCAGGGCGTCCAGCACCAGTCCACCGGCTTCACTGATCTTCAATGCCTGCTTCTGCACCTTGTCACGTGTCCACAGTCGCTCGGCCACCCTCAACAGGGCCATCAGCGTATTGGGCGAAGCGAACACCACGCGGTTGTCGAAGGCATACGCCTGCAGTGCACCATCCGCGCCCAGCGCCGCCGACAGCGCGCCTTCGATGGGAACGAAAGCGATGGTGATATCCAGGGTCTCGCTGCCAAGAGCCTTCGGATAGTTCTTTTCGCCCAGATCCTTGACGTGCTGGCGCAGCGCCACCGCATGGCGGCGCAATGCATCTTCGGACTGTTCCGGCGTGGCGGCATTCATCGCCTCCTGCCAGGCGATCAGGTTGACCTTGCTGTCGATCACCACGCTGCGCTCATCGGGGAACTGCACCACCACGTCCGGCCGCAGGCGCGCGCCCTCATCATCCACGGCGTGCTTCTGCCGCTGGTAGTGAACGCCCTCCTCCAGGCCTGAGCCACGCAGCACGTTGTCGAGCATCAGCTCGCCCCAGTCACCGCGCACCTTGGCGCTGCCTTTCAGCGCATTGGTCAGCGCCGAGGCCTGTGCAGCCATGTCCTGGTTGAGCGTCTTCAGTTCACCCACCGCGCCAAGCAGGCTGGCACGCTGCCTCGCTTCTTCCCCGTACAGCGTGTCGACCCGGTTGCGGAAATCCCCCAGCCTGTCGGCAAAGGGTTTGAGCAGCCCTTCGATATCCGCGCGCGACTGCACCGTTGCCTGGCGCACGTTCTTTTCGAACTGTTGTCCGCGTTCGTCGAACACCTTGCCCGCCAGTTCGGCGAAGGCGCCGGAGAGCTTTTCCTTGGCAGTATCCAGATAGCTGCGCAGCTCGGCACTGGCGCGTTCGGAATGCTGCAGGTTGGCCAGCGCGCGAGCATGTTCGCCATGCAGCTGCTGGTAGCGCTGCTGCGCTTGTTGCAGCTCCTTGCTGGACTCGGCCAGACCGGCCCGCACCTGCGCCAGGGCAGTTTCGCGCTCGGCCAACATCGCTTCACGACTGGACGCCAACGCGGCCTCCCGCTCCACGCGTGCGGTCAGGGTAGTGACGAGCTGGGCGTGCTGCAGGCTTCGGCCACGCTCGCTTTCCAGCTCTGCCAGCAAGGCTTCCAGCCGACCTCGCAGTTGCCCGGCGTCAACCAGGGCCAGGCGATGCTGCTCGCGTTCGGTAACCAGCTGTTGCTGTGCTTCAGCAGCGGGGGCGCTGTTGGATGCCCGACGCCACAGCAGTACCAGCACCAGCAACGTCGCCAGCAGCAGCACCACGGCGACAATCATGAGGACTTCGATGTTCATGCGACCAGTGTAGCCCCGCTGCGCTAGCCTTGGTCGGACCACATTGGACCCGACCATGCTTGTTCTCTACGGAAAGCCCACCTCGATCAACGTGCGCAAAGTGCTGTGGCTGTACGCCGAACTCGACCTCCCGCTTGCGCATGAACCAACCCCCGCGCCGGACCTGCTGGCCACGCTGAATCCGAATCGGCAGGTGCCGGCGCTACGCGACGGCGACTTCGTGCTGTGGGAGTCCAACAGCATCTGCCGCTACCTGGCCGCACGCCAGGGCCGCGATGACCTGCTGCCCGCCACGGCACAGGGCCGCGCCAAGGTCGAGCAGTGGATGGACTGGCAGGCCACCGACCTCAACAGCGCCTGGCGCCACGTGTTCATGGCCCGCGTCCGCCAGCACCCTGACTTCGCGGACGACGCGCGCGCGGAGGCCAGCCTGACGCACTGGAATCATCTGATGACACTGCTCGATGCACAGCTGGCGACGACCGATGGCTACGTGGTGGGCAACACCTTCACCCTGGCCGACATCGTGCTCGGCCTGTCCACCCAGCGCTGGCGCAGCACACCGGGCAACAAACCGGCGCTGCCCCAAGTGGAAGCCTGGTTCGAGCGCCTGCGCCCCCGCCCGGGCTTCGCTAAACATGTGGACAACGGCGTGGCGTAAGGGAGTTTCCGGCAGGGCTGCGCCCTGCACCTGCAGAGGCAACGTCAACGTCAAAGGCTGGCATTCCGAGGGATGGCGGGGTGGCATGGGTTTGCGGGACACGCCGTAAACCCATCCATGGGGGCTCGTAGGCGCCATCCATGGCGCCTGCGGTCCCGCAAACCCATGCCACCCCGCCTTTCACGGATTTCCGCGATCTGCAGTAGATCCACGCCATGCGTGGATGAAGGTCAGAAGGATCGCTTCGGGTTTCTTGTCTCCGGTTGGCCCGAACACTTACCAGCCTTCCAACACGATCTTTCCCTTCGCCCGATGGCTCTCCAGCAGCGCATGAGCACGCCGCAGGTTGGCCGCGTCGATGCGCCCGAAGTGCTCACCCAGCGTGGTCTGCAGCACACCGGCATCGACCAGTTCGGCCACCCGGTTCAGTAGTTCGTGCTGACGCTGCATGTCCGCGGTCTTGTACAGCGGCCGGGTGAACATCGATTCCCAGTGCAGCGACAGCGCCTTGCGCTTGAGCGCCATCACATCGATCTGGCCCGGATCATCGATCAGCCCCAGCTGCCCCTGCGGCGCCAGCAGCTCGACGATCTGCGCATAGTGCTGGTCGGTGTGGGTCAGGCTGGCCACGTGGTCCACCTCGGTGATGCCCAGCCGGGTCAGGCCCTCGGCCAGCGGCCGGGTGTGGTCGATCACATGGTGCGCGCCCATCGCCTGCACCCAGTCCTGGGTCTCCGGGCGCGAGGCGGTGCCGATCACCGTCAGCTTGGTCAGCCGACGCGCCAACTGCACAAGGATCGAACCCACGCCGCCCGCTGCCCCGATCACCAGCAGGGTCTGGCCGTCACCACCGCCTTCGGCGATGCGCAGGCGGTCGAACAACAGTTCCCACGCGGTGATCGCGGTCAGCGGCAGCGCCGCCGCCGCGGCATCGTCCAGGCTGGTCGGCTTGCGGCCAACGCTGCGCTCGTCCACCAGCTGGTATTCGGCATTGCTGCCCGGGCGATCGATCACACCGGCGTAGTACACCGCGTCGCCGGGCTGGAACAGGGTCACCTCGCTACCGATCGCATCGACCACACCAACCGCGTCCCACCCCAGCACGCGTGGGCCGTCGGTGGCAGCGCCGCGTCGCACCTTGGTGTCGACCGGGTTCACCGCCACCGCGCGCACCGCCACCCGCAGGTCGCGTGGGCCCGGCTGCGGCAGGGGCAGGTCGAGGTCGATCAGGGCCTGCGGGTCGTCGATCGGCAGGCCGGCATGGGTGTAGGCAATGGCGCGCATGGGGGAGATCCAATGAGGAGAGGCCACAGCGTGCGCCGTGCGCAGGGGGGCAGAAAGGCGCAGAATCGGTCAACACTTTCACTGCAGCAATGAAAATGGTCCGTTTCGACGATCTGCAGCTGTTCGTCCGTACCGCTGCGCTGGGCAGCTTCTCGCAGGCCGCACGCGAGGCCGATCTGCTGCCGGGCCAGGTGGCCGCGGCGGTGGCGCGGCTGGAGCGCGAGCTGGACCTGCGCCTGTTCGTGCGTACCACCCGCAGCCTGCGGCTGACCGCCGAAGGCGCGCTGTACCTGCCCTACGCACAGGACGTTCTGACCACCCTGCGCGAAGGCCAGGCGCGGGTGCAGGGCGAGGATGCCGAACTGCATGGCACCCTGCAGTTGTCGGCGCCCTCGGACTTCGGCCGCAACCTGCTGCTGCCGTGGCTGACCGCGTTCCGTGCCGCACATCCACGGCTGCGCCTGCACCTGCGCCTGTCCGATGAAGTGGCCGACGTGTTCCGCGACCCGGTCGACGTGGCGATCCGCATTGGCCACTTCGACGATGCCAGCTACGTTGCCCTGCCGTTGCTGGAAGGCAACCGGCGCGTGCTGGCCGCATCGCCGGAGTACCTGCGGCGGCGTGGCACGCCGACCCGGCTGGACGATCTGCGTGAACACGATTGCCTTGTCTACCAGCTCGGCGGGCGTGCCTACGATCGCTGGTCATTCGAGCTGGAGGGGCGCCGCGTAGTGATCCCGGTGCGCGGGCCACTGGTCTGCGACGACGCTGACGTGGTGCGGCGTTGGGCGGTCGCCGGCGAGGGCATCACCTACAAATCCTGGCTGGACGTGCGCGACGACGTGCTGGGTGGACGCCTGCAGGTGCTGCTGGATGGCATCGGCAGCCACATCCCCCTGCAGCTGGTGTGTCCGCACCGCAAGCAGTTCTCACCGGCGGTGCGGCAACTGCACGCGCAGCTGCGCCAGTACCTGCAACCGCTGCTGTCCGCGATGCCCGGCCATGACGGCCTGCCCCTGTCGCCTGCAACGCCGCTGGCCGACAATGGTGCTCCCCCGTTGTAAGAGAATCGCGCCATGCCGTGGATGGGCATCCAGGACCTGTGGACCTTCCTGCTCGCTGTGCTGGTGTTTCTGGCCCTGCCCGGGCCGGGCACCTTCACCCTGCTGACCGCCACTGGTCGTGGCGGTGTACGCGGCGGCTACACGGCGCTGGCCGGCCTGCTGGTCGGCGACCAGATCCTGATGTGGCTGGCATTGGCCGGCGTGGCCGCGCTGCTGAAGGCCAATCCGACGGTGTTCCATGCCGTGCAGTATCTCGGCGCGGCGTACCTGGTGTGGGTAGGCATCAGCCTGCTGCGCACGCCCAAGGGTGACGGTGCCGAGGTCGGCCCGGTGCGCATGCAGCCAGGCCGCTACTTCCACCAGGCGATCCTGGTCAGCCTGCTCAATCCGAAGGCGATCCTGTTCTACATGGCGTTCCTGCCGTTGTTCATCGACCCCAAAGCCCATCAGGGCATGGCCACCTTCGCGGCGCTGGCCGGAATCATCTTCGTGGTCAGCATCGCCTACTGCTCGCTGCTGATCTGGGTCGGCAACCTGGCCCGGCGCCGTCTGATCCAGCACCCGCGGGTCAGCGATGCGCTGCGACGTGTGGCCGGCCTGTTCCTGGTGGGATTTGGCATCCGGTTGGGGCTGAACGGATGATCCGGCGGCGGCTGGTGCTGGTGTTCATCGGGCTCATGGCCGGCACCGCAGCGGCCAGCGCACAGGACCATCGCTGCCTCACCGGGGGCCGCAACGACGGCATCCACCTGCTGTGGCGCTGGCTGGACGATGGCAGCGCCGAGGTGCAGTACGCCGGGCAACGCGGCCGCCTGCAGGTGCAACGGGCGTCGCAGGAAACGACGGTGCTGGACGAGGACCGCCCGTATCAGTTCGACAGCGTCTGGGAAGAACGCATCAGTGGCCGCCTCAATGGGCGCTACTACCTGACCACGCAGGGCGCGCGCGTCTACGGTTTCAGCTACGAGCGCGCCCGCGACGGGCGACGCACCGAGTTCAACGAGGACGTCGAGGCGTGGCAGGAAGATGGCTGCCATTGGGCGGGCGTTGAGCCGCTGACCGTCGCGTCGAGTGGGCTCGACTGAGCCGACGCGACGGCCGCCAACCGAGGTTGGCGTCTACCAGGGCTGCGAACCACGCATTCCCTCGCGCAGGTGATCGATGAACACCCGCAGCTTGGGCGCCATCTGCTCGCGCGCGGGGTAGTACAGGTGGAAGCCGGGGAACGGCGGCTGCCAGTCCTGCAGCACACTCTGCAGTCGCCCAGCGGCGATGTCGTCGGCCATCAGCGAGGCGAAACCCTGGGCCATGCCCAGCCCCGCCAGCACGGCGTGATGGGCGACACCGGCATCGTTGAACGCCAGCCGCCCGCTCACTTCCACGTCCAGGTCGTGGCCTTCGCGGCTGAACTCCCAGGGCATCAGCCGGCCATTGGCCAGGCGGTGCACGATGCAGGCGTGGCCCTGCAGGTCATGCGGGGTCTGCGGCACGCCATGGCGTTCGAAATAGACCGGCGTAGCCACCACCACCTGCCGCTCGGGTGGCCCGACCGGCACCGCGATCATGCCCTGTGCGAGTGATTCGCCCAGGCGGATGCCGGCGTCGAAGCCCTCGGCCACCAGATCGGTCAGCGCTGGGTCGACGCACAGTTCCACCTGCACCTGCGGGTAACGCGCAAGGAAGTCGGGCAGCCGCGGCAGCACCATGCGATCGGCGACGATGCGCGGCAGGGTCACGCGCAGCCGCCCGGCAGGCACCGAGCGCGCGCTGTCCAGTTCGGCAAATGCCTGGTCGATCTGGTCCAGGCCTCCGCGCACGCGCTGCAGGAAACGCGCGCCGTGTTCGGTCAGGCTCACCCGCCGCGTGGTCCGCTGCAGCAGGCGCACGCCCATCCGCGCTTCCAGCGCACGCACGCTCTGCGACAGCGCCGAGGTCGACACGCCCAGCGCGTTGGCGGCGCGGGTGAAGCTGGCATGTTCGGCCACGCGGACAAAGGCGACCACGGCAGTGAGGGGCGCGGAGGCATCCATTGTGAAGCCAACCTTCAAGGTAAGTCCGGTGGCACGCAGTTTATCCACATGATGGCGTGGAGGATGCTGTGCCCCTAGCCACTGCCCATCCAGGCGTGGCGCCTTCCCCAAGGAGATCCGCATGAAGACCCGTACTCTCGGCCCCGTCGGCCCGACCGTGTCCGCCCTCGGCCTCGGCTGCATGGGCATGAGTGCCTACTACGGCGGCCGCGGCAGTGACGATGACGGCATTGCCGTCATCCGGCACGCGCTGGACCGTGGCGTAACCCTGCTCGACACCGCCGATGTGTATGGCCCGCACACCAACGAGGTGCTGGTCGGCCACGCGATTGCCGGGCGCCGCAACCAAGTGTTCCTGGCCAGCAAGTTCGGTATCGGCCTGGACCCGGCTGCCCCAAAGGGGCGCCAGGTCAACGGCCGCCCGGACTATGTGCAGGCCGCCTGCGAGGCCAGCCTGCGCCGCCTGGGCGTGGACCACATCGACCTGTACTACCAGCACCGCGTCGACCCGACCGTGCCGATCGAGGACACCGTAGGTGCGATGGCACGCCTGGTGGAACAGGGCAAGGTGCGCTGGCTGGGCCTGTCCGAGGCGTCGGCGGCCACCCTCCGCCGCGCCCATGCGGTGCACCCGATCACTGCGGTGCAGAGCGAGTACTCGCTGTGGTCGCGCGAGCCGGAGCAGAACGGAGTGCTGGCCGCCACGGCGGAACTGGGCATCGGCTTCGTGCCATATTCGCCGCTGGGCCGTGGCTTCCTGACCGGCGCCATCCGCAGCCCGGATGACTTCGACGCCGATGATTACCGGCGTACCTCGCCCCGCTTCGAAGGCGAAAACTTCCAGCGCAACCTGGCGCTGGTGGACACCGTGCAGGCGCTGGCCGCCGAACGCGGCATCGCCGCCTCGCAGCTGGCGCTGGCCTGGGTGCTGTCGCGCGGCGAGCACATCGTACCGATCCCGGGCACGACGCGGCAGGCACGGCTGGACGAGAACCTCGGTGCGCTGCAAGTGGAACTGGATGCGGCCACGCTGGACGCACTGGATGTCGCCTTCCCGCTGCATGCCGCTGCGGGTGAACGCTATTCGGTCAGTGGCATGGCCAA
Organism: Stenotrophomonas sp. 14P6.2.3; assembly: GCF_057799055.1. Classification (NCBI taxonomy): domain Bacteria; kingdom Pseudomonadati; phylum Pseudomonadota; class Gammaproteobacteria; order Lysobacterales; family Lysobacteraceae; genus Stenotrophomonas; species Stenotrophomonas sp. 14P6.2.3. The sequence goes on from NZ_JBYOLA010000024.1 coordinate 30,118, forward strand.
CATCGAGTCGTAGGAGCAGCCGGGACGAACGCACACCGGTGGCTGCCGCCGGATTGTGCCGATTCCGGCAGCCTGGCCGGGGCGCAGCGCGCGCCACGCCATGCATGACCCCCGTCAGTGGCAATGCTGCGCTGCGTTCGGTCACACTCGGGAACTTGTCGTTCTCAGTCACCCCTTCCGAGGCCTGCATGTCCCTGCTCCGGCGCAAGTCCCTAGATTCCGTCACCGTCCATGAAGCCGGCCGGCGCCTGGTCCCGACCCTCAGCTGGCCGCACCTGATCGCGCTCGGCATCGGCGCCATCGTCGGCACCGGCATCTACACCCTGATCGGCGTCGGTGCCGACCGCGCCGGCCCCGCTGTGCTGATCTCCTTCGCCATCGCCGGCGCAGTGTGTGCCTGCGCGGCATTGGCCTACGCCGAACTGTCCACGATGATGCCGGCTGCCGGCAGCGCCTATACCTACAGCTACAGTGCCCTGGGCGAAGTCTTCGCCTGGGTGGTGGGCTGGAGCCTGATCCTGGAGTACTCGCTGGTGGTGAGTACCGTGGCGGTCGGCTGGTCGGGCTATTTCGTCGGCTTCCTGGAATGGGTGCATACCCAGTTCGGCTGGGACCTGCGCCTGCCGGCCATGCTCGCGGCGGGCCCGCACGTCGATGGCGGCATGATCAACCTGCCCGCCATCGTCATCACCTGGCTGGTGGCACTGATGCTGATGGCCGGTACCAAGGAGAGCGCCACCCTCAACGCGATCCTGGTCGTGTTCAAGCTGATCGCGCTGGCCATCTTCGTGGCGGTGGCCCTGCCGGCGTTCGATACCAGCAACCTGCAGCCGTTCATGCCCTACGGCTTCGCCAAGACGCTGGGGCCGGATGGCGTCGAGCGCGGCGTGATGGCCGCAGCGGCAATCATCTTCTTCGCGTTCTACGGCTTCGATGCGATCTCCACCGCCGCCGAAGAAACCAAGAACCCGGCGCGCGACCTGTCCATCGGCATCATCGGCTCGATGGTCGGCTGCACCATCGTGTACGTGCTGGTGGCGCTGGCCGCGATCGGTGCGATGAGCTACACCGTGTTCGGCCAGAGTGCCGAGCCGCTGGCACTGATCATGCGCCAGCTGGGCCAGCCAACCGCCGCGATGCTGATCGGCGTGATCGCCATCATCGCCCTGCCGACCGTGCTGCTGGCCTTCCTGTACGGCCAGAGCCGCATCTTCTTCGTGATGAGCCGCGATGGTCTGCTGCCGCGTGGCCTGTCCAAGGTCAACGCACGTACCGGCACGCCGGTGGCGACCACGCTGTTCACCGCCGTGGTGGTGTCGGCGCTGGCAGGTGTGGCGCGCCTGGACGAGATCGCCGCACTGGCCAATGCCGGCACCCTGGCTGCGTTCACCGCCGTTGGCATCTGCCTGGTGGTGCTGCGCGTGCGTGAGCCGAACCGCGAACGTACCTTCCGCACGCCGTTCGCCTTCATCGTCGGCCCGCTGGCGGCGCTGGGCTGCATCTACCTGTTCATCAGCCTGCCGCACACCACCCAGCTGTACTTCCTGGCGTGGAACGTGGTCGGCCTGGTGCTGTACTTCGCCTACAGCCGTCGCAATGCGCTGATCGGCCGGTAAAGGTAGCGCCGGGCCATGCCCGGCGGTCTTTGGGGATTGCCGGCCAGCGGCCGGCACTACCGCAGGGCGGCTAGCCGCCCTGCTTTGCCGCGTAGTCCTGCGCCTGGCGCATCACCCGCAGCAGGTTGCCGCCCCAGATGGCGGCGATCTGCTGCTCGGTGTAGCCCTTGCGCAACAGCCACGCGGTGATCTTCGGCAGCTGGCTGACATCGGGCAGGTCGCTCAGGCCACCGCCGCCATCCCAGTCCAGGCCAATGCCGACGTGCTCGGGACCGACGACCTTGAGGATGTGTTCGAAGTGGGCGAAGAAGTCGTCCAGGCTGGCGTGGCGCACCGGGTGTTCGTGGTCCAGTGCCTGTTCGGCCTTCTGCAGCGCCACGCCCTGTTCGATGGTCATGCCTTCCCAGCCCCCCAACTGCTTGCTCAGGGCTTCTTCGGCCTGCTTGCGCTCGGGCGACTTGGCGGTGTCGATCAGGTAGCCGCCATACGCGTTCACCTGGATCACGCCGTCCGCCTTGGCCAGCTTGCGCAGGCGTGCGTCGTCGAGGTTGCGTGGGTGGTCATAGATCGCCTTGGCCGAGCTGTGCGACAGCACGAACGGCACCGGCATCATCGCCAGCAGATCGTCGAACACGGCGTCGGAGGCGTGCGACTGGTCGATGACGATGCCCAGCTTCACCGCGGAGCGCACCAGGTCCTTGCCGGCCGGGCTCAGGCCTTTCCACTCCGCGCCCTTGGGATCGGTGGCCGAATCGGCGAACTCGTTGTTGGCGAAGTGCACGGTGCTGAGCAGGCGCAGGCCCGCACGGTGATAGAACGACAGCAGGCTGGGATCGGCCACCAACGGGCTGGCGTTCTCCATGCTGATGTAGACCACACGCTTGCCGGCGGCCTTGATGCGCGCTGCGTCATCGGCCGTCAGCGCCAACGCGAAGCGCTCGGGGTTGGCGGCCAGCATTTCGCGGATCTCCAGCAGACGCTGCAGGCCGTGGTCGCGCTCGGCCAGATGCGCAGCGGCAGTGCGATCGCCCTGGTCGGTGTAGATCGCAAAGAAGCCGCCATCCAGCGCGCCTTCGACCATGCGCGGGTAATCCACCTGCGAGAGCGCGTTGCGGTCGTGCCGCTGCTCGATGTCGAAGCCGTCGCGGCCGAAGTTGGCCGGCGTATCCAGATGGCTGTCCAGGGTCAGCAGGCGCTGCTGCAGTGCCTTGGCCCGGGCCAGTTCCTGCGCGCTGAAGTCGATGGCATGGGCGGACAGCGGCGCACTCAGCGCCAGGGCGAGCAGCAGGGACAGGCGACTCAACGAAGGCATGGGCTCTCACCAGCAGAGGGAAGAGCCCGACCATAGCGCTGCTGTCAGCGCTTTAGTAGAGCCGAGCGTAGGCCCTGCGCTACAGGTTGCCGGCCCGTGTCCGGCGTGATGTATTCCCCAGCTCAATCCACCACGCGGCAGAACACGGCCTTCAGGTAACGCGATTCCTGCACGTGGGCCATGAACGGATGGTCCGGACCGGCGCCGGCCACCTTCAGGATCTGGATGGTGCGGCCAGAGAAGTACGCCGCACGACGCAGCATGTCCAGGAACTGGTCCTCGGCCACCAGGCCGGTGCAGGAGAACGTGGCGAACAGGCCACCGGGCTTGACCACGCCAAGCGCCAGCTTGTTCATGTCCAGGTACTTCTTCAGCGCGGTGATCACCTGCTCGCGGTCGCGGGTCATCTTCGCCGGGTCCAGGATCACCACGTCGTACTTCTCGCCGCGGTTGGCCGCATCACGCAGCCACGGGAAGATGTCGGACTGGACGAACTTCGGGCGCACGTTGTTCAGACGCGAATTGCCCTTGGCGATCTGGATGACGTCTTCATCGATGTCGATGCCGACCACTTCCGATGCACCACGCGCGGCCGCATACACGGCGAAGCCGCCGGTGTTGCAGCACAGGTCGAGCACGCTCTTGCCTTCCACCTGCTGGCTCAGCCACTCACGGTTCTCGCGCTGGTCGGCGAAGAAACCGGTCTTGTGCGCACCGGCCGGGTCGGCGCGGAACTTGATGCCGTACTCGGTGATCACCGACGCTTCGGTGGTGGTGTTGCCGTGGAAGTCGAAGCTTTCCTGCTTCTGCACGTGTTCGTCGGCGAAGCTGTGGAAACGGCAGCCCGGGAACTGTTCGCGCAGCGCGTCGTAGATCCACTCGCGGTGGCGGAACATGCCGGCGGCGAAGAACTCCACCACCACCAGGTCGTTGTAACGGTCCACCACCAGGCCGGACAGACCGTCGCCTTCGCTGTGCACCACGCGCCAGGCGTCGGACACCGCATCAAGCTTCAGCACCTCACGACGCAGCGACACCGCCTGGGCGATCTTGCGCGAGAACCAGCCGGCGTCCACCGGGGTCTGCGGGTCGGTTTCGAGGATGCGTACGGCAATACGCGAATGCCCGTTGTAGAAGCCACGGCCGATGAACTCGCCATCCACGCCGACGACGTCGACGAGGGAGCCGGGCTTGGGCCGGACGGTCGGCTTCTCGACCAGTTTCTGGAAGATCCACGGGTGGCTGGAACGCCACGCGTTCTTGAGGCGGACAACGGGAAGGGGGGTATTCATCCGCTTATTGTAAACCGGGCGCCGGGGTCAGATCCCCACAGGGGCTCTGACCCCGGGCCGGTGTGCCAACCAAGGTTGGCACCTACCAGAGCTGGCCCCCGGCCCCAGGGCATTTGACGCCGGCCCGGCCAGGCCGCAGAATCGGCGGCAGAAGGGGAGTAGCTCCCAGACGTTGTCGCCGTCAATTCGAGCCCGCAGGCTCCGGTGCAACGGCAGTTCCGGCCCATCGGAACTGCGAGCGAGACCTTCGCCGTACTGGCGAAGCTCTGTCCCTGGATCCCCTCCCGATCCTCCGTTGCAGATCCTCGCCGTCCGGCTTGAGGCATTTTTCATTTTCCCAACGGACAAACCCATGCAGACGATCGGTAATTTGTGGTTGTGGGGCGGCTTCGCAGCGGTGGTGGTCATCGCCCTGCTGGTCGACCTCGTATTGATGCGCCATGGTGGCCCGCACAAGGTCACCTTCAAGGAGGCCCTGTGGTGGTCCATCGGCTGGGTCGCGCTGGCCCTGGCCTTCAACGGCGGCCTCTGGTTCTACCTGAACGAGACGGCCGGCCAGGTCGTGGCCAACAAGGTCGGCCTGGAGTTCCTGACCGGCTATCTGGTCGAGAAGGCGCTGGCGGTGGACAACATCTTCGTCTTCCTGATGATCATGAGCTACTTCGCGGTGCCGGAGGAACAGCGCCAGAAGGTGCTGATCATCGGCATCCTGGGTGCGATCGTGCTGCGTACGATCATGATCTTCGCAGGCAGCGTGCTGATCACCCAGTTCCATTGGCTGCTCTACGTGTTCGGCGCCTTCCTGCTCTTCACCGGCTGGAAGATGTGGTTCGCCGCGGGCCAGGAGCCTGACCTGGAAGCCAACCCGGCCCTGCGCTGGATGCGCAAGCACCTGCGCCTGCTGCCGGACTACGAAGGCAACGCGATGAGCGTCAAGCGCGACGGCGTGCGCTGGTTCACCCCGCTGTTCGCGGTGCTGATCCTGATCGCAGTGACCGACGTGATCTTCGCGGTGGACAGCATCCCGGCGATCTTCGCGATCACCACCGACCCGTTCATCGTGCTGACCTCCAACGTGTTCGCGGTGCTCGGCCTGCGTGCGATGTTCTTCCTGCTGGCCGGCATGGCCGACCGCTTCCACCTGCTGCCGTACGGCCTGGCCCTGGTGCTGGCCTTCATCGGCATCAAGATGATGATCATCGACCTGTTCAAGATCCCGACCCCGATCTCGCTGGGCGTGGTCGCGGTGATCATCGCCGCCACGGTGGTGCTGAGCCTGAAGAACCCGCCGAAGGAAGGCGGCGCCTGATCCAGGCGGATTGAAGGATGCGGCCGGTGGATTGTCCCGCCGGCCGCACCCACTCTCCCGCAGCGGTGGCCTTGGTTTCGCGCCGGCCACCGCCATTGCTGAGGGTATGAACACGAACGCGCCCCTGCCCGCCGGCGACGCGCCGGCCGACCGCAACGACCGCACGCGCATCCTGCGCGCCTTCAATGCCAGCCTGGCCGCCGTGCTGGTGCTGGTGGCCGTGTTCGCCCTGCAGGACCATTTCGACTGGCGACCCTGGGCCGTGGCACCGCTGGAAGCCAAGGGACTGCTCGGCCTGATCGGCGGACCGCTGCTGCATGCATCGATCGAACACATCGCCGCCAACAGCGCCGCGATCCTGATCCTCGGCACCCTCGCCGGCAGCGTCTATCCCAAGGCCACGCTACGTGCCCTGCCCCTGCTGTGGGTCGGTTCGGGCATCGGTGCGTGGATGCTGGGCAACCCCGGCAGCTTCCATCTCGGCGCCAGTGGCGTCACCCACGGCCTGATGTTCCTGCTGGCCAGCCTCGGCCTGCTACGCCGCGACCGCGCGGCCATCGCCACCGGGCTGATCGGCATGCTGTTCTACGGCGGCATGCTGATGACCGTGCTGCCGCACGCCGACGGCGTGTCCTGGCAATCGCACATGGGCGGCGCCTTCGCCGGCATCATCGCCGCGCTGCTGTTCCGCAATGCCGACCCGCTGCCGCCACGCCCGCGCTACAGCTGGGAGGACGAGGAAGACGAGGTCGAGCCGCTGGCCGATGACGAACTCGAGCCGCCGTCGCCGCAGCGCGTGCCGGTGCTGTGGCAGCCGCGCGAAGGGCAGGACTATGTGGTCGTCCCGTTCCGCCGCCCGGAAGACCCGCGCGGTTGAGCGGTGGCGGGGTCGGATCCCCGAAGGGGCTCTGACCCCGATCACCGACGATCCGGTAGCCGCCGACCTTGGTCGGCGCTCCTGCATACGACGTTCATGACCCCACGGCGACCGCATGCCAACCAAGGTTGGCATCTATCACCGGCGCATCAATCCGCTGCGTTTCCCGCCGCGCCCATTCCATCCACCGCCTGCCGGCCCAGTGCCGGGTCATCGGTGAAGAAGGCATCGATGCCGGTCGCCAGATAGGCGCGCATCTCGGCGATCGACCCTTCCGCATTGCGCGCGTTGTCGGCACCCTTGCGCAGGTTGCTGGCCTGGAAGTGGTTCTCCGGGCGGAACGTATACGGGATCACCATCAGACCCACCGCGTGCGCATCGCGCACCAGCGACGTCGGCGTGCCCAGCGCACCGTTGGCATCCAGCGGGATGATCGAGCGCAGCTCCGGGCCGATGCCATCGGCATAGGCCGCGACGTCCTTCAGACCCGCCGGGGTCATCATCTGCGCATAGGTCAGCGCGCCGCCGGCCTTGGCGATGTCGGCCGGCTGGGTATCGCCCTTCCACAGCAGCTGCAGCAGGCGGATGTTGCTGCCACGCGGGATCTTGCCGCGCAGGTAACGCAGGTTGGCGGTCTCGAACGACTGGATGGTGACCGGGCCTACGTTGGTATAGGCGTTGCCACGCAGCGCAGCCAGCACCTTGTCTTCCATCGGCAGGCCGATCGACTGGAAATAGGCCGGGTGCTTGATCTCCGGCACCAGGCCGATGCCGCGGTTGGCACGCCCGGCCTGCTGCACCAGGAACGCCAGGATCTCGTCCAGGCTGGCGATGCGGAACTGGCCGTCATAGGCGGTGCTGCGGAACTCCGGCAGGCGCTCGCGGGCGTACAGGGTCTTCAGCTCGGCCAGGGTGAAGTCTTCGGTGAACCAGCCTTCGACCGTCTGCCCATCGATGACCTTGCGGGTCTTCCGCTTGGCGAATTCCTTGTGCTCGGCCACATCGGTGGTGCCACCGATCTCGTTCTCGTGGCGGGCCACCATCACCCCGTCCTTGGTCATCACCAGGTCCGGTTCGATGTAATCGGCACCGTCGGCGATGGCCTGCGCATAGGCCGCCAAGGTGTGCTCGGGCAGCAGCGCGCTTGCGCCGCGATGACCGTAGACCGACACCTTGGGCGCGGCCGGAGGGGAGGATTCAGCACTCATGGCCACCGATGGTGCCACGGCCAGCGACAACAGCAACGCACGACCCCACGACTTCACTGCGACTTCCCCAAGCGGTTTGTGATGGGCGTCAGTATGCGGCGGGAATGTGACAGGTTGGGGGAGCCGGGGTCGGATCCCCGAAGGAACTCCGCCCCCAATCTGCCAGATACGGATCTCCAAGATCCGGTAGTCACCGACCTTGGTCGGCGCTCTGCTATTGGGGTTCCATGGCCCCGGATGCCCGGTGCCAACCAAGGTTGGCATCTACCAGAGCGTGAGCCGTGCGATTGATCGATGTCGGGAGTCAGAGCCCCTTCGGGGATCTGACCCGGCCTTATTTGCCGATGCAGAAACTGGAGAAAATCCTTCCCAGCAGATCGTCCGCACTCATCTGCCCGGTGATTTCGCCCAGTGCATCATGCGCCAGTCGCAGCTCTTCCGCCGCCAGCTCCAGGCGCTCATGCACCAGCTCTGCATCGACACGCTGCGCATGTTCCTGCGCGCGCTCGATGGCATCGACGTGGCGCGTACGCGCGGAGAACTCACCGTCCACCTGCTCGCCCGCACCAGCCGAGGCGATCGAACGCAGGCGTGCATGCAGGTCGTCCAGTCCCGCGCCGGTGGCAGCGGAGACGAACACGCGGTCCGGGTCGTCCAGCACCGGCATCGCCTCCAGCAGATCCGACTTGTTGTGGATGAACACCTTGTGCGGCACCGCCAGCGCGGCCTCACCGATGGCTGCTTCGCCCGCCGCCGGGTCGCGCGCATCCAGCACGATCAAGGCCAGATCGGTGCGCTCGATCTCGGCGCGAGCGCGGCGCATGCCTTCGCGTTCGATGGCATCGCCGCCATCGCGCAGGCCGGCGGTGTCGACCAGGGTCAGTTCAAGTCCGTCCAGTCGGATGGTCTCGCGCAGCGTGTCGCGGGTGGTGCCGGCGATGTCGGTGACGATGGCACGCTCGCTGCCGGCCAGCGCGTTCAACAGTGAACTCTTGCCGGCATTCGGTGGGCCGATCAGCACGGCATGCAGGCCATCGCGCAGGCGACGGCCGCGCTCGGCATCACGACGCAGCAAGGCCAGGTCGCTGCGGGCTTGCTCGAGCCCGCGCCGCACCTGTGCACCGCCCAGCGTGTCCAGCGGCTCATCGGCGAAATCGATGGCCGCTTCCACGTGGATGCGCAGCAGCACCAGCTGTTCAACCACTGCGTCGATACGACGCGAGAACACACCATCCAGCGAACGGCGTGCAGCACGTGCGGCGCGGTTGTCACCGGCGGCGATCAGATCGGCGATGGCTTCGGCCTGGGCCAGGTCGAGCTTGCCGTTGAGAAACGCGCGCTCGCTGAACTCGCCCGGCCGCGCCTGGCGCGCGCCCAGCGCGATGCAGCGTGCAACCAGTTGCTGCAGCAACACCGGGCTGCCATGGCCCTGCAGCTCCACCACTTCTTCGCCGGTGAAGCTGTTTGGTGCCGGGAACCACAGCACGATGCCATCGTCGATTACCTCACCGTCGGCATCGCGCAGGCGCGCGTAGTGCGCATGGCGCGGGCGCAGCGTCGGTGCGCCGAGCGCGTTGGCGATGGCTGCGGCGCGCGGGCCTGACAGGCGCAGCAGGCCGACGCCTCCCGCACCGGGTGCGCTGGCGATGGCTACGATGGTGTCGGTACGGATCGCGTCGTTCATTGCTCAGAGCTTCTCCAGCTGCGCGCGCGCCTGTGCCGCACCACTGCCTTGCGGCTGCAGCGCCAGGTAGGTGGTGTAGGCCTGCTTCGCCTTGGCCTTCTCGCCCGCGTGGAAGTAGGCATCGCCCAGGTTGAGATGGGCCACCGCGCGCGACGGATCGATCTTCAGTGTGTTCTCCAGCCAACGCGCCGCTTCGGCGTAGTGTTGCTGGCGGTAGTAGACGAAGCCGAGGTTGTTGGCCGCCTGGGCGAAATCCGGGCGCAGCTTCAACGCCTCGGCGAACTGCACGGCAGCTTCGTCGTAGCGCTTCTCGCGGTACAGCTGCAGGCCACGGTCGTTGGCCTGCTGCGAGCGCTGGCGGTCCGAGGCCGGTCCGGCCGTCGGCACCACCAGCTTGGCCTTGCCGCCCTGCAGGTCGGCCACGGTCACTGGCGCCTCACTGTTCTTGGCGTCCTGGGCGGCATCAACCTTGTTGTTCAGGGCGATCGCATCGGCAGTCAGCTGGCGCGTGTCGGCGTTGAGGTATTCCTGGCTGTCCGGCACCTGGAACACGAACTCGCCGCCCTGCGAGCCGGGCAGGCTGCCGAAGGCGGGCGTCTGGTGCGAGACCGCCGACACCGCCGGTGCCACATAGGCGGCCAGCTCGGTACCGGTGATCAGGCCATCGCCATTGAGATCGCCCTTGCCGGCCAATGCCTGCAGCAGCACCCAGGTAAACACCGAGTGCCCGTTCGGGCCGGCATCGGCAACCTGCTGGTCGGCGCCGCCGGCGGTCAGCATCTGTCGCGCGCTGCGGCGTGCGTTCTCGCGCAGGAACGACGACGACGACGGGCCGCCGCGGGTCAGGCCGAGGCCGCTGTAGCAGGCATCCATCACGAACATCACATGCTTGGCCTGCATGCTCTCGGCGATATTCTGGATGTCGGTCATCGCGATGGCATCGGTGGCGAATTCCTTCGGGTCCGAATCGACCGGGATGATGTAGCCCAGGTCACGACCGGAGGCGAGCTGGCGCGTCGCGCCATGGCCGGCGAAGAACACGAACACGCGATCATTCCTGCCGGTGCGGTCATCGGACAACCGGTCGTGGAAGGCGGCCAGGATGTTGTTGCGGGTGGCCTGTTCGTTCTTCAGCACGATCACCTGCGAGGACGGGAAGCCGAACTGCCCGGTCAGCGTATCGGCCACCGCCTGCGCGTCGTGGCTGGCGTACTCCAGCTTCGGCCACTTGGCATAGTTGTCGATGCCGACCACGATCGCCCACGATTTTTCATAGCCGGTGGTGACGGTGGCATCGCGGTCGCTGCCCTTGCGCGGGCGGGCGACGCTGAAGTCGCGGCCATTCCAGCCAGCGAACTGGTAGCCGTCGGCGATCAGTCGATCCAGGATCTGCGGCAGTGCCTTCACCGCGCGGTCGTGGATATCGTGGAACAGGATGATGCCGCGCTGTTCCTTGTTCACCTGATCGAGCACGCGCTGCACGATCGATTCCGGCACCGGGTCGGCCCAGTCCATCGAATCGATGTTCCACATGATCGACTTCAGGCCCGCTTCGTTGAGCAGCTGCAGGCCCTCGGCGTTGCGCGCGCCATACGGGAAGCGGAACAGCGGCGCGCGCTTGCTGTCGACATCCTTCAGCAGGGTGTCTGTGTCCAGCACCTGCTGGCGCAGCGCATCGCCGGTGGTACGCGACAGCTGCGCATGGGTCAGGCTGTGGTTGCCGACGGCGTAGCCCTCTTCCATCAGGTGGCGGCTGATCTTCGCCATCGGCCCGAGGCTGACCTTGCCGTCGGTCTCGACCTTGCCCAGGTTACGGCCGACCTCGAAGAACACGCCCGGTACGTCGTAGCGCTTGAGGATGGCCACGACTTCATCGGTATAGGCCTTGTGCGGGCCATCGTCGAAGGTCAGCACCACCGTCTTCGGCGGCAGGTCGCGGCCGAAGATCTCGCGGTCGCTGTCCTTCATCGACATCGGGTACGGCTCGATCACGCCGTAGTCGCGCAGGATCGCTTCGCGGCTGTAGTCCTTGTGCAGGTGCGCGATGTAGTCGTCCCACTTCTCGCGCTTCAGTTCGATGGCACGGGTGCGCTCGAAGCGGCTGAAGATGCGGGTCAGTTCCTGGTTGTAGTTGCGCTCGATCTCGTCCAGCGCCTCCAGGTCTTCGCCGATGCGCTGGTGCAGCTTCACCGCCGGCAACGAGGAATCGGCGCCGATGCGTTCGTGCAGGTCACGCAGCACTTCGCGGAATGCAAGGCGATCGGCATCGAACAGTTCCGGTGCCGACTCGATGTAATCCAGCACCGTGCCCAGGGTAGCGAAGCGCTGCGGGCTGCTACCACGCAGCAGCGTGTCGAACTGCGCGGCAATGGCGCTGCGCTGTTCCAGGCCGTCGTGGAACAGCTGCTGGCCGATGCGGGTGGAGGTGGTGCGATCGGCCGCGGACTGCTTTTCCTCATCGGCCAGCAGCACGATGATCCGGCGATAGCCGTCGAGCTGCTTCTGCAATGCGCCCAGCAGCGGTGCTGCGGCCGGGTCGGCGGCAGCGGCAGCCTGTGCGCTCGGCTGGGTAACCGCCGCCGGTGCCTGCGCGTCCTTGTCGCCGCAGCCGGCCACGAGCAGGGTCAGCAGCAGGCTGGGCAGGAACAGGCGGAACGACTGCGCACGCGGCATGGCGGACTCGAACAATGGGGAATGGTGTGCCGGCGATTCTAACGCCGCATGCGAAAAGCCCGCCTTGCGGCGGGCCTTTGCTGGGTCGATCGACCCTGGGGAGCAGTCGACCAAGGTCGACGTCTACCTCTTACTTCTTCTTGGCCGGGGCGGTGGCCGCCGTCGCCGGCACCGGATCGCTGCCGTGACGCTTGGTCATCCACCACTGCTGCAGCAGGCCCAGGCCACCGTTGACCACCCAGTACAGGACCAGGCCGGACGGCATGAAGGCCATCATGACGCCGAACACCAGCGGCATGAACTGCATCATCTTCTGCTGCATCGGGTCCATGCCCGGTGCCGGCGTCAGCTTCTGGGTGAACCACATCACCGCCACGTTGATCACCGGCAGGATGAAGTACGGATCGCGTGCGGTCAGGTCCTGGATCCAGCCGAACCAGGGCGCCTGGCGCAGTTCGACCGATTCCACCAGCACCCAGTACAGAGCGAAGAAGATCGGCATCTGGATGAGGATCGGCAGACAGCCGCCCATCGGATTGATCTTTTCCTTCTTGTACAGCTCCATCATCGCGGTCTGGAACTTCTGGCGGTCATCGCCATAGCGTTCCTTCAGCTGTGCGATGCGCGGCTGGAAGCGACGCATCTTGGCGCCACTCTTGTACTGCGTCGCCGACAGCGGGTACAGCACGATCTTCAGCAGCACCACCAGGCCAACGATGGCCCAGCCCCAGTTGCCCACCAGCTTGTGCACCTGGTTGAGCACCCAGAACAGGCCCTGGCCGATCACCGCCATCATCGAGAAGCGGCTGTAGTCGACCACACGGTCCAGACCCGGCACGTCTTCCTTGGCGATCAGGTTGACCAGCTTCGGGCCGACCCACAGGCGGGCCTCGGTGCTGGTGGACTGGCCCGGGGCCACGGTGAAGGCCGGGCCGCGCGCTTCGATCAGGTCACGACCGGCCACCTGCGACAGCACGTAGTGTGCGGTCTGGTCCTTCTGCGGGATCCAGGCGGTGAAGAAGTGGTGCTGCAGCATCGCCAGCCAACCACCGGTGATGTTCTGGTTCAGCGCGCCATCGTCCAGGTAATCCTTGAACGCACGACGCTGGTACTTCTTGTCGTTGTCGTACCAGGTGGCACCGTTGAAGCTGAACGAATCCGGGTTGGTCATGCTCCGCGACAGGATGGTCGGGGTGCGGTCCAGGGTGCGGTAGACATAGCCGTTCCACGGCGCGGCGCCAGCGTTGCTGACCTCGTCCTTGAAGCGGATCGCATACTCGTTGCGGCCGACGATCAGGGTGCGCTCGATGGTCACGCCGTTGTCGGCAGTCCACACGAACGGGACCTGCAGTTCGTCCTGGCCCTTGGCCAGCACGAAGTCGCGGGTGTCACCGACCAGCTTGAAGCCGTCGGCGCCCGGCACCGGAGTGTTCTTGTCTTCGCTGGCCCAACCACTGATCGCGCTGTACGGATGCGCGGGGTCTTCGGTCAGCAGGCGCACCGGCGGGCTGCCTTCGTCCTTGCTCTGCGGGAACTGCAGCAGTTCGGCATCAAGCACGCGGCCGCCATCGAGCACCAGGCGCAGCACGTCGGTGGTGATGGTCACGCGCTGTGCGGACGGGGTGGCGCTGGCCTGGGCCTGTACAGCGGGCTGGCCCGGAGCACCGGGAACCTGCGCGCTGGGGATGCTGCCCGGGGCTGCACCGGGGACGCTCTGTGCGGCGGCCGGGGCCGAGCTGGTCGTCGGCGCCGGGGTCGGGGCGGACTTCTCACGGCTCCACTCCATCCACAGCAGCACGGCCACCATCAGCCAGGCAAAGATCAGGAAAACACGGGTCTGGTTCATCAGCAGGCAGGCTCAGCGGGGCCGGGACGCGGTGCCGGCTCGGTGACGGAGGAAATGGCAATGCCATCAGGCGGCGGCATTGTGCCGTCCACGCCCGGCGCGGGCAATGCGCGCAGGCGCCGCAACAGGCGCAGGAAGGCCTGGCGGATATCTTCGTTGCTGGCGTGACGCGCAGCAGTACGAGCCACGACGACGAAGTCGCCTGGCTGTATGTCGGTTCGTGTCTGACGCAAGGCGTCGCGCAGGACGCGCTTGATCCGGTTACGCCCAACGGCGTGAGGATCGACCTTGCGGGAAACCGCCAGACCCAGCCTGGCCGGCCGGTCAGCCGGTAGCCAGTGCAGGGTCATCAGCGGATCGGACACACGGCGGGCGCCGTTGAAGACCGTTGAATATTCGGCACGCGTGCGAACCCGCGCAGAGCGAGGGAATCGCTTGCGCGGGTCTGCAGTATTCACTGTCGAATGGATTGCGTCTGCCGCTGGATGCGGCATGGCAATCAGGCGCTCAGGACTTTGCGGCCCTTGGCGCGGCGACGCGACAGGATCTTGCGGCCGTCAGCGGTCTTCATACGGGCACGGAAGCCGTGGTCGCGCTTACGCTTGAGGTTGCTGGGCTGGAAGGTGCGCTTGGTGGCCATGTGGGCCTCTCGTATGAATGGGACGGAAAGAACCGGAAATTTTAGAGAGGTGTCCCCCCTCCCGTCAACCCCTGTCTGCTACGCCAATTCACCGGGCTGTGCAATAGCTGTGGATCTTTTTGTGAATAAGTACGGGACAAGCATTCCGAAGGCGGGCGCTCGGTGGTAGGCTGAGCCATCCATTTCCCCCTTTCAGGCCTGTGTTTGGGCGCCTTTTCGCGCCTATGCATCGGCCACCGGACAATTATTGCTGATGGATGCCTGGTCACGTAGTCTCGAGCGACTCGAGGCGGAGTTCCCGCCCGAGGATGTTCACACCTGGTTGAAGCCGCTGCAGGCCGATCTGCGCGCTGACAGCCTGGTGCTGTATGCACCGAATGCCTTCATTGTCGATCAGGTGCGCGAACTGTACCTGCCGCGGATCCGCGAGCTGGTCACCCACTTTGCCGGTTTCGGCGACGTTTTTCTTGAAATCGGCTCGCGCCCGCGGCCCGTGGACGCGCAGATCGCGCCGGTTTCCAGCCATTCGGCGCAGGCGCCGGTGCAGCCGCAGGTCCCGTTCGCCGGCAACCTGGACAACCACTACACCTTCGCCAACTTCGTCGAAGGCCGCAGCAACCAGCTGGGCCTGGCCGCGGCATTCCAGGCGGCGCAGAAGCCGGGCGACCGCGCGCACAACCCGCTGCTGCTGTACGGGGGCACCGGCCTGGGCAAGACCCACCTGATGTTCGCCGCCGGCAACGCGATGCGTCAGGCCAATCCGGGGGCCAAGGTGCTGTACCTGCGTTCGGAACAGTTCTTCAGCGCGATGATCCGGGCCTTGCAGGAAAAGACCATGGATCAGTTCAAGCGCCAGTTCCAGCAGGTCGACGCGCTGCTGATCGATGACATCCAGTTCTTTGCGGGCAAGGACCGTACCCAGGAAGAGTTCTTCCACACCTTCAACGCGTTGTTCGATGGCAAGCAGCAGATCATCCTGACCTGCGACCGCTATCCGCGCGAAGTCGAAGGCCTGGAAGCGCGCCTGAAGTCGCGTCTTGCCTGGGGCCTGTCGGTGGCGATCGAGCCGCCGGACTTCGAGACCCGCGCTGCGATCGTGCTGGCCAAAGCCCGCGAGCGTGGTGCCGAGATTCCCGATGACGTTGCGTTCCTGATCGCCAAGAAGATGCGCTCCAATGTGCGCGACCTCGAGGGCGCGCTGAATACCTTGACCGCCCGCGCCAATTTCACTGGCCGCGCGATCACCACCGAATTCGCCCAGGAAACCCTGCGCGATCTGCTGCGCGCCCAGCAGCAGGCGATCAGCATTCCCAACATCCAGAAAACCGTTGCCGACTACTACGGGCTGCAGATCAAGGATCTGCTGTCCAAGCGTCGGACCCGGTCGCTGGCCCGTCCGCGTCAGGTTGCCATGGCGCTGACCAAGGAACTGACCGAACACAGCCTGCCCGAAATCGGCGACGCCTTTGCCGGTCGCGATCACACCACGGTGCTGCATGCCTGCCGGCAGATCCGCACCCTGATGGAAGCCGACGGCAAGCTCCGCGAGGACTGGGACAAGCTGATCCGGAAGCTGAGCGAATGATGCACGTACGCCGATGAGGCGTCACCGCATAAAACGGTGCAGAATCCGGTAGCAAGCGCGGGACAGGGTGTGGATAAAAATGCCGTTGGATTTCGCGGAGAATTTATCCACAGCTTTCCCCACCCCTTGGGGGCTGGTAATGCAGAGGGTTTCGAAGCGTGAAACCCCTTTGTTTACAAAGACTTAGCTGTGTTTTCCAGCGATTCTGGCTCTACCAGCACCACCAAGCTTTTGATTTATTCCACATTTTTTTAAAGCATAGGGGCACGGAACCACATGCGTTTCACACTGCAGCGCGAAGCCTTTCTCAAGCCGTTGGCACAGGTCGTCAACGTGGTCGAACGCCGCCAGACCCTTCCGGTTCTGGCCAATTTCCTGGTGCAGGTGCAGAACGGCCAGCTGTCGCTGACCGGTACCGACCTGGAAGTGGAGATGGTGTCGCGGATCGCGGTTGAAGATGCCCAGGACGGCGAAACCACCATTCCGGCCCGCAAGCTGTTCGAGATCATCCGTGCACTGCCCGATGGCAGCCGGATCACCGTCTCGCAGACCGGTGACAAGATCACCGTGCAGGCAGGTCGCAGCCGCTTCACCCTGGCCACCCTGCCCTCCAACGACTTCCCGTCGGTGGACGAAGTGGAAGCCACCGAGCGCGTTGCCATCGGCGAAGCCACCCTGAAGGAGCTGATCGAGCGCACGGCGTTCGCGATGGCCCAGCAGGACGTGCGCTATTACCTCA
This sequence comes from Stenotrophomonas sp. 14P6.2.3, assembly GCF_057799055.1. Taxonomy (NCBI): domain Bacteria; kingdom Pseudomonadati; phylum Pseudomonadota; class Gammaproteobacteria; order Lysobacterales; family Lysobacteraceae; genus Stenotrophomonas; species Stenotrophomonas sp. 14P6.2.3. The sequence continues at coordinate 46,899 of NZ_JBYOLA010000024.1, forward strand.
ATGGCCTGCTGTTCGATCTGCGCGGCGATGCCCTTCGCACCGTCGCGACCGACGGTCATCGCCTGGCACTGTGCGAAACCGATCTGGCCAAGCCCAGCGGTTCCAAGCGCCAGATCATCGTGCCGCGCAAGGGCGTGACCGAACTGCAGCGCCTGCTGGAAAGCGGCGACCGCGAGATCGAACTTGAAGTCGGCCGCAGCCACGTTCGTGTCAAGCGCGACGATGTCACCTTCACCTCGAAGCTGATCGATGGTCGCTTCCCGGATTACGAGGCAGTGATTCCGATCGGTGCCGACCGCGAAGTGAAGGTTGATCGCGAAGCACTGCGCGCCTCGCTGCAGCGTGCCGCGATCCTGTCCAACGAGAAGTACCGCGGCATCCGCGTCGAAGTCTCGCCGGGCAACCTGAAGATCAGCGCGCACAACCCGGAGCAGGAAGAGGCCCAGGAAGAAATCGAAGCGGACACCACGGTCAGCGATCTGGCCATCGGCTTCAACGTGAACTACCTGCTGGATGCCCTCTCCGCCCTGCGCGACGAAGAAGTGATCATCCAGCTTCGCGACTCCAACTCCTCGGCGCTGGTGCGTGAATCGAGCAGTGAGAAGTCGCGTCACGTGGTGATGCCGTTGCGTCTCTGACCTTCGCGCAGTTCCACGTGGAACACATGGACGCTCGGGATTTCCCGGGCGTCTTTTTTTTGTTCCACGTGGAGCATCGGTGCCGGATCTTTCTGGCACCATCGGGCTTGCGGTTGATGAGACGTTCCTGGCTTCCGCGCTCTTGCGTGGGATTCGCGCTGTGGTGGACCCAGCCGAGGAGTTCCAGCCCTTCAGGGATGCTGAGACCGCTTGGATGCGATCAGGGAGCGGTCTTGGATCAAGCGACCTGCCCTGCGTGCTGACCTCTCTGTCCACAGGCCTCGTTCGCGGAAAGTCGGGGCCTCCCTAGCTTCTAAATCTGGGTATAAATCAAAAGCTTGGTGGTGATGGTAGGGCCAGATTTCATGTAAAAGTAAGCTATGTTTTTGAATTAGAAGAATTTTATAGGGCTGAAACCCCCTGTATATAGGCCATCAAGCCTGGGGGGGAACCTGTGGATAGTTTTGACGCGATGGAAAAGTGGCTTTTTTATCCACAGTTCGCCCACACCTTGTGTATAAGTCATACATGCCCCCTGTGGATGGCGTGGAACGGAGGCTTTGAATTTCTTGAAATCTGTGGAACCTGGCAGGACCACCGCCCCCAGATTTCAAGGAATTTTCGGGGTATTGACTGCCACCCCAGCGCACTCTCAGGCCTGGTGTGCGAATAACGGTCTTCGGATCGTTGAAATCTGGGCTCTTGAGCCTTGGCCAGCTGCTGGATTTGAACGATTTCGGCCGCTGTCCGGTCGCCTGTCGCCGGAAGTCACGGCCCCGCCACGTGGAACACATGTTCTCCAACGTCGACAGGGCTCGCTGATGCCGGGCCGCGTCCCGACATGACGGCTGGCTTGACCAATGCAGTAAGCTGGGTGATTCCCCGTCCCTCTACCGCCACGTGCGGATGGTCTGTCGCATCCCATGCAGATTCGTCGTCTTGCCCTCCACCAGTTGCGTCGTTTCGATGCGGTGGAGCTGTCGCCCCAGCCAGGGGTGAATCTGTTGACCGGTGACAACGGCGCTGGCAAGACCAGCGTCCTTGAAGCGTTGCATCTGATGGCCTATGGGCGGAGTTTCCGCGGGCGGGTACGCGACGGCCTGGTGCGTCAGGGCCATGAGGCGTTGGAAGTCTTCGTGGAATGGGACGAACAACGCGGTGATCTGCCCGCGCAGCGCCGAAAGGCGGGCCTGCGCCATAGTGGGCAGGAGTGGAAGGGGCGCCTGGATGGCGAAGACGTCGCTCAGCTCGGAAACCTGTGTGCCGCTCTGGCGGTGGTCACCTTTGAACCAGGCAGCCATGCCTTGGTGAGTGGTGGTGGTGAACCGCGCCGGCGTTTCCTCGATTGGGGCCTGTTCCACGTGGAACCAGACTTTCTTTCCCTGTGGCGGCGCTATTCGCGGGCTCTGAAGCAGCGCAACGCCCTGCTCAAGCAGGGCGGGCCGTCGCGGATGCTCGATACCTGGGATCACGAGCTGGCCGAGGCGGGAGAGCCGCTGACCAGTCGTCGGCAGCACTATCTGGAGCGGTTGCAGTCCCGGACGATCGCATTGGCCGAGGCATTGGCTCCTCAGCTGGGAATTGTGGGCCTGAATCTAAGCCCGGGCTGGCGCCGAAGCGAGGTTCCACTGGCAGATGCACTGCTGCTGGCGCGCGAACGCGATCGTCAGGCGGGTTACACCTCGCTGGGCCCGCACCGCGCAGACTGGAGCGTGGCGTTTCACACCATTCCAGGCCGCGATGCGCTCTCGCGCGGCCAGGCCAAGCTCACCGCCCTCGCCTGTCTGCTGGCTCAGGCAGAGGATTACGCCGAGCAGCGCGGCGAGTGGCCCGTCATCGCGCTGGACGATCTGGCTTCGGAGCTGGATCGCACCCACCAGAGCCGGGTACTGCACCGCTTGTTGGCGGCGCCGGCGCAGATCTTCATCACCGCAACAGAAACGCCTGCGGCACTGGAGACCCTGAGCGACGTCACCCGGTTCCACGTGGAACATGCACAGATCGTGGCTGTGCCATAGTGGGCACGGCAAGGCCGCTCAGCCCCGGCTGGTATAATTCAGGCTGCTATCCCTTCATTCTCGGCACATCGCTCAAAGCGGTGTCCGACCTGCGGAGCCTACGGCAAGCGCAATGACCGACGAACAGAACACCCCGGCAAACAACGGCAACTACGACGCCAACAGCATTACGGCCCTGGAAGGCCTGGAGGCTGTCCGCAAGCGCCCAGGCATGTACATCGGCGACGTCCATGACGGCACCGGCCTGCATCACATGGTGTTCGAGGTCGTCGACAACTCAATCGACGAAGCCCTCGCCGGCCATGCCGACCACGTCTCGGTGACGATCCATGCCGATGGCTCGGTAGGCGTGTCCGACAACGGTCGCGGCATTCCGACGGGCAAGCACGAGCAGATGAGCAAAAAGCTCGACCGCGACGTGTCTGCTGCCGAAGTCGTGATGACGGTCCTGCACGCAGGCGGCAAGTTCGACGACAACAGCTACAAGGTTTCCGGCGGCCTGCACGGCGTGGGTGTCAGCGTGGTCAACGCGCTGTCGCAGAAGCTGGTCCTGGATATCTACCAAGGCGGTTTCCACTACCAGCAGGAATACGCCGACGGCGCAGCACTGCATCCGCTCAAGCAGGTCGGTCCCAGCACCAAGCGCGGTACAACCCTGCGCTTCTGGCCGTCGGTAAAGGCTTTCCACGACAATGTGGAATTCCACTACGACATCCTGGCCCGTCGCCTGCGCGAACTGTCCTTCCTCAATTCCGGCGTCAAGATCGTGCTGGTGGACGAGCGTGGTGATGGCCGCCGCGACGACTTCCATTACGAGGGCGGCATCCGCAGCTTCGTGGAGCATCTGGCGCAGTTGAAGACGCCGTTGCACCCGAACGTGATCTCGGTGACCGGCGAATCCAATGGCATCACCGTGGAAGTGGCGCTGCAGTGGACCGACTCCTACCAGGAGACGATGTACTGCTTCACCAACAACATTCCGCAGAAGGACGGCGGTACCCACCTGGCCGGCTTCCGTGGCGCATTGACCCGCGTGCTCAACAACTACATCGAGCAGAACGGCATCGCCAAGCAGGCCAAGATCAACCTGACCGGCGATGACATGCGCGAAGGCATGATCGCGGTGCTGTCGGTGAAGGTGCCGGATCCCAGCTTCTCCAGCCAGACCAAGGAAAAGCTGGTCAGCTCGGATGTGCGCCCGGCCGTGGAAAGCGCGTTCGGCCAGCGCCTGGAAGAGTTCCTGCAGGAAAACCCGAACGAAGCCAAGGCCATCGCCGGCAAGATCGTCGACGCTGCCCGTGCCCGCGAAGCGGCTCGCAAGGCCCGCGACCTGACCCGCCGCAAGGGTGCGCTGGATATCGCCGGCCTGCCGGGCAAGCTGGCCGACTGCCAGGAAAAGGATCCGGCGCTGTCCGAACTGTTCATCGTCGAGGGTGACTCGGCAGGTGGTTCGGCCAAGCAGGGCCGCAACCGCAAGAACCAGGCGGTGCTGCCGCTGCGCGGCAAGATCCTCAACGTGGAACGTGCGCGTTTCGACCGCATGCTGGCGTCCGACCAGGTGGGTACGCTGATCACCGCGCTGGGTACCGGCATCGGTCGTGACGAGTACAACCCGGACAAGCTGCGGTACCACAAGATCATCATCATGACCGACGCCGACGTCGACGGCGCGCACATCCGCACCCTGCTGCTGACGTTCTTCTACCGTCAGATGCCGGAGCTGATCGAGCGCGGTTATGTCTATATCGGCCTGCCGCCGCTGTACAAGATCAAGCAGGGCAAGCAGGAGCTGTACCTGAAGGACGATCCGGCACTGGACAGCTATCTGGCCAGCAGCGCGGTGGAAAATGCCGGGCTGGTGCCGGCCAGCGGCGAGCCGCCGATCGATGGCGTGGCGCTGGAAAAGCTGTTGCTCGCCTACGCTGCCGCGCAGGACACGATCAACCGCAATACCCACCGTTACGATCGCAACCTGCTCGAAGCGCTGGTCGACTTCATGCCGCTGGAGCTGGAAAACCTGCGCACTGCAGGTCCTGGCGAAGGCCTGGACGCGCTGGCCAAGCACCTCAACCAAGGCAACCTCGGCAGCGCCCGTTTCACCCTGGAACTGCAGGAACCCAACGAGCAGCGTCCGGCTGCAGTGCTGGTCACGCGCAGCCACATGGGCGAACAGCACATCCAGGTGCTGCCGCTGTCTGCGCTGGAAAGCGGCGAACTGCGCGGCATCCACCAGGCAGCGCAGCTGCTGCACGGTCTGGTCCGCGAAGGCGCGGTCATCACCCGTGGCGCCAAGTCGATCGAGATCGACTCGTTCGCGCAGGCCCGCAACTGGCTGCTGGACGAAGCCAAGCGCGGCCGTCAGATCCAGCGATTCAAGGGTCTGGGTGAAATGAATCCGGAACAGCTGTGGGATACCACCGTGAATCCCGATACCCGTCGCCTGCTGCAGGTACGTATCGAAGACGCGGTGGCCGCTGACCAGATCTTCAGCACCCTGATGGGTGATGTGGTCGAACCGCGTCGTGACTTCATCGAAGACAACGCGTTGAAGGTCGCCAACCTGGATATCTGACACAATCGGATCGTGGCCGGCGCGCGGGGAGGTGCGCCGGCTTTTGTCCCTTGATCGCAGGTAATCGATGTCCGCTTCCGCCCCGGTTTCCGCTCCGCCGCCGGTCCCGCCGGCAACCGCAGCCGCCCGCGCCTCCTCGCCGCTGGCAGGTTTTTTCATTGATCTGGGCATCGCCGCCGTCACCCTGTTCGGGTTGAGCCTGGTGAGTGGTCTGGTCTGGGGGCTCTACCGCGGCATCGTGGTGGGTTATGCCAGCGCCAAATCCGGCGGCGGCATGCCTGATACGGCAGCGGTCGCCCAGCAGCTCGGCCAACCCGGTGCGCTCGGGCAGATCCTGATGGCACTGGTCGCTACCGGCGGCGCAGCGCTGCTGGTGTATTTCTGGCGCCGACCGGCCAACGCTGCCGAACGCCAGCGTTCGCGGGACGCACTCCGTCGCCCCTCCACCTGGGGCTGGACGCTGCTGGTTGCCAGCGCGATCGTGATCGGCAGCAACGGTATCGCCTTCGTGGCCAAGCAGATGGGCATCGAGCCGGTGCCGACAAACCTCGAACTGATGCAGAACGCGGTTGCCCGTTTTCCGCTGTTCCTGACGTTGTTTGCCGTGGTGCTTGCACCCGCCTACGAAGAACTGCTGTTCCGCCGTGTCCTGTTCGGGCGTCTGTGGCAGGCCGGACGGCCGTGGCTGGGGATGATCCTGAGCAGCCTGGCGTTCGCGCTCATCCATGAAATTCCCGGTACCAGCGCCAATGGCCCGGCCGAGATCGCACAGCTGTGGCTGGTCTATGGCGGCATGGGCGCTGCATTCTGCTGGCTGTACCGCCGCACTGGCACCTTGTGGGCGGCGATCGCCGCACATGCACTGAACAACGCCGTGGCGCTTGCAGCCCTGGTGTTTTTCGGGGCAACGTAAGGCTCTGTCCGCTTGACGAAAGATTAAGCAGACCCGTTACACACTGGGCTTCTGAACACGGGGGTGGGTCCATGAAACAACTGCTGTTGGCCATCGTCATCACCACTCTGGTCAGCGCCTGCGCGACCACCACCTCGCCCACCGGACGTCGGCAGATGGTGGGCGGCGTGTCGCAGGCACAGCTGGATCAGCTGGGTGCGCAGGCATTCGCTGAGACCAAGCAGAAAGAGAAGATCAGCAGCGACGGCCGCCAGAACGGCTACGTGCAATGCGTGGTCAATGCGCTCGTCGCACAGCTGCCGCCTCAGTACCGTGGCGTACGGTGGGAGACGGCGGTGTTCGTCGACAAGGAACCCAACGCCTTCGCCCTGCCCGGCGGCAAGGTCGGGGTCAACACCGGCATCTTCAGCGTCGCCAAGAACCAGGATCAGCTGGCCGCAGTGATCGGCCATGAGATCGGCCACGTGATCGCCCGCCACCATGAAGAGCGCATCACCCGGCAGATGGGCGCGCAGACCGGATTGGCGGTGCTCGGGGCACTCGCGGGCGCGTATGGCGGCGAAGGCGCGGCCAGCACGGTCAACCAGCTCGGCGGGATGGGGGCGCAGACCGCGTTCCTGTTGCCCGGCTCACGCACCCAGGAGAGCGAGGCCGATGTGATCGGTCAGCGGTTGATGGCCGAGGCCGGATTCAACCCTGCCCAGGCGGTCGATCTGTGGCAGAACATGATGGCCGCCAGTGGCGGTCGCAGCCCGCAATGGTTGTCCACCCATCCCGATCCAGCCAATCGGATCAGGGAGTTGCAGCGTGATGTACCGGCGCTCGGCCCCGTCTACCAGCAGGCCCAGGCGGCCGGACGCCGTCCAAAGTGTGGCTGAGTGCGCAGATTCATGCTGTATTGCAGCACATAAAACGATTTCTCACGCCATCTGTTTCTGATACGTTTGGCGGCTCAGATTTTTCTGACAGTCCGACTTTGCCGCTACCGGCGGTTCGATCGAGGTGAACGATGATTTTCCGTAACCACAAAGCTGTGCTTTCCGTCCTCATCGCCACTGCCCTGACCGGCGCCGTGGTCACCGATGCGTTCGCGCAGTCCTCGCGTTCGTCCGAGCGTGGCAACCGTGGCGGCAAGCAGGCCAAGGCCGAAGTGCTGTTCCCGAACGCGACCCGCCAGGAACCGGCAGCGAAGTCGTCGGCCAAGCTGGGCAGCAAGCTGCAGAAGATGATTGACAGCTACAACAAGGAAAAGTTCCCGGAGACCCGCACGCTGGCCGACGAGATCCTGGCCAACGAAGGCGCCAACGAGTACGACAAGTCGCTGGCCGCGCAGCTCGCCTCCCAGGCCGCCTACCAGACCGACGACACCGCAGCCGCCATCGCCTACCTGAAGCAGGTGCTGCAGTTCAACGGCCTGGACAACAACGGCCACTTCCAGTCGATGCTGATGCTCGGCCAGCTGCAGATCCAGGAAGACAAGACCGCTGAAGGCCTGGCGACCCTGGACAAGTACTTCGCCGAGAGCAAGTCGACCAAGCCGGAAGAGCTGATCATCAAGGGCCAGGCGCTGTACCAGCTGGAGCGCTACCAGGAAGCGATCCCGGTGCTGAAGCAGGCCATCGCCGGCGCTGCCGAGCCGAAGGACAACTGGAACCAGCTGCTGATGGCCGCGCTGGCCGAAGCCGGCCAGACCGGTGAGGCCGTGCAGGCTGCCGAAGCACTGGCCGCCAAGAACCCGAATGACAAAAAAGCGCAGCTGAACCTGGCCAACATGTACATGCAGGCCGACCAGATGCCAAAGGCCGCCGCGGTGATGGACAAGCTGCGCAGCAGCGGTCAGCTCACCGAAGAGCGCGAGTACAAGCAGCTGTACTCGATCTATGCCAACACCGAGAACAAGGAAAAGGACGTCATCGCGGTCATCAACGAAGGGTTGCAGAAGGGCATCCTGAAGCCGGATTACCAGGTCTACCTGGCACTGGCCCAGTCCTACTACTACTCCGACCAGGTGCCGCAGGCGATCGATGCGTGGCAGAAGGCCGCCCCGCTCTCCAAGGACGGTGAGACCTACCTGAATCTGGCACGTGTTTTGCACAGTGAAGGTCGTGTCCCGGAGGCCAAGCAGGCCGCCCAGCAGGCGCTGGCGAAGGGCGTGAAGAACCAGGCTGATGCCAAGAAAATCATCAACCTGAAGTAAGTAGGAATAACGCCTGAACGCCTGCCCAGTTGATGCGCAAGCGCTCAGGATTGGTATAAGCTTGGAGGTTCCTGCGGTGTCATGCACCGCTGATCAGGGATCCCGCCCCCGGGATTCCGGCCCCACTATTGAGCTCTTGGCGCATGACGGAACAACTAGTCGTTCACCGGTACGAACAACCCGATGACTCGGGGCTGAGCTGGCCTCGCATCGTCGGTATCGCGTTTGTAATCGCCCTGCATCTGGCGGCCTTCATGATGCTCCTGATTCCCGCCGTGGCTCCCAAGGCCGTGACGGAGAAGGAGCGCAACGTCATGGTGACCATCG
>NZ_JBYOLA010000025.1:0-55103 GCF_057799055.1 Stenotrophomonas sp. 14P6.2.3
CGACGGTGTTCGCCGTGGGCATCGCCTGGCAGATGCGTCCAGAGCCGCCGTCGGCCCCTGCGGAGGCGGTTGCCACCGCGCCGGCTGCACAGGAAATGGCCGCCGATGCGAACGCCGAAGGCATGTCCTACGACAGCGCGGCCGCCGATGTCGCAGCCACCGAACCGGCACCTGCACCGACAGCAGCACCTGCGGCCGCTGAGGCAGCACCTGCTCCGGCACCGGCCATCGCAGACGTGCCGAAACCTGCGCCCGTGACACCGCGGCAGTTGCCTGCCCCGATGATGGCGCCAGCACCGCCACCTGCGCCCACCGCCGACACAGTCTTTGCCGCGCCTGCGATGCCTGCGGCAGCGCCGCCCGCACCCGAAGCTTATTCGGCGCCTGCGCCGGCCGCCGCGCCTGCGGCTCCTGCCGCCGCGATGAGGGCGCGCAAGGCCACTGCGGCGACGGCGGAAACAATGTCCTCCGCACAGGCCACGGCCGAAGACCGCATCGCGCTCACTGCGTCCAAGCAGGACGCGGCCGGCAGAACCGCACCCGGTGTCATGCGCCGCGCCAGCGATGCCGGCCTCAGCGCGGAGGCCGTGCAGGCCGAAGTGCAGGCCGACGCCGGGCTGCCCCGCCGGCAATGGCTGCAGAAGATCCGCGAGCGTCGCGACGCCGGCCAGCGTGACCTGGCCCGGGCGAGCCTGGAGCGCTACCTGCAGACCTATCCCGAGGCGCGACTGCCAAAGGATGTGCGGCCATTGCTGGACGACTGAGGCACGTCGGCGGCAAGCCCGTAGAATGAAGGGAATGCCCGATACCCTCGCCCAACCGGTCAGCTACACCCTCGACGTCAAGCACAGCCGCTTCATCGCGCATGCCGCGCCGATCGAGGGTGCGTCTGCTGCGCTGGCCTTTCTGCAGGAGGTGGCCGTGGCCGATGCGACCCACAACTGCTGGGCCTACCGGCACGGCCAGGACTATCGCTCCAGCGACGATGGCGAACCGGCCGGCACCGCTGGCCGGCCGATCCTGGCCGCCATTGATGGCCAGGGATTCGACCGGGTGATGGTGGTGGTCACCCGTTGGTTCGGCGGCATCAAGCTGGGCGCCGGTGGCCTGGTCCGCGCGTACGGCGGCGCCGCTGCCGAATGCCTGCGCACCGCGCCACGCCTGCCGCTGGTCGCGATGGCGCGGCTGCAGCTGCTGGCCGGATTCGAGGATCTGGGCGCACTGCACGCGGCCCTGCCCGCCCATGCCGCCGAAAAGCGCGATGAACAATTCGATGCCAATGGCGTGAGATTGCGGGTGGAATTGCCCGCCGACCAGGTCGACGCATTGAAAATCCGCCTGCGCGACGCCACCCGTGATCGTATCCGTATCCAAGATGACCTCCTCGATGACTGACAAGGACGCACCGGCCTCCGACCCGGCCACCCCGCCGCTGCGCCGACTGGGCAGCCTGCGTACGCTGTGGCCGTTCGTGCGCCGCCACAGCGGCTTGTTCAGCGCCTGGCTGCTGGCCCTGGCCGTTTCTTCGGCGGCGACCCTGAGCCTGCCGCCGGCCGTGAAGCAGATGATCGACCACGGCTTCAGCAGCGGCGGCCAGATCAACCGTGCCTTTGCGCTGCTGATGCTGGTGGCTGTGGTGCTGGCGCTGGCGACGGCCGCGCGTTTCTACTTTGTTTCGTTGCTCGGCGAGAAGGTCGTGGCGGATCTGCGCAGCCGCCTCTACGCGCACCTGATCCAGCTCGGCGCTGGCTTCCACGACCGCAGCCGCAGCGGCGAACTGGTGTCGCGCCTGACTGCCGACAGCGAACTGCTGCGCAGCGTGGTCGGCTCGACCATGTCCGTGGCGCTGCGCAGCAGCGTCACCGTGGTCGGCAGCCTGGCGATGCTGTTCGTCACCAGCCCACGGCTGGCCGCCTGGTCGCTGCTCGGCATTCCGCTGGCGGTGCTGCCGATCATCATCGGCGCGCGCAAACTGCGCGTTGTCGCCCGCAGCAGCCAGGATCGTATCGCCGATGCCAACAGCCTGGCCAGCGAAACGCTGGGCGCGGTGCGCACGGTGCAGGCGCATGCGCGCGAACCTTATGAACGCGGCCGTTTCGACCATGCGCTGGGCGATGCGATCCGCGCCGCACGCCGGCGCATCGGCGCGCAGTCGCTGGTCACCGCCAGCGCCATCCTGCTGGTGTTCGGCGCGATTGTCGGCGTGTTGTGGCTGGGCGCGCACGACGTCATCGACGGGCGCCTCAGCGCCGGCACGCTGGGTCAGTTCGTGCTGTACGCACTGATCGGCGGCGGTTCGGTCGGTGCGTTGGCCGAAGTATGGAATGAACTGCAGCGCGCGTCCGGCGGCATGGGCCGCATCGGCGAGCTGCTGCAGGAAGACATCGAGATCCGTGCGCCGGCCACGCCGCGTGCGCTGCCGCAGCCACTGCGTGGCGAAATCCACTTCGACGACGTGGTGTTCAACTACCCGCAGCGACCGGACCAGGCCGCACTGGACCATTTCAACCTGCACGTGCGACCGGGTGAAACCGTCGCCCTGGTTGGCCCCTCAGGCGCCGGCAAGAGCACGGTGCTGTCGATGCTGCTGCGCTTCCACGATCCGGCCGCCGGGCGCATCTGCGTGGACGGCATCGATGTGCGCGACGTCGATCCGGCCGCGCTTCGCGCACAGCTTGCGCTGGTGCCGCAGCAGCCGACGTTGTTCGCCGCCAGCGCACGCGACAACATCCGCTATGGCCGGCTGGAGGCCAGCGACGCCGAAGTGGAAGAGGCAGCCCGTGCCGCCGAGGCCGACGCCTTCCTGCGTGCACTGCCGCAGGGTTACGACAGCGAACTGGGCGAGCGCGGTGCCCGCCTGTCCGGTGGCCAGCAGCAGCGCGTGGCGATCGCCCGTGCCTTGCTGAAGGACGCACCGATCCTGCTGCTCGACGAAGCCACCAGCGCGCTGGACGCGCAGAGCGAGCACGGCGTGCAGCAGGCACTGGAACGATTGATGGCCGGACGCACCACGGTGGTCATCGCCCACCGGCTGGCGACCGTGCTGAAGGCCGACCGCATCGTGGTGATGGACCACGGTCGCATCGTGGCCGAGGGCACGCATGCGGAGCTGCTGGCTGAAGGCGGCCTGTATGCCGAGCTTGCACGCCTGCAGTTCATCGATTGATGACGGCCGGCTAACACCGGCCGGCTCACTCTGACGTCGTAGCGATGAACCACTGAAGGAGGTCGAACATGTCGTTCCGTCAGTTCCCTGCTGTCGACAGCAATGGTGAAAGCCACATCATCATCGAGTTCAAGCCCGAAGCCAGCGGCAGCGGGCATGGCTCCGAGACGACGCCGCGTTATGAACTCGACGACGGCCGCCAGCTGGTGCGCAACGGCCGCGAATTCACCACCAGCGGTGGTGAGGTCAGGCTGTCGATCTAGCGGTCCGCTGTAGCGCCGAGCCCAGCTCGCCTCAGCCGTTGGCTCCGTCAAAAAAAGGTTGGTCATTTTTTGACCAACCATCTTGACAGCCTTGCCCGCCAATGCCTGCAGCCGGTTATCCACATGTTTGCGCAGAAGCCATCCACACGCCCTGTGGATGAATGTTCTATGCAAGCACCCGGCCGATCCCGCTGGCATCCACCTCGGCGGCGGCCGCCGCAATAGCCCTTGGTTCGCTGCCTGCCACGAAACCGATGCGGAAATGCACCTCGCCGGCGGGCGTGCGCGAGGAATGGATCGAGGCCAGGCTGATGCCATGCTGCTCGAACACGTTGAGCAGTTCGCGCAACGACCCCGCGCGGTCTTCAGGCAGATGCACCGACAGTGCGTTGCGCTCGGTCAGGTCGGCCAGCAGATAGCCGACGCGCTCGAAGGTGTAATTTCCCGCAGCCAGCGCCTGATCACCGAAGGCACTCCGGTTGGCCCCAAGCAGGTGTTCGCGGAATGCGCCGCGCGCGGCATCGTCGCCCTGCCCGACCTGCGCCTGCAGCGTCTGCAGCTGGCCGATCAGGCGTTGCAGCATCGGCGCCACATAGGGATTGCCGAACTGGATGTCTTCGTAGATCGCCGGATTCAACGACAGGATGCGCGAGATGATCGCCGTATCCAGTTCGAACGAAGCTGATCGATACGGCAACATTGCTGCCAGCGTGCCCAACTGCGGCTGGTACTCGCGCAGCACACCCGCCTGGGCCAGATGGGTCGCATGCACCATCGCCTGCACCAGCGCCATCATCTGGTCATGGTGCTGCGGCGTGGCCCGCACACACTCTGCCTGCAGTGCCAGGCACAGCGCGTCCACCCAGGGCCGCCAGTGCTGCAGACGCGCCTCGCAGACAACCATCACCCGGCCTTTCAGAGTCGGCGCCTTGGGCGGCGCCGTCATCGGATGCAGGCCCACCACCTCGGCGCGCGAGGCCAGCATCGCCTGCACTGGCGCTTCCTTCACCGAGGTCACATCCAGCCACAAGCGTTCCTGTTCGCGGCCAGCCGACAGGCGCGCGTATTCGGCAATCAACGCGGGCGTGTGCCGGATCGGTGCGGAGAACACCAGCACATCGGCCTGTTCGAGCAGCTGCTCCGGCGCATGCGAATCCGGATCGGCCGGATCGTGGCCGATCACCTGAACCTGCATATGCTGTTCGAAGAACCGGGTCAGCCAGCGCCCATAGGCGCCGGCACTGCCGACGATGCCGACCGTGCGCGGCGTGCGTTCGTGCAGCCCGCTCATGCCAGCCGTTCAGCGCGGAAGCGCATCCCGTCGGCCAACGCCGCCGGTGCGGCCGCGATCACGTCGAACTCCTCGAAACCATGGGCCAGAGTCGCCTCCAACGCCGCATGGGTGCCGGCAATGGCGCGCGAGATGGCCATCTGCATCGGCTCACCGCGCAGCAGGAAGGACACCATCAGCGACATCAGCACATCGCCGGTACCGGCCACGTCGACCGGCAGCAGCGGCGAGGTCCAGCGCCAGGTTTCCTCGCGACCCACAGCCAGCGTCACCAGCTCGCCCGGATTGCCGCCGACGCTGTGGGCCAGCACCCACTGCGGGCCGCGCGCCAGCAGCGCGCGCGAGGCAGCAATGGCATCGGCTTCGGCCAGCGCGGGCATGCCGGTCAGGCGACCGAGTTCGAAGGCATTGGGGGTGACCAGCCAGGCATGCGGCAGCAGGCGTTCAGCGAAGATCGCCTCCAGGCCTGGCTCCACGTAGGGACCGGTGTGGGTATCGCCGATCACCGGGTCCAGGCAGTAGCGCAGCTGCGGGCATGCGGGCAGGATCTCGTCCAGCCAATCGGCAAACGCGGCACCATTGGCGGCGCTGCCGAAGTAGCCGGACACCAGCATCTTCGCCCGCTGCGGGAGACCACGTTCGCGCGTACCGAGCAGCAGGTCGGCAAACCAGTCGCTGGGCAGCACACGGCCACGGGTGGTCTCGTAGAACGGCGCATTGCTCAGCAGCGTGGTCGGGATCGAGGCCACACGCACGCCAAGCGCGCGCATCGGCGGCAGCGCGGCGCTGTTGCCGGCATGGCCGTAGACCAGTTGTGATTGGACCGAAATGACATCGATCGGCGAAGGGCCGTCGGGCCGCTGGCGGCGGCCGTGGACCAGGTGGTTGTCGAGGGATTCGCTCATGCCCGCATTCTACGCCCAAGGGGGTTTTCGGCAGGGCTGCGCCCTGCACCCGCCGAAGCGGTAGTGCCGGCCGCTGGCCGGCAACCTAAACAGCAACAGCAACAGCGGCACTCCGGGGGATGGCGGGGCACTGTGGGTTTGCGGGGACGCCGTGAATCCGTCCATGGAGGCTTGGTCGCCGCATCCATGCGGCTCACACCCCGCAAACCCACAGTGCCCCGCCTTCGACAGTTCCCCGCGAGCAGTAGATCCACGCCATGCGTGGATGAATCTCTGTCGAAATCGAATATCTCAAATCTGAATCGAAGAGCATCCACGCATAGCGTGGATCTACGTGTCGACCAAGGTCGACACCCACCAACAGCAGCGGGCAATTGTCGAGGGCGGGGTGGGTCCGGTTGCGGGGGCGTGAGCGCCATGGATGGCGCGACCGAGCCTACAGGGACGTATTCACGGCGTCCCCCGCAACCGGACCCACCCCGCCAACTCATAGGAAACCAGCTTTTGCTTCGGCCGTTGCCGTTGCCGTTGCCGTTGCCTCGGCGGGTGCAGGGCGCAGCCCTGCAGAAGAACACCCTCAGTGTGCAGCAGGCCTGGACGGCGGCAGCCATGCCGCCACGATGCCCAGCAGCGGCAGGAACGCGGTGAGCTGGTAGACGAATTCGATGCTGGTCTTGTCAGCCAACAGACCGAGCACTGCTGCACCGAGGCCGCCCATGCCGAAGGCGAAGCCGAAGAACAGACCGGACACCATGCCGATCCGGTGCGGCATCATTTCCTGCGCGTAGACCACGATGGCCGAGAACGCGGAAGACAGCACGAAGCCGATCAGCACCGCCAGAATCGTGGTCCACAGCAGATCGGCATGCGGCAGCATCAGCGCGAACGGTGCCACGCCCAGGATCGAGGCCCAGATGATCGGCTTGCGGCCAATACGATCACCCAGCGGCCCACCAAAGAAGCCGCCCGCTGCGGACGCCACCAGGAAGGCGAACAGATGCAGCTGCGCCTGCGCCACCGGAATGCCGAAATGATGCATCAGGTAGAAGGTGAAATAGCTGCCGATGCTGGCCATGTAAAAGTACTTGCTGAAGATCAGCACCAGCAGGATGGCCAGCACCCGGGCGATCGTGCGCGGTGGATGGCGCGCGGCGATCACGCCATGCGTTGCTGGGCGGGGAGCACCCAGATGCAGCGAGTACCAGCGGCCGACGTAGGTCAGCAGGGCAATGCCGATCAACGCTGCACCAGCGAACCACGATGCGGAATGCTGGCCGTAGGGCACGATCACCGCTGCGGCGATCAGCGGCCCCAGTGCCGTACCGAAATTGCCCCCTACCTGGAACACCGACTGCGCCAGGCCATGACGGCCGCCGGAGGCCAGGCGCGCGATGCGCGAGGCTTCCGGATGGAAGATGGCCGAACCGATGCCGACCAGTGCGGCGGCCAGCAGCACCATCGCGTAATTGGGCGCAAAGCCAAGCAGCAGCATGCCGCACAAGGTCGAGGCCATGCCGATCGGCAGGGAGTACGGCGCCGGCCGGCGGTCGGTTGCAAGCCCGACCAGCGGCTGGAAGATCGAGGCGGTGAGCTGGTAGGTCAGCGTGATCAGGCCGATCTGGGTAAAGCTGAGGTTGAAGCCGCCCTTGATCACCGGATAGATGGCCAGGATCAGCGACTGCATCATGTCGTTGACCATGTGCGAGCTGGAGATCGCCGCCAGCACTCCTGGCGATACGGGGCGGGCGGATACGGCGGGAGAAGCCAGAGTCGACATTGCGCACGGTCAGGATGGGGGCGAGCCGTGCATGCTACGGTGGCCATCCGCTCCCTTCTGCCGCGTTCTGGTCATGGCCTATCGCAAAAAGGACACCCCCTGCCCCATCCGCGAAACCGCGCCGTGGAACGACGTGCCGGTACATCGTCCGGTAACCTGCCGCGCACGCGACTACCGCGCCGGCACCCATGTCTCGGCACACAAGCACCGTCGACACCAGCTGGTCTATTCCATGTCCGGGCTGATGGTGGTGCGATCGGAGGTCGGTCGCTGGGTGGTGCCCTCCACTCGCGCCATCTGGATGCCGGCGGGCATGGCACATGCGGTGGACTGCATCGCCGACGTGCACATGCGCAGCCTGTACATCGAACCGGCATTCGCCCCGCACCTGCCGGCAGAGGCGTTCGCCGTGCAGGTGGCACCTCTGCTGCGCGAACTGCTGCAGGCGGCCAGCCTGATCGACGGACCGCATGAAGAGGACAGCCGCGATGGCCGCGTAGTGCGACTGATGCTCGACGAGCTGCACCGCATGGACGTACTGCCGTTGCACCTGCCCGAGCCCGTCGACCCGCGCCTGCACAGGATCTGCCAGCACATCCAGAAGCATCCCGGCGACGAGGCTACTCTGCAGGACTGGGCGCAGGCGCTGGCGATCGACGTGAAAACCATCCAGCGCCACTTCGCCAGCGAACTGGGCATGACCTTCGGCCAATGGCGGCAGCAGGCACGCCTGTTGGCCGCGATGGAACGGCTGGCCCGCGGCGAGAAGGTGATCGATGTGGCGCTGGCGATGGGCTATGAAAGCCCGAGTGCGTTCACCAGCATGTTCAAGCGCCAGCTGGGTCAGACGCCGGCCGCCTTTTTCCGTTGAGCCGTTGAACGGCATCCACGCATGGCGTGGATCTACTGCAACGCAAACGAAAACGCCGGGCAGAGCCCGGCGCTGTCGTTCAACATGTCCGTCGAAGGCTCAGGACGTCATCCGATCCCAGAAGCCCTTCACCCCATCGATGAAGGTGGCCGACTTCGGCGAATGCTTGCGCGCATCCTCGCCGTTGAAGGTGGCCTCGAACTGCTCCAGCAGCTTGCGCTGGTCGCTGGTGAGGTTGACCGGCGTCTCCACCACCACGCGGCAGTACAGGTCGCCTTCGCTGCGGCTGCGCACCGAACGAACACCCTTGCCGCGCAGGCGGAACAGCTTGCCGGTCTGGGTCTCGGCCGGGATTCGGATTTCCGCTTCGCCACCGAGGGTGGCCACGCGCACGGTGTCACCCAGCGCGGCCTGCGAAATGCGGATCGGCACTTCGCAGTGCAGGTCGTCGCCGTCGCGCTGGAAGATGTGGTGCTCACGCACGCGCACTTCCACGTACAGATCGCCCGGCGGCGTCCCCGCAGGGCCAGCCTCGCCCTCACCCGCCAGGCGGATGCGGTCGCCGGTATCCACGCCTGCCGGCACCTTCACCGACAGCACCTTGTCTTCCTCGACACGGCCGTTGCCGTGGCAGGTCTTGCAGGGCTTGGCGATGATCTGGCCACGGCCGCCGCAGTTGTGGCAGGCCTGCTGCATGGCGAAGATGCCACGCTGGATGCGCACCTGGCCGCGGCCATGACAGACATTGCAGGTCTCGACCTTGCCGTCTTCCGAGCCGCTGCCATCGCAGTCGCCGCATTCGGCCAGGGTCGGAATCTCGATGCGGCGTTCGACGCCACGCACCGCTTCTTCCAGGTCCAGCTCCATCACGTAACCGATGTCGGCGCCGCGACGCGCCTGGCGCGGACCGCCGCTGCCGGCACCACCAAAGATGTTGCCGAAGATGTCACCAAAGATGTCGTTCATGTCCGGGCCGCCCGGACCACCACCGCCACCGCCCATGCCGTGTTCGAACGCGGCGTGGCCATGGCTGTCGTACATGCGGCGCTTGTTGCCGTCGGACAGTACTTCGTAGGCTTCCTTGCACTCCTTGAAGGAGGCTTCGGCCGCCGCATCACCCGGGTTGCGGTCCGGGTGGAATTTCATCGCGCAACGACGATAGGACTTCTTCAGTTCTTCGTCGGTGGCGGTGCGGGCAACGCCCAGCACTTCGTAGTAATCGCGCTTGCTCATATCGTGGATCGCATTCCGGAAAGTCGGGATTCGTCAAAGCGGAAGAGCGGAACCAGGTCCGCTCTTGCGTCGGGCGCCCCGACACGCCAGAGGGCGGTCAGGACCCTGATACGACAACGGGACGCTGGCAAGCAGCGTCCCGCGTCGGTCCGGATCAGGACTTCTTGTCGTCCTTGACTTCGGTGAACTCGGCGTCCACCACGTCATCCTGTGCCTTGCCCGCATTGCCGGCGTCGGCACCCGGGGCTGCACCGCCCTGGTCGGCCGAAGCCGCAGCGAACAGCGACTGGCCAGCTTCTTCCAGCGCCTTCGACTTGGCTTCGATCTGTGCCTTGTCGTCACCCTTCATCGCGGTTTCCAGATCGGCCAGGGCCGCTTCGACCTTGCCGATCACTTCGCCGCCGACCTTGCTGCCGTGCTCGGTGATCGCGCTGCGGGTGCCGTGGATCAGGGCGTCGGCCTGGTTGCGGGCCTGCACCAGCTCCTGGAACTTCTTGTCTTCTTCGCGGTTGGCTTCCGCGTCGGCGACCATGCGTGCGATCTCTTCCTCGGACAGGCCCGAACCGGCCTTGATCTCGACCTTCTGTTCCTTGTTGGTCTTCTTGTCCTTGGCCGACACGTGCAGGATGCCGTTGGCGTCGATGTCGAAGGACACTTCCACCTGCGGCAGGCCACGCGGGGCCGGCTCGATGCCGGACAGGTCGAACTTGGCCAGCGACTTGTTGAAGCGGGCCTGTTCGCGCTCACCCTGCAGCACGTGCACGGTCACGGCCGACTGGTTGTCCTCGGCGGTGGAGAACACCTGCGAGGCCTTGGTCGGGATGGTGGTGTTCTTCTCGATGATCTTGGTGAACACACCGCCCATGGTTTCGATGCCCAGCGACAGCGGGGTCACGTCCAGCAGCAGCACGTCCTTGACGTCGCCGCCGAGCACGCCACCCTGGATCGCAGCACCCAGTGCCACGGCTTCGTCCGGGTTGACGTCCTTGCGCGGCTCCTTGCCGAAGAACTCGGTGACCGCCTGCTGCACCTTCGGCATGCGGGTCTGGCCACCGACCAGGATCACTTCGCTGATGTCGCTCGAACGCAGGCCGGCGTCATTCAACGCAACGCGGCACGGCTCGATCGACTTCTTGATCAGCTCTTCCACCAGCGACTCCAGCTTGGCGCGGGTCAGCTTGATGTTCAGGTGCTTCGGACCCGACGCGTCAGCGGTGACGTACGGCAGGTTCACTTCGGTCTGCTGGGCGCTGGACAGCTCGATCTTGGCGCGCTCGGCAGCATCCTTCAGGCGCTGCAGGGCCAGCGGATCCTTGCGCAGGTCGATGCCCTGGTCCTTGTTGAACTCTTCAACCAGGTACTCGATGACGCGGTTGTCGAAGTCTTCGCCACCCAGGAAGGTGTCGCCGTTGGTGGCCAGCACCTCGAACTGCTTCTCGCCGTCGACGTTGGCGATCTCGATCACCGAAACGTCGAAGGTGCCGCCGCCCAGGTCGTACACAACGATCTTGCGATCCTTGTTGTCGCCCTTGTCCAGGCCATAGGCCAGCGCGGCCGCAGTCGGCTCGTTGATGATGCGCTTGACGTCCAGACCAGCGATGCGGCCGGCGTCCTTGGTCGCCTGGCGCTGGCTGTCGTTGAAGTAGGCCGGCACGGTGATGACCGCTTCGGTGACCTTCTCACCAAGGAAGTCCTCGGCGGTCTTCTTCATCTTCTCCAGCACCTTGGCCGAGATTTCCTGCGGCGCCATCTTCTTGGCATCGCTGGTGGACACCCAGGCATCGCCATTGTCATGGGCCAGGATGCCGTACGGGACGTGCGCGATGTCCTTCTGCACTTCGGCGTCGGTGAACTTGCGGCCGATCAGGCGCTTCACCGCGTAGAAGGTGTTCTTCGGGTTGGTCACGGCCTGGCGCTTGGCCGAGGCACCGACCAGGACTTCGCCGTCCTTGGTGTAGGCGACGATCGACGGGGTGGTGCGATCGCCTTCCGAATTTTCGATGACGCGGGCCTTGCCGCCGTCCATGATCGCCACGCACGAGTTGGTGGTGCCGAGGTCGATACCAATGATCTTGCCCATGGGGGACTCCTTGAAGGATGTTGTTTTTGTCAGTCCGGCCGTTCGGCCGGTGGATGAATGGGATGTGGGGGAGGCTCGTGGAACATTCAAGCCACCCCTCGAACGCTGTGTTTCCGCTCGCCCAACACGTTCAGCGTCGGTCGTGCCGATGCCCCGTCCGGGGCGAGGACACCCGCGCCAGGCCTGGCCCGGCGCGCGGGGTCAATCGGCGGCAACCACCACCAGCGCCGGCCGCAGCAGGCGCTCGTTGAGCAGGTAACCCTTCTGGAACACGGTCACCACGCTGCCCGGGGCGGCGCCGGGGGCGGCGACCTGGCTGATCGCCTGGTGGTGTTCCGGGTTGAACGGCTGGCCGGTCGGGTCCAGCAGGACCAGGCCGTTGTCGGCGGCAACCTTCAGCAGCTGCTTGTAGGTCATTTCCAGACCTTCACGCAGCGGATGGGCATCGTCGCCGGCGGCCTTGAGGCCGGCATCGAGGCTGTCGAATACCGGCAGCAGCTCGCCCAGCAGCTTTTCGTTGGCGAACTTGCGGGCCTGCTCGATATCGCGGGCCACGCGCTTGCGCTGGTTGTCGAGGTCGGCGCGCTCACGCAGCGCTTCGGCCTTGACCTGCTCCACTTCGGCACGGAGCTGTTCGATCTGTTCGTTGACGCCCTCGGCGGCAGCTGCGTCGGCGGCGGCCTGCTGGGCGGCGATGTCTGGCTGATCTTGATTCATGTCTGGGTCCCTGGCGGTCACTCTCCGCCTCCACCCACCCTAGTGTGGGCGGGATGCTGCGTTTCAAGCGTCCGATGCACCTGGACTTCGCCCGCCGGGCGAAAAGGCCGCACCGAGCACATCGGCGGTGGCCTGCACCAGCGGGATCATGCGGTCGTAGGCCATCCGTTTCGGCCCGATCACGCCCAGCACACCCAGTACCTGGCCATTGGCGGTGTATGGCGCGGTGACCAGCGAGACGCCCTGCAGGGGCACCACGCCGGTTTCTTCGCCGATGAAGATGCGCACGCCCGGGGCCTGGATGGTCCGCTCCAGCAGCTGCAGGATCTCGCGCTTGCTGGAAAACAGCTCGAACAGTTCGCGCAGGCGCTCCAGGTCGGACAGGTCCTGCACCCCCATCAGACGGGTCTGGCCGGCCACCAGCATGTCGTCGGCCGGCGGCTGCAGGGCCTGCTCGGCCAGCTCGATGCTGTGCGCCAGCACCTGTTCCAGCTCGGACCGCGCGTCGCGCAGCTCCAGAAGCAGGCGGGTACGGATCTCGGCCAGGGGCAGTCCGGCGAAGTGGGCATTGAGGTAATTGGCCACCTGCTCCAGCTGCCCCGGTGCGAAGTCCTGGCGGGTCTCGATCACCCGGTTCTGCACCTCATTGTCGGCAAACACCAGGATCGCCAGCACCCGGCGCCCGTCCAGCGCCACGAAATCGATCTGGCGGAAGGCGAACTGCTCACGCCGCGGCGCGCTGACCACGCCAACAAAATGACTCATCGCCGACAGCAGCTCCGAGGCACTGCCGAGCAGGGCCTGGGTACTGCCGCCTCCGGCCAGCTCCTGACGCAGCCGGGCCAGCTCACCTTCGCCCGGCGGCTGCATCTGCAGCAGGCTGTCGACGAACACCCGATAGCCATGCGCGGTCGGAATCCGGCCCGCCGAGGTATGCGGCGACGCCAGCAACCCAAGATCTTCCAGGTCACCGAGGATGTTGCGGATGGTGGCGGGACTGACCTCCAGGCCGGCCACGCGCGCCAACGTCTGCGAGCCCACGGGTTCGCCGTCCTGGATGTAGCGCGCGATCAGCGTGCGCAGCAGGTGCCGCGCGCGTGGGGCAAGTTGGTCGGGAGAACCGTGCATGGAATCAACCTGTGAGACAGGGACATTAGATAATGGCGACGCATCCCCTTGGCAAGTCATTGGACGACCCCGCCGCGCGTGCTAGCGTTGCGCGGCTGCAGACACCCCCTTACCCATGCTCAGACATCTTTCAATCAAGGATTTCGCCGTCGTCCGCGCCACCGAACTGGAGTTCGGGCCGGGCATGACCGTGGTTTCAGGCGAGACCGGCGCGGGCAAGTCGCTGATGGTCGACGCCCTGGGCTTCCTGTCCGGCCTGCGCGCCGACAGCGGCGTGGTGCGCCATGGCGCCGCCAGGGCCGAACTGTCGGCCGAGTTCGCGCTGGACCAGCTGCAGGCCGCCCGCCAGTGGCTGGCCAGCAACGAGCTGGACGATGAAGACCAATGCCAGCTGCGCCGCGTGATCCGCGCCGACGGCGGCTCACGTTCGTGGATCAACGGCCGTCCGGTCACGCTGGCACAGCTGGCCGACCTGGCCGGCCTGCTGGTGGAGATCCATGGCCAGCACGAGCAGCAGGCCCTGCTGACGCGCCCGTCGCAGTTGGCCCTGCTGGACGCCTATGCCCGCAACGAAAGCGAACGCCGCCAGGTACGCCGCGCTGCCGCCACCTGGCAGGCGCTGGTCGATGAATCCTTGGCACTGTCGCAACAGGGCGATGTGAGTGACCGCATCGGCTTCCTCGAACACCAGCTGCGCGAAATGGACCGTGAGGATCTGGAACCGGAGTCGATCACCGCGCTTGGCGCCAGCCATCGCCGCCAGGCCCATGCCAGCGCCCTGTTGAGCGCCTGCCAGACAGCTACGGACCAGCTCAACGGTGACGAAGGCCACTCGGCGCTCGATCTGCTGCAGCAGGTGCGGCATGAACTGGCGCGGGTGGCCGAACATGACCCGCGCCTGGGCGACGTCGATGCCTTGATCGACAGCGCCTCCATCCAGCTGCACGAAGCCCTGGCCCTGCTCGACCGGGTACATGACGACCTGGATGCCGATCCGGACCAGTTCGAGGAGAACGAGCGGCGTCTGGGCCGCCTGCACGATCTGGCACGCAAGCACCGCGTGCCGATGGATGAGCTGGGTGCGCAGCGCGAACGCATGCATGCCGAAGTGGAGCAGCTGCGCGGCGCCGACGAACGCCTGCAGCGCCTGGCCGGCGAGATTGAAAAGGCCGCAGCGGCCTGGCGTGTCGAGGCCGCGGTGCTGACCACCAGCCGCCGCACCGCTGCTGCCGAGCTGTCGGCCACCACCACCGGCATCATCGCCGAGCTGGGCATGGGCGGCGGCCAGTTCCTGATCGAGCTGGAGCCGCAGGACAACGGCAAGCCGGACCCACAGGGTGCCGAGCGCGTCGAGTTCCTGGTGGCGGCCAATGCCGGCCAGCCGCCGCGTGCGCTGCGCAAGGTCGCTTCCGGCGGCGAGCTGTCACGCATTTCGCTGGCCATCGAGGTGGCCGCGCTCGACCTGGACGCGGTACCGACCATGGTGTTCGACGAAGTCGACTCCGGCATCGGTGGCGCGGTGGCTGACATCGTCGGCCAGAAGCTGCGCGCCCTCGGCGAAAAGCGTCAGGTGCTGTGCGTGACCCACCTGCCGCAGGTTGCCTCCAAGGGCCACGCGCATTACCGGGTCAGCAAGGCACCGGTGGAAGGCATGACCCAGAGCTCGGTGGAGAAGCTGGACACCAAGGCGCGCGAGGAAGAGCTGGCGCGCATGCTGGGTGGCGTGGAAGTGAGCAAGGAAGCCCGCGCCGCCGCGCGCAAGCTGTTGCAGGCCTGAGGCTGGTGGCGCCGAGCGTGGGCTCGGCTCTACAGGAATCTCGAACGGAACCGACGTGTAGAGCCGAGCCCATGCTCGGCTTCCGCGCGGCAGCGCGGCGCATGTCACCCCAGCGGTCGCGCCAGATCCACCGTTTCCACCAGGAAATCGAGGAACGCACGCACCCGCAGCGGCAGGTAGCCGCCCTGCCCCAGGAACACGGCGTGCACCTCTTCCAGGTCGCCCGGGTTGGCGTCCTCCAGTACCGGCAACAACCGCCCTGCCGCGAGGTCGGCCTGCACCTGGAACGCCGCCAGCCGGGCCATGCCCAGCCCGCCCAGCACCAGCTGACGCAGCGCATCGCCATTGCTGGCGCGCGCATTTCCGCTGGGCAGTACCCGCTGCTCCTGCCCGTCCTGCAACAGCGGCCAGCCCTGCACCGACCGTGCGTGGCCGATATCCAGCCGGTTGTGCGCCAGCAGCGCGTCGACATTGCCCGGCAATCCATGTCGTGCCGCATAGGCCGGTGCCGCCACGATCATCATCCGCGTCGCCCCCAGCCGGCGTGCGACCAGGCTGGAACTCTTCAACGGGCCGGCCCGCACCGCCACGTCGGTGCGCTGCTCCAGCAGATCGATCACCTCGTCGGTCAGGGTCAGGTCCACCCCCACCTGCGGGTGCCGCTGCAGGAATTCCGGCAGCAGCGGCAGCAGGAAGTGCTGGCCGAACGGCACGTTGGCATTCACCCGCAGCCGCCCGCGCGGCTCGGCGTGGGCGCTGGCGCAGCGTTCGGCCTCTTCCAGATCAGCCAGCACGCGCAGGCCACGCTCATAGAACGCACAGCCCTCCGGGGTCAGCTGCAGCTGGCGGGTAGAACGCTGCAGCAGGCGCGTACCCAGCCGTTGCTCCAGGCGCGCAACCAGCTTGCTGACCGCCGACGGCGTCATCTCCAGGCTGCGGGCGGCAGCGGAAAAGCCGCCGGTCTCGATGACCCGCACGAACACTTCCAGTTCGCCGGATCGGTTGATGTCGGTACGTGCCATGGCAATGAATTTGATTCACAGATGATTATCCATGCGCAGTCTAGTTCACAGGTGAACGCGGACGCACCATGGCCGTCCCTCCCACCGGGTCATTCCGATGAATCGTCTGAGCCAACTGACCGCCACCGCCCTGCTTGCCCTGTCCGGCGCCGCCGCCGCCGCGTCACCCGCGTCACCCGCGCCGCACTGGGTCGCCAGCTGGCAAGCCAGCCCGCAGCCGGTATGGAGCGCTGATTTCCTGTTCCCTACCCTCATCCCTGGCCAACTGCAGGACCAGACCTTCCGGCAGAGCGCTCGCATCAGCCTGGGCGGGGCGCGCCTGCGGGTCCGGCTGAGCAATGCCTATGGCACCCAACCGTTGCGGATCGGCGCTGCCAGCGCGGCTGCACATACGGGTGACACGCCGCAGCCGCTGCGCTTCGACGGCCAGCCCGGGGTCGTGATTGCGCCGGGGCAGGACCGCCTGAGCGATCCGCTCCCCCTTCCCACGGCTGATCGGCAGGCCTTGCAGGTCAGCGTCTATCTTCCCGACCCCACGCCGCTGCAGACCTTCCATTGGGACGGGCGGCAGACCAGCTGGATTGCGCCGGGTGACCAGCATCGGCTGCCTGCATTGCATGGCGCCAACAGCACCACGGCCCGCCTGCTGTTGTCGGGTATCGACGTGGAGGCGGCGACCAGCGCGCGCAGTGTGGTGGTGATCGGCGATTCGATCACCGATGGCGCCACCGCCAGCCTTGACC
The DNA here is from genome assembly GCF_057799055.1 of Stenotrophomonas sp. 14P6.2.3. Classification (NCBI taxonomy): domain Bacteria; kingdom Pseudomonadati; phylum Pseudomonadota; class Gammaproteobacteria; order Lysobacterales; family Lysobacteraceae; genus Stenotrophomonas; species Stenotrophomonas sp. 14P6.2.3. Next base: position 16,974 of record NZ_JBYOLA010000025.1, read on the forward strand.
AGGACCAGCGCTGGACCGATCACCTCGCCGCGCGGCTGGCGCCGGAGGGCGTAGCGGCGGTCAATGCCGGCATTTCCGGAGGCAGGTTGCTGCGCGATGGTATGGGCCAATCGGCGCTGGAGCGCTTCCAGCGTGACGTGCTCGACCAGCCCGGCGTCGCCAGTGTGATCGTGCTGATCGGCATCAACGACATAAGTTGGCCAGGTACGGCCTTCGCCCGCGGCGAGACGCGGCCGACCCTGGCCGAGCTGCAGGCCGGCTACCGCGTCCTGGCCGAACGCGCCCATGCCCGCGGCCTGCGTATCCTCGGCGCGACCCTGACGCCGTTTGCCGGTGCCCTGCCCGGCACCCCGCTGGACGACTACTACGCCCCTGGCAAGGATGCCCAGCGCCGGCAGCTCAATGCCTGGCTGCGCACGGATAGTCCGTTCGATGCGGTGATCGACCTCGACGCCGCTCTGCGCGATCCGGCCGATCCTTCACGGATGGCGGCTGCCTACGACTCCGGCGACCACCTACACCCGGGCGATGCGGGGAACCGGGCGATGGCCGAGGCGGTGGATCTGGAGGTCCTGATGGGGCCATCCACGCGTGGCGTGGATCTACTGCGGCGCTGAGCCCACATAAGCAAAACCCCGGGCAAGCCCGGGGTTTCGTCGCAATCAGCTGGCTGCGGGGCCTACTTGCGCTTCTTGCGCACGTACAGCACCAGCGAGTGCTCTTCCAGCTCGTAGCCGTGATCTGCGGCGATCTTGCGCTGCAGCTCTTCGATCTCGGTGCTTTCGAACTCGATGATCTTGCCGCTGTCCACGTCGACCATGTGGTCGTGGTGGCCGCCGCGGTCGAGTTCGTAGACGGCCTGGCCGCCTTCGAAATTGTGCTTGAGCACGAGGCCGGCAGCCTCGAACTGGGTCAGCACCCGGTACACCGTGGCCAGGCCGATCTCGTCGCCATGCTCCAGCAGCTGGCGGTAGATGTCTTCGGCGGTCATGTGGTGCTGGGCATTGCGCTGCTCGAGCAGCGCCAGGATCCGCATCCGCGGATGGGTCACCTTCAGGCCGACTTTACGCAGGTCGTGGGTTTCCATAGGTCTCCGTTCATTGGCGATTTAGCGCCAGCTGCCTCGGATTGGGTCGCGGTGGCACGCCGGGAGTGTATCATCGGATTGATTTCCCCAACCGCCAGTCCCGATGCGCAATCTCCTGTTGGTCGCCGCCGTCGCCTTGTCCACCACCGGGTGCGGCATCATCTACAAGCAACCCATCTACCAGGGCAACCTGATCCGGGAAGATGCCGTTGCCAAACTGCAGGTCGGGCAAAGCAAGCAGCAGGTCACTGCCCTGCTGGGCACCCCGTCGGTGCCGGATCCGTTCCACGCCCAGCGTTGGGACTACACCTCGACCGAGCGCGTGAACCGCCTGGGCCGTACCGACGTGAAGAATTTCGTCGTGTACTTCGAAAATGACGTGGTCACCCGTTGGGATGGCGATTACTTCCCGGCCAACGACAAGGCCCTTGCACAGCAGACCGTGCGCCAGTTCGGCCGCAATCTGCCGAAGGACAAGAAGAAGAAGGGCGGGCGCTGAGCCACCCTGCCCGTCCTTCGGGACGGGTCTTGAGGATCATCCGCCGCGCGCGCGTCGCCGGCGGTTATCCTTCGGGTCGGCCTGCAGGACACGCAGCAGCTCGACACGATCGCCATCCAGCAGCAGCTGCTGCGGCCGCGCCGGTACGCCATGCACTGCAGCCGCCGGACAGTCGGCACTGCCTTCGAGCCCGGCAGCTGCCACCGCATCAGCCACGGTCGCCCCTTCCTCCAGCTGCAGCCGGCGCGACAGCACCTGCTGTGGCCAGGCCAGCACGACCTCGACCTCGATCATGTTTCAGTCCTCGTCGGCGACGCGGACGAAATCGTTGACCATGCGATCGGCCAACCCTTGGAAGCCGATCGCCAGCGCCGGACCCAGCAGGCGTGAGCTCGGCTCGAAGTCCAGGGTGAGGGTGACCTTGCAGGCATCTTCAGCCAGGGCATGGAACTCCCAGCGGCCGTGCAGCTGCTTGAACGGCCCCTCGCGCAGCTGCATGTCGATGCTGTGCGGACGTTGCAGGGTGTTTTCGGTCTGGAACCAGGTACTGAACGATCCCAGGCCAAGGTCAAGGCGAGCGACCAGCCGGTCTTCGCCCTGCTCGAGGATGCGGGCGTCGGAGCACCAGCGGAAACGGCGCGGATAGGCCTGGACATCGTTGACCAGATCGAACATGCGCGCGGCCGAATGTTCGACCAGGGCACTGCGGCGGATAGTAGGCATGAATACAGGACGCTTCGGCAATCGACCGGGCGGGCCCGAATCGGAGACAATACGGAAATGAGCAAGAACACCGGCAAGGATAAAGCAAAGAGCGCGACGGCCAACAAGACCATCGCGTTGAACAAGCGTGCCCGTCACGAGTACCACATTGAAGACCGCTTCGAAGCCGGCCTGGCCCTGCAGGGCTGGGAAGTGAAGTCGATCCGCGCAGGCCGCGGCAACATCGTCGACGCCTACGCCTACGTGAAGGATGGCGAGATCTTCCTGATCGGTGCGCAGATCACCCCGCTGATCCAGGCCTCCACCCACGTGGTGGCCAACGACCGGCGCGAGCGCAAGCTGCTGCTGCACCGGAGCGAGATCGACAAGCTGGTCGGCAAGGTGGAGCGCGATGGCTACACGATCGTGCCCACCGCGATGTACTGGAGCAAGAACAAGATAAAGCTGGAAGTGGCGCTGGCCAAGGGCAAGCAGACCCACGACAAGCGCGATGCCGCCAAGGATCGTGACTGGGCGATCGAGAAGCAGCGGGTGATGCGTCGCGGCAACCGCGACGCATAAGGACGCCTGCCCGCTTTCGTGTAGAGCCGAGCCCATGCTCGGCTTCGGCAAAGAAGCAGCCGAGCGCAGGCTCGGCTCTACAAGACGCTGATCAGCCCGCCAGCATGCCCTGCCCGCGCAGGCGCGGCGACAGCGCCGCGTGCATCACCGCCAGGTGCATCACCACCGACAGCTCCGGGGCATGGCGATCATCGCCGGCACGCCACTGCTGCGCTAGCCGCGCGGCATCAACGGGCAGCAAGGCCAGCAGCTGGGCATCATCCAGCGCATCGGCGGACGCCTGCAGCTGCCGCGCCAACTGCCGCGACTGCCACACGTGCACGCCGATACTGAGGCTGGCCAGCGACATCAGGGTCAGGGCCAAGCCATGTTCGAACCACTGCGAAAGTACGTCCGGGCCCCACAGGAGCGCGGCCAGTACCGCCAGGGCCGGCAGGCGCCAGCCCAGCCAGTGGAAGCGGCCACGCCGCGGCCAGTGCACCACCACCGCACTGGCGATCAGCGCAGCTGCAGCCGTGGCCGGCAGCTCGGTGGCCCACGTTCCACCCAGCAACACCGCCAGCACCGCCCAGACCCAGCCGGGCGGCAGTGCCCGCCGCTGGTAATCGGCCCCTACCGGGCCAACCAGCTGACGCAGGCTGCGCTGTTGCATTGCTTCGGTCACCGGCCGTCTCCGTCTCTGTGCTGGCTCGAATGGTCGTGGCCAGTGTGTCGCAAATTCGTGCCAACGACGTTAGCAATCCGCTATGACGGAGGCTCTACAACATGTTGCGGATTGACGAGGTAACGGTTGGGCCCCTGCCGCTCAGGCGACAGACAGATCCTTGCTGAGGAAGACCCGGCTGGTGCCCGGCGGATCGCAAGGCACCTGGCCGAACACGGTCCAGCCATGCTTCACGTAGAAGTCTGGCGCCTGGAAGCTGATGGTGTAGAGCACGGCGGAACGGCAGCCGCGCCTGCGCGCTTCCTCCTCGGCGGCGGCAAGCATCTGCGACCCCAGGCCGTTGCCGCGCTGCGCGGGCGGCAGGTAGAACAGGTCGATGAACAACAGGCCCAGCGAGGTGCCCCGCAAACCAAGTCCAAGCTGCGGGGCACTTATTCAACTTTCCATTAAGCCGAAGAACTCAGAACGAGACGCAGCGCGTGGTGCCGCCGACGACGATGCTGCACGCCAGCCTGTCCCTACGCGTAGCACCGGACACATGAATACCGTGCCGGTCTGCCCAATACAGGAAATTTACAAGATCGCTGGACGGTGCGCCATTAAAGTTGTACTCCCTCACACCACCACCAGCAAATGCAGACGTGTCTTCGGGAATTGAATTGTTATGCGCGTCACGAGCGGTATTCGGCATCTTTTCCCAGAGTTTGGTGCCGTAGTTGTACGTGATCATCATTGACGACTGGTCTGGGAACTCCAACCGAACGGTGACCTGCGCAGACTGCGGGTTCAGCCACGCGACGGGATTGAATACTCGATAGACGCTGTTGGCCCCGGCAATGAGCGATGGATATTTCCAACGCATCATTTCATGGATACTGTTCATCTTCGAAGAATCGGCGAGAGCTTCATAAGCGCTTTGCGGATACTCGGTAGCAGCGGCTGCGGCGACCCTGGCTGACCTCGCTGAAATTTGCCCTGCGCCAAAAAGCTGGGTGACCGTCACCCGGAATTCAAGCGAATTCCCGTTGCTTTGGTAAAGGTAAACCAGCTGAGCGTAATACTCAGCGAGGTCCGCAGGTGTCGCAATTTCCGACATCTTCAGATTGGGCATGATCAGGTAGCTTCTGATGTCGCCAGTTGACAGGCTGAAGACAGAAACGGGTCCGAAGTCAATTTCCCCCCTCGCTGCTTCCTGCATCTGCTGATCACTACACCCTTCGCACTGGGCAGCGGCAACAGCCTGAGCGCTTGCAGCGCCAGTAGACGCGAAGAAAATAACTGAAGCGAATATCGCTTTCTTGAGCATTTAAAACCTTCCTTAGTTTCCGAATAGGAGCCAACCCACCCCAAGCAGCACCACGACAAAAACCGCTATCGAGAGGGCCCTGATTGGGCGAGACACGTCATTGAAGGCGAAAGCGGCTAACGTGGTGGTAAGTAACGAAATAGCTATGGAAATCCAGAACAAATTCCCCAGGACGACCGTTGCCGCTGCGAAGAACCACAGCGCAACTAAGCTTAAAAAAACTACGAGGGAGCCTTTCCGTTTCAGATGCATAGTCGATCTCGAGTTGAGGCAAATCCATACCTGCCCATGTATTTTCTAACCCCAATGCGATTGATTGTCAATCGCATTTACGAAGGCAGCATGTGCCACCCGAGAGGTCATGCCTGAAGGTGGCCGGCTCCTGCGGATAGGCCGCCGGGCAGCTCCTGAGGGGCTCAAAGGTCCGGCAGGCCCAGTAGCCTGGTGCTGGACGCTGCCAGCGACTGAACGGCCTCGGCGCCAGGTCGGCGCGCGCGTGACTGTTCAGGAAGATTGCCGTATCATTCCGATCGTTAGGCGGGCTTTTGGTCAACACTTGGTCAACAAGGGCCTGAAAGCCTTGCAATACTTGAAGAAACCGGGGGTGCATTGGTTTCGACGGGGGTTGTGAAGTCGCCTGGCGCATGCCGAGGGGGTAGCTTTCCTCGTAAATCCAGCTGCAAAACTCTAGTTGCCAACGACGACAACTACGCTCCGGTCGCCCTCGCAGCCTAAAAACTGCGGTGCGTGACCTTCTGCCGACTTAGGCGGAGCCTCGAAACTGCTTGTGTCCATGCTCGCAGCGTAGAGTCATTATCATGGAATCGCGCTGGGCGGCTGCCTGTCAGTCCGGCACAAGAACACAACAGGCTGGTTCCCGGGTGCGCTTTGCACACCGTGCTGCTCGGGGATGAGATTCAACGGTGAGCTAAGCATGTAGTGCTGGGGATGGAGTGCCTTCGGACGGCGGTTCAATTCCGCCCACCTCCACCATTTGTACCGCCCTTCGGGGCACGAAAAGCCAGATCTCCCGTCGATTGGGGTCTGGCTTTTTTGTTGTCCGTTTTTGAGCACAACGGCAGGGATTGTTGCAGTTCACCATGCTCTTGGCCGGCAGCCCCGCCCTACCCCACACTAGGGCCATATCTCCCGTCGTCCACGACATCCAGAAGGATCTGCCATGAACACGCCGCTACTCGCCCTGCTGCTGGGTGTGACCGTATCGACCGCCGCTGTTGCCGCACCTCCTGCTTCCAGCACTGCTGCACTGGAAGCCCTGCTGGCCTGCAAGGCCGGCTCCGACTTCACTGAAGCGCAGGTGGACCAGGCATTCCATGCCGCCGGCCTGAGCCGCGACCCCGGTAGCGTGTTCGAGCCGAAGGACAAGCCCGTGGCGCTGTTCGGTGGAACCGTGGCCAGCGCGGATGTGAGCATTTCCAATCCCTACAAGAGCCTGCATGTGTATCTGAAGGGTGTCGATCACCAGCGTTTGGCCCGATCCTGGGGAGTGACGACGGTCAACGAGGAGGCCGAGACCGAAGCGCCCTCCTACCTCAAGAAGGTTGATGCCAGGCACACCCTGCATGTCGGCGCCGCTGACGACTACGAAGGCTATTCGGCCTCGGTGACCTGCCAGATCCATTCGTGACCGGATCGGCTATCGACTTAAGCGCCTGCCGGCGCTACAGCCAGCGCCGGACCTGCTGCCGGAACGCTTTGTACTGGGCGCCGAAACGCTCGCCAAGAACGCGCTCTTCCGGATGGATCTGAAAGCGCGTGATGTACAGGACAAACAACGGCACCACTGCGAGTGCCAGGAGGTTCTGCAGATACAGCATGCCTCCGAGCAGGAACGCGGCTTGCCCCAGATACATGGGGTTGCGCGTATAGCGATAGACCCCTCTGGTGATCAGAGCCGTGGATGACGCCGGCCGCATCGGATTGACCGTGGTACCCGCACGCTGGAATGCCAACTTGGGCAACAGGTTCATCACTAGACCCGCGGCCATCACCGCCACCGCAGCCCACCATGGCGTGGGCAGTTCCGTTGCGGGCAGCCAGCGGCTGATGCCGAGACCGAGCAGACCGCACAGCAGCATTACAAGAGGTGGAGGAATACGGGTTTCCAGCAATCGCATCGGCCGTCCCGGCATCGGATGTCCGAACCAGTGTCACACGCGGATGCTGGAGTCGCACATCGGCCAGCAATGACCGAGCTGCGCCCTGCTTCCGCGTTGACACGCCTGCCGCTAGAGTGGCGCCAGCGCAGGGAGTCCACATGGCAAGAACAGGCATCGGCTTCATCGGCCACACCACCTTCGTCCTCATTGCCCTGCTGACCCTCAGCGGGTGCGCGACGCTGCGCCAGTTCGGCCCATCGGTGCAGGTGGGCACGGTCACGCCGGGCCAGTACATCGCACTCAAGCGCGGTGACATCCTCACCAGTGGCAAGCTCAGCGCGGCCACGATGGAGACCCTGCGCGTGGCAGGCCTGGACGAAGGCGCCTGCGCCAAGCCGGGCCCGCAGTGCATCGAAGAAATGGAGGCCAGCATCGTCGTCCGCGAGGAGGACAAGCGCTCGTCGCTGGCCGAGCTGTGGGTGCAGTACGCGATGACGATGCCGGCGCCGAAGCGCGAGTCAGCGTCGGTGGCGCGCAGCAAGGCCGCGGCTGCCCAGCCCGACCCGACCTTGCAACCGCGCCTGGATGCGTGGATGCAGATCGCACGGCAGTCCTATGCGTATCTGTTCTTCACCGAACGCACCGCCAACCAGCGTGGCTTCGAAGACCGCCAGACCCAGGTTCGCGACTACTACAACCTGGCCGTGCAGGAATCCGCCGTGCTGCTGTTCGAGGCCTATTCGAGCAAGCAGGTGCGCAACGACAACGGGCGATTCCAGTTGGGTCGGTGGACCTTCGTGCTGGCGCCTGCCGACGATGGCGCGGCCGCGGACACGCGCGAACCGATCGAACTGGTACCGGCGGCATCGATGTCCTTCACCGGCACCCTGCGCAGCGTGCATCGCCGCGATGGCTTCGGTGCCGAACTGGTGGCAGTGATGGCCGACCCGGCCAGCACCGGGCTGGCAGCGGCCGCTGCAGGCACCGCACCCGCGGCCGAGCGCGACTGGAGCGAGATGCCGTCGCCGTCGATGACCGTACTGCTGCGCTTCTCGGGCAAAAACCTGTGGGAGGTGCTGCACGACGACGAACCGGAACTGGAGATCCACGACCCCTACCAGGTGGCGGTGGTGGAACTGCACGGCGAGCAGGTACCGCTGGCGGCGAACTTCACCGCGGGCTATGCGCTGTGGCTGGCCCGCTCCAACTTCAGCCGGCAATCGCTGCGTTCGTTGTTCGGTGGCAAGGGTGGCATCGAAAAGCCGCATCTGTTCATGATGCAGCCGTACGATCCGAACCGCCGCGTGTTGCTGATGATCCATGGCCTGGCCAGCAGCCCGGAAGCGTGGGTCAACGTGGCCAACGAGCTGATGCGCGACGATGAGATCCGCGGTGATTTCCAGATCTGGCAGTTCTATTACCCGACCAACATGCCGATCGCACTCAGCCACGATGAGATCCGGCGGATCCTGCACGCCACGCTGCAGCACTACGACCCGAGCGGCCAGGCGCTCGCATCGCACGACATGGTGGTGGTCGCGCACAGCATGGGTGGGGTGATTTCGCGGTTGATGGTGTCCTCCTCTGGTGATCATCTGGTCGACACCCTGTTGGCGACCGCGCAGATGACCCCGGCGCAGCGCGAACTGCTGCGCACGAAGGGCGCGCCGGTGCTGACATTCCAGCCGGAACCGGAAGTTTCACGGGTGGTGTTCATCGCTACCCCGCATCGCGGCACCGATGTCGCCGGCACGCGGCTGGGACGCTGGCTGGGCCGCTTCGTGCGCCTGCCGCTGACCGTGCTGGAGGATGTCGCAACGTTGGCAAACGACGGCAAGGTCGAGCGCAACGATGACAAGCACGGCTACCAGATGAACAGCATCCAGAACCTGGACAAGGACGATGCCTTCGTCAAGGCCGTGGCCGATCTGCCGATATCGCCGAAGGTGCGTTACCACTCGATCATCGCCCGTACCCAGGCTGAAGGTCCGCTGGAAAAGACCGACGATGGACTGGTCCCGTACTGGAGCTCGCACCTGCCCAATGCCGTCTCGGAAAAGGTGATCGTGTCCGGTCACAGCGTGCAGGAAGTTACACCGGCCATCGTCGAGCTTCGCCGTATCCTGCATGAGGACATGGAGGCGCATCCGCTGCCGGCGAAGTAGTGCACGAAGTCCAGCAACCGTGGCCCGCGCTTGCCCATCTTCGGGTGCGGGAAGTGGAGTTCGTCCCCATGGCGGCAACGCCGCATTGAATGAACGGACTGGGGTCTGTAGCGTTGCAGCTGCCCATTCGGGCTACAACGGAGAACACGCATGAAGAGGATGTTCAGGCTGTCTGTTGCTATCGGTGCCGTGGCGCTGGTGTTCGGATTGAACGCTGTCGCGGCCGAGCCGACCCCCTGCGATGAGTGCTACCGCGGTTACCAGATCTGCCTGTCGCAAGGCAAAAGCGAGATCTGGTGTTACGGCGCACTATCCCGGTGCCTGAAAAATTCCAGCGGATGTAACACACCCTACTGACTGCGCACTCCGGTCGATCCAGTATCCCGGTGAAACGACGGATCGGCACCGCCAGTCCCACGCTGATGGGACTGGCATCTGCCAACTGGCGGCCCTATTGAGGGAAAACCCTCATCGTTCCTGCGCATCGCTCTGGCTAAGCTGGCCACTCTCTTCCGCAGGAGGTCCACATGAACACGTCAGAGCCCAGCCGCCAGCCCAGCCCCGATCCGGCCGAGCGCGATGCGTTTTTCCCGTCGCCGTACTCACTGTCCCAGTTCACTTCGGCAACCACCGATCTGTCCGGCGCGGACTATCCCGATGCACGTCGTGACGGACGCTGGAAGGTGCTGATGATCGCCGCCGACGAACGCTATCTGCCGACCGCCAACGGCCATCTGTTCTCCACCGGCAACCATCCGGTGGAGACGCTGCTGCCGATGTACCACCTGCACAAGGCCGGTTTCGAAATCGACGTGGCCACGCTGTCGGGCAACCCGGTGAAGTTTGAATGGTGGGCGTTCCCACGCGAGGACCGCGAGATCGGCAGCCTGTACGAGCGCTACGAACCCCGCTTCCGCCAGCCCCTGCGTCTGGACGACGTAGCGGCCGCGCTCGACGCCGGTTCGGACTATGCCGCAGTGTTCATTCCCGGTGGTCACGGTGCGTTGATCGGCCTGCCGGAAAGTCGCGCAGTGAAGGCCACCCTGCAGTGGGCGATGGACAATCAGCGCCACATCATCACCCTCTGCCACGGCCCTGCCGCGCTGCTGGCGGCCGGCGTGGATGAAGCCGATGGCGGCTCATTGTTCCGCGGCCATCGGATCTGCGCGTTCCCCGATGCGATGGACCGGCAGACACCGGATATCGGCTACATGCCTGGTCAACTGCCGTGGTTCTTCGGTGAACGCCTGGCCCAGCAGGGCGTGCAGATCGTCAACGAAGGCATCGATGGCAGCGTGATGCAGGACCGCCTGCTGTTGACCGGCGACAGCCCGCTGGCGGGCAATGCGCTGGGCAAGCTGGCCGCACGCACCCTGCTGGATGCGTTGGCAACGCGCTGACCGGCATGGACACCACCGTGCAGTCATTGCTGGTGCTGGAACGCGCACCTTCGTTGGCGGCGATCGGCGCGTTGCTGCGCAGCACCGGCGCGCCACTGGGCTATGACCGCACGTTGATGTTCGCCACCGGCACCGATCTGGAACGCGGCGCGCAGCGCCTGTACTGGATCGATGGCGACTGGTTCGGTGAGGGTGCCAGCACTGACGTGGCGCACTACCTGCATGCGTGCCCGGTCAATCGCCATGTGCTGGACAGCGATGCGCCCTTCTTCTGGAGCAAGCAGCAAGGCGTGCGCGGCGAGCGCTACCGGGTCGTGCGGCAACCGCGGGGCGAAGGACTGCACGGCCTGCAGGTGCCGGTGTTCGGTGCAACCGGCCTGGAAGGGGCGGTCAGCTGGGGCGGGCGCACGATCGACGCATCTCCATCGGCACGGTTGCTGCTGGAGCTGATCGGCACCGCCGCCTTCCGTGCGGCGCATCGGCTCTCTGTCGCCCCGGCGGTTGTGCCTGCCGGCACACTCAGCGCGCGCGAGCGTGAGGTCCTGCGCTGGGTTGCGGCCGGTCGTCGCCAGGCCGATATTGCTGCCACCCTGGGGCTGTCCACACGCACGGTGGAAAACCACCTGCGCAGGGCACGCCAGCGGCTGGGCGTGGCGACCACGGCGCAGGCAGTGCGCGCGGCCAGCCGGCGCGGTGAGATCGGCGACTGAACGAGGCGCGACACTTCCGGCTGCTGCGGTCGCATGCTAAACAGGCCAGGCGCATGTGCGCGATTGCAGAAGCAAGGATGATGCTGATGAAACTGCAACTGGCCTCGATGGCCGCATTGATGTTGGCGATTGGCAGCATGGCATCGGCCGGAAGTGCCGTCGCCGGTGTGCCATCGCCACCCGGCAGCACCACCGAATGCGTACCGGTGGAAGTGGAGCGCTACCGCATCCACCAGCACTGCACGGTGACCTTCGTCGATGAAACGGGCAGCGTCTTCGTTTCTGAATACTGGATCGACGAGTACGGCAATCCCTACCTGATCTGAGCAACGAACCCTAACGGCAACGTTGCTGCAGCCGACGGTCACGCCGGGGCGGGCGCACGGAAATCGCCCGCTCCGGCATACCTCCACCCTCTCTTTCCGTGGCATCCTCCGTGAAATCGTTTTCACGGAATGGAGGGATTCCACGATGCTGTCACGTTTCCGCAGATCCGCGCTCTGCGCACTGCTGGTCCTTGCTCTGCCCGCCGTCACCTGGGCAGCCTCGCCCGCCCCGTTGAAGGTGATGTCCTTCAACGTACGCACCCCCGCCGACACCGACCCTGGCAAGCGCTGGCAAGACCGCCGCGATGCCATGGTCAAGGTGATCCAGCAGGCGCACCCGGCGGTGATCGGCACCCAGGAACTGGTGCTGGAGCAGGCCAACTACCTGGCCGAGCACCTGCCCGACTATCGCTGGTTCGGCGAAGGCCGGCGCGGTGGAAGTGGCGACGAACACATGGGCGTGTTCTACGACAGCAAGGTGCTGGCGGTGGAAGAATCCGGCAACTTCTGGCTGTCCGATACACCCGGGGTCGCAGGCAGCATCAGCTGGGGCAACCTGTTCCCGCGCATGGTCACCTGGGCAGTGTTCCGCCGCCTGGATGATGGCCGTCGCTTTTACTTCATGAACACCCACCTGCCCTACCGCGACGAGGACGAACCGCGACGGATCAAGGGTGCAGAACTGATCGCCACGCGCGTGGCCGCGCTGCCTTCCGATCTGCCGGTGGTGCTGACCGGTGATTTCAACAGCGAGCCCGGCGGCGGCACCTACCAGGCCTTCACTCGCGTGCTTCAGGACACCCGGCCCCAGGTCAAAACACCGCAGGGTCCGCGCCTGACCTTCCACGACTTCACCGGCACGGCGACTTCGCAGCTGGACTGGGTGCTGGTACGCGGCTTCCACGCACGCAGCTTCCTGACTGACGACCGCCGCATCGACGGCGTGCTGCCCTCCGACCACTTCCCGCTGGTCGTTGAACTGGACTGGCCGAAGCACTGAGCACTGCAGCGACCCTCGCTACGGCGGGGGTCGCTTGCCCAGCAGGCGGTACAGCGCCTGGTGCTGGTCGCGCGCCTGGCAGATGCGTGCGCCGACGGCGAGGAACACCGCAATGCCGACAAGGCCAATACCCAGCATTGAATCGGGCAGGCGCAGGAAGCCGATCACCGCAGCCATTGCCGCCAGTACCAGCAGCATCACCACGGCCACCGACAGGCCGGCCCCAGGCAGGCCGGGATCGCCCAGCAGCGTCCGTTGGGTCGATTGCTTCTGTTCGCTCATGTCCCGTCCTCCCTTGGTTTCCCCACTAGTTACACGGTGGGCCGCAGTTCCGGCAGAGTCAGAAACGTCATGACCGCGACAACGCGCGCGGCGGCGCACGCGCTACCCTGCCGGCACCCTCAGTGAGCGGAGACGGCACATGACCCATCGCAGCCGACTGGCCGGATTCATCATCGATTGCCAGGACACGCCTGCCGCAGACAGCGCCCGCTTCTGGGCCGCAGCGCTGGGCCTGCAGGCTGAGCCCGCCCGTGGCGAAGGCGACGCAGAGTACGCCGACCTGACAGGTGCGCCGGCAGGCTTGAACGTAGAGGTGCAGCGGGTCGATCACCCGTCGCGGGTGCATCTGGATATCGAAAGCGACGACATCGACGCCGAAGCCGAACGGCTGGAAAAACTCGGTGCGCGCCGGGTCGGTTTCGTCAAACGCTGGTGGGTGATGGAAGCGCCCACCGGCCATCGTTTCTGCATCGTACGCATGCGCGATCACGATGCCCCGGCCAACCTCTGGCCATAGCGAAAAAAGGGGACGGAAGCAGATGCTCCCGTCCCCTGCCGATCAGCGCGCCTGGGCCACGCTCGGCGCCTGTGGTGACTGGCCCCAGCCACCGAGTGCCTTGTACACGCCCACCACGCTGACGTTGACCTCCGATTCGGCGGCCGCCAGTGCATCGTCGGCCACCAGTTGCGTGCGCTGCGCGTCAAGCAGGGTCAGGAAGTCTTCCGAGCCCTCGCGGTAGCGGATCTGCGCCAGCGATTCGGCACGTCGCGCCGCCTGCGCCTGCTCGACCACAATGGCCAGCCGCGCCTGCTGCTTGGAATAGCGGGTCAACGCGTTTTCGGTGTCTTCCAGCGCCAGCAGCACGGCCTGTTCGTACTGCGCGGCTACGCCCTCGGCCTCGGCCTTGCTGGCACGCAGGCGTGCCTTGACCGTACCGAAGTCGAATGCCGCCCAGCTCAGCGACGGAGTCAGCGACCAGGCCTTGTTGTTGCCGTTGACCAGGCCACTGGCATCGCCACCGAGGAAGCCGACGAAACCGGACAGCGACAGCCGTGGGAACAGATCGGCGGTGGCAACACCGACACGCGCGGTGGCGGCAGCCAGGCGACGTTCGGCGACCCGCACGTCGGCACGCTGACGCAGCAGTTCGCGGGTATCACCCAGCGGCAATGCCTTGGCAAACGCCGGCACTTCGTGCGGCGCAAGCATGGCGGTCAGCACTTCCGGGCGCTGCCCAAGCAGGACGGCGAGCCGGTTGCGCGACTGCGTCTCGGCCACTTCCAGCAGCGGGATGTCGGCCTCGATGGCCTTCAACCGTGCGCGGCTGCTCTGCACGTCCAGCTCGCTGCCGGCACCCAGCTCCCAGCGTGCCTCGGTCAGCCGCTGCGTATCGCGCAGGTTGACCAGGGTGCGCTGGGCCACTGCGATGCGCTTCTGGGTCCCACGCAACTCGAAGTAGTTGCGTGCCACTTCGGCAGCGATCAGCACCTGCGCATCGGCGAGGTTGGCCTGCTCGGCGTCCAGGTCGGCACGCGCGGCCTCTGCAGCACGGCGCTTGCGGCCGAACAGATCCAGCTCCCAGCCCGCATCGAAGCCGAGCTGGTAGCTTTCACTGAACACCCGCTGCCCACCCAGCTGCGGATCGGGTTGCTTGCGGCGATCGTAGCTGCCGCCAGCGGTAACGTGTGGCGCCTGGTCGAAGCGGCTCTCGACGAACACTGCACGGGCCTGGCTGACACGGGCGACAGCCACGCGCAGGTCCAGGTTGTCCGACAACGCGCCGTGCACCAGCTCTTCAAGCACCGGATCATCGAACTGCGCCCACCAGCTGGCCACCGGCGAGGTGGTGCTGAACACCGGCTGCTGCGCGCCCTGCAGGACGACGGGCTCCTGCACCGGTGCTTTGTAATTGGGGCCGACGCTGACACAGCCCGCCAGCACCAGGCTGGAGACGGCCATCGCCAGGGTGCGGATCACCATGGCAGCACCTCGCCCAGGTAGGTGAAGCTGCCGCTGGCGCCGGATTCGCCGATCAGCGACATCTGCACGCTGGAGCGTGCGCCCTCGGCGATTTCGATCTCGCCGTTGCCACCGTTCATATCGGTTTTCACGTAGCCGGGGTGCACGGTGTTGACCTTGATCGGCGTGCTGCGAAGCTCATGGGCCAGGGCCAGGGTCCAGCTGTTCACTGCGGCCTTGGACGCGTTGTACGCCGGGATCTTGAAGTCGTAGATGCCCGAGGTCGGATCGGCATGCAGCGTCTGCGAGCCGAGCATGCTGGAGACGTTGACGATGCGGCCGGACTTCGCCTGCTTGATCAGCGGCAGGAAGGCCTGGGTCACTGCCACCAGCGCGTACACGTTGGTGTCGAAGGTGCGACGCCAGGTGTCCAGCGATTGTTCCGACGGCAGCTGTGCCGGGTTCTCGATCATGATGCCGGCGTTGTTGACCAGGATGTCCAGACGGCCATGGCGCTGACGCACCTGCTCGACCGCCTCGGCGATGCTGGCGCCATCGTTGACGTCCAGCTGCAGTGCCTCCACCGGCAGGCCCTCGGCCTGCAGCTTCAGCGCCAGTTCGACGGCGGTCTCGCGCTTGCGCCCGGCCAGCAGCGTATGCACGCCGGCCTGCGCCAGCTGACGCACGGTTTCCAGGCCGATGCCGCGGGTTGCGCCGGTGACCAGCGCGATCTTGTTCTGATGGGTGTTCATGGATTCATTGCCTTGGTAGGGGGAAGCGGGCGCCGGTGGTTGCCGGCGCCGCTGTTTTCCATGTCAGTGGTGGATGGTCGGCTCGCCGTGCTGCACCAGCTGGCCACCACCATTGCGGGTGACGAACTTGCGCAGTGCCACGTAGAACACCGGGGTCAGGAACAGGCCGAACAGGGTCACGCCCAGCATGCCGGCGAACACGGTGATACCGGTCACCGAGCGCACTTCGGCGCCAGCACCATGCGACAGCACCAGCGGCACGGTGCCGGCGATGAAGGCGATGGAGGTCATCACGATCGGGCGCAGACGCAGGCGGCAGGCTTCCAGTGCCGCTTCGACGATGCCCTTGCCGCCCATCTCCAGCTCTCTGGCGAACTCGACGATCAGGATCGCGTTCTTGCACGCCAGGCCCATCAGCACCACCAGGCCGACCTGCACGAACACGTTGTTGTCGCCGCCGGTCATCCACACACCGAACAGCGCGGACAGCAGGGTCATCGGCACGATCAGGATCACCGCCAGCGGCAGCGACCAGCTTTCGTACAGCGCGGCCAGCACCAGGAACGCCAGCATGATCGCCACCGGGAACACGATGAAGGCAGCCTTGCCCTGGGTCGCCTGCTGGTAGCTCAGGTCGGTCCATTCGGTCGCCATGCCGACCGGCAGCACCTTGGCGGCGATGGCGGTGAGGTTGTTCATCGCTTCGGCCGAGGACAGCACACGCGGGTCGGCTTCACCGGCCAGGTCAGCGGCCGGGTAGCCGTTGAAGCGCAGCACCGGGTCCGGACCGTAGGTTTCCTTGACGGTAACCATCGAGCCGATCGGCACCATCTCGCCACGATCGTTGCGGGTGCGCAGCTTGCCGATGTCCTCGACGCTGTCACGGAACTGGCCATCGGCCTGTGCGATCACCTGCCAGGTACGCCCGAACTGGTTGAAGTCGTTGACGTAGGCCGAACCCAGGTAGGTCTGCAGCGTGTCGAACAACTCGGTCAGCTGTACGCCCTGGGCCTTGGCCTTGACACGGTCCACCTCGGCATCCAGCTGCGGCACGTTGGCCTGGTAGCTGGTGATCGGGAAGGCCATGCCCGGGGTCTGTGCAACCGCACCCTGCATCGACTGCACCGCGTTCTGCAACGCGCCATAGCCGAGGTTGCCACGGTCCTGGATGAACATCTGGTAGCCGTTGCCGTTACCGAGGCCAAGGATCGGCGGCGGCATCATGGCGAAGGCAAACCCTTCCTGCAGGCCGGCGATCTTCTGGTTGATCTCCGCATTGATCTGCGCGGCGGTGCGGCCATGGCGCTCGCTGAACGGCTTGAGCGGAATGAACGCGACACCGGTGTTGGGCGTGTTGGTGAACTGCAGGGCATTCAGGCCCGGGAACGAGATGGTGTGCGCCACACCGTCGGTTTCCTGGGCGATCTTGGCGACCTTGCGCAGCATTTCATCGGTACGCGCGATCGACGACCCTTCCGGCAGCTTCACACCCGCGATCAGGTACAGCTTGTCCTGGGTCGGAATGAAGCCCGGCGGCACCAGCTTGAAGATGAAGCCGGTACCCACCAGCAGCACCGCGTACACCACGAACACCGCACCACGACGGCCGAGGATCTTCGACACGCCGCGCTCGTACTTTTCCGAGCTGGACTTGAAGAAGCGGTTGAACGGACGGAACACCCAGCCGAACAGACGGTCGATGATGCGGGTCGGGGCATCCTTCGGCGCGCCATGCGGCTTCAGCAGGCGGGCGGCCAGGGCCGGCGACAGGGTCAGCGAGTTGATCGCCGAGATCACCGTGGAAATGGCGATGGTGACCGCGAACTGCTTGTAGAACTGACCGGTGACGCCCGACAGGAACGCCATCGGCACGAACACAGCACACAGCACCAGCGCGATGGCGATGATCGGCCCGGACACTTCGCGCATCGCCTGATGCGCAGCGGCCAGCGGGGTCAGGCCTTCTTCGATGTTGCGTTCAACGTTTTCCACCACCACGATCGCGTCATCGACCACGATGCCGATCGCCAGCACCAGGCCGAACAGGCTCAGCGTGTTGATCGAGAAGCCCAGCAGGTACAGCGCGCCGAACGTGCCGACGATCGACACCGGCACCGCAATGAGCGGGATGATCGAGGCACGCCAGGTCTGCAGGAACAGGATCACCACCAGCACCACCAGCGCGATGGCTTCCAGCAGGGTGGAGACCACCGCCTTGATCGAGTCGCGCACGAAGATGGTGGTGTCATACACCGCCTCGTACTTCACGTCGGCCGGCATGGTCTTCTGCATCTCGTCCATGCTGGCCATCACCGCGTCGCGGATCTCCAGCGCGTTGGCGCCGGGGGCCTGGAAGATACCGATACCCACCGCGTTCTTGCCGTCCAGCTGCGAGCGCAGCGTGTAGTCACCGGCACCCAGTTCGACCCGGGCCACGTCCGACAACCGCACCACTTCACCGTCGGTGCCGCTCTTGAGCACGATGTCGCCGAACTCCTGCTCGCTGCGCAGGCGGCCCTGGGCGTTGATCAGGGTCAGGAACTGGCTGTTGGGCATCGGCTCGGCGCCGAGCTGGCCGGCCGAAACCTGCACGTTCTGCTCGCGCATGGCGCGCACCACATCGCTGGCGGTCAGGCCGCGCGAGGCAACCTTGTCCGGGTCCAGCCAGGCGCGCATGGCGTAGTCACCACCACCGAATATCTGCGCGTCGCCCACACCCTGGATACGTGCCAGCGCGTCCTTGACGTGCAGGCGGGCGTAGTTGCGCAGGTACAGGGTGTCGTACTTGCCGTTGGGCGAGGTCAGGTGCACCACCATCAGGAAGGTGGGCGACTGCTTCTGGGTGGTCACGCCTTGCCGGCGTACGTCCTCGGGCAGTCGCGCCTGGGCCTGGGCGACACGGTTCTGCACCTTCACCGCCGCTTCGTCCGGGTCGGTGCCCGGGCGGAAGGTGATGGTCATCTGCAGCACGCCGTCAGAGCCGGCCACCGACTTGAGGTAGATCATGCCCTCAACGCCGTTGATGGCCTCCTCCAGCGGGGTGGCCACGGTTTCGGCGATCACCTTGGGGTTGGCGCCCGGATAGACGGTGCGTACCACTACCGACGGCGGCACCACTTCGGGGTACTCACCGATGGGCAGCATCGGAATCGAGATCAGGCCGGCGGCGAAGATCACGATCGACAGCACCGCCGCGAAGATCGGCCTGTCGATGAAGAAACGGGAAAAGTCCATGGAAGAATTCCTGGAAAAGGCCATCGGCGGGCAACAGCCGCCCTGCCCCTCGCCAATCTGGCGAAGGCAGTGACGGCTGCCGCTGGCACCGGCAGCTAAGCGGGGACGCGGATCAGTGGTTCAGTGCGGCAGTTGCATCGCGACCCGGCGCCGGCGCAGCGGTGGGCTGCATCGCCACCGCCTTCGCCTGCACCGGCATACCGGGCATGAAGACCTTCTGCACGCCATCGATGATCACCTTGTCACCGGCGGCCAGACCCTTCTCGACAATGCGCAGGCCTTCGGCGGTGCGGCCAAGCTGGATGTCGCGGCGCTGGGCCTTGCCATCCTTGTCGACCACGTAGACGTACTTGCGGTCCTGGTCGGTCAGCACGGCCTTGTCGTCGATCAGCATGGCCTGGAACTGGCCGCTGCCGAGCAGCTGCACGCGGGCGAACAGGCCCGGGGTGAACTGGCGATCGGCGTTGTCCAGCAGCGCGCGCACGCGGATGGTGCCGGTGCTGCGGGTCACCTGGTTGTCGAGGAAGTCGACCTTGCCCGTGTGCGGGTAGCCATCTTCACCGGACAGACCGACCTTCACCGGCAGCTCGCTGTCGCGCTCGCTCGGGCGCTCGCCCTTGCGTGCCATCTGCGCGTACCGCAGGAAGGTGCTTTCATCGGCATCGAAATAGACGAACACCGTATCCAGCGAGACCAGCGTGGTCAGCACGCTGGCACTGTCGCCGGCGGTGACCAGGTTGCCGGCGGTGACCATCGCGCGACCGGCACGGCCGTCGATCGGCGCACGCACCTTGGTGAACTCAAGGTTGAGGCGGGCTGCATCCAGCGCGGCCTGCGCAGCCTGCACTGCCGCACCGGACTGGTCGGCGGCTGCGCGACGCTGTTCAGCCGTCTCGGTGGAGATCGCCTGCTGCTCGGCCAGGCGCTTGGCACGCTCGGACTCACTGCGGGCAAGCACCGCCTGGGTGCGCGCACGGGCCAGTTCGGCGTTGGCGCGATCGTACTCGGCCTGGTAGCTGCGGGCATCGATGGTGAACAGGACGGCGCCCTTCTTCACTTCTTCGCCTTCAACGTAGTTGACCTTGTCGATGTAGCCGGACACGCGCGGGCGCAGCTCGACGCTCTGCACGGCCTCGACACGACCGCTGAATTCGTCCCACTGGCTGACCTGCTTGAGCAGTACGGGGGCAGCTGAGACCTGCGGCGGGGGCGGTGCGCCAGCTTCTTCGGCATGGCCACCGCTGCAGGCAGCCAGAACGGCGGCAGCGAGGATCGACACGCCAGCCATCGCCAGGCGATGACGGAAACGATGTGGAGTGGTGTTGGGGGAAGTCATGGCATGCATCCGTACGGAGGGGTGGTACAGCTATTTGAGAATTGCTATCAACTTTTGGCGGCGTATCCTGCGACCTCAACCAAGGCTGAGGTCAAGCAACGCCTGCGGTGTCGCGCCACAGCGGCGGTATTTCCAGGTGCAGCAGCCCGCGCGGCAGTTCGGCATCACTGCTGTCGCAACGGACGATCGCGCGGTTGTCGCGGCAACCATCGAGCAGGGACACCACGCGGCGACCGACCAGCAGCGAACTGGGCCATTCGATGCAGGCGTTGGCGGCGTTGGCCGGGGTGCATACCGGGCTGCACACTTCCAGCATCTGCGCGCGAACGCCCACGGCCTGCGCTTCCTGGTGCACCACCTGCGCATACATGCGCAGCGCGGCCGTGGTGATCGAGGTCTCGCCATAACCGGCCCAGGGCTTCAGCCCGGCCGGGCTGCCGATCATCACGTAGCGACGGGCGTGCACGTTGTCCTGCAGCAGCGGCAACAGATGCCGCACCGCGTGCACATGCGGCATCAGGTCAGCCTGCAATGCCGCCGCCAGTGCGTCACCGCCGCGCTCGACCACACGACCGCGGTTGTACGGCCCCCCCATTGCCGCGATCACTGCCGCAAGCGGACGCGGACGCTGCGCCACGCGTTCGGCCACCACACGCGCAGAGCTGTCATCGCTCAGCGAACCCAGCATCGTCTGCAGGCCCGGCTCATCGGCGAACTGCTCGTGCAATGCAGCCAGGCGGCGCGGATCGCGACCGACCACCAGCACGGGGCTGCCGGCCTCCAGCAGGGCGCCGACCACACCCTGGCCGACGGCACCGGTGCCGCCGAGAACCAGGACTTCGGGGGTCAGAATCCCATTCACGGGACATTTCCTCCCAAATCCGGGATAGTCCCGATTCGACGCAGTCGGTCACCCTTCTGCGAAGCAAGGCGCAAGGCACCGCCACGCTGCTGACGCATGGGTGCGGTAAACTCACGAAAGTCCTTGTGTACCAAGGAACTAGGGCGGGATTCGACGGTCATCGCCAGGTCCAGGGCGTTCTGGCCGGCGATCCGGAAGCGGGCAAGAATGTTGCGCAGGCTCATGGCGGACGGGCTCCAATTAGCGAATGGCGCCACGATAGACCTCAAACCCCTACTTGATTAGTCCTGATTAAGGGGAATAATCATCCCGTCCCCGGTCCAATCGTTCTGTCACGATTGCCCCATCCCCGACGTCCAGGATTCCTGACCATGTCCCACGATCTCAACGAGACGCTGATCTTCGTCAAAGTGGTCGAGCAAGGCAGCTTCATCGCGGCTGCCAAATCGCTCGGCCTGCCCAAGACCACGGTCAGCCGCAAGGTGCAGGAACTGGAAACGCGCCTCGGTGCGCGCCTGCTGCACCGGACCACGCGCCGCCTCGGCCTCACCGAGGCCGGCTCGATCTATCACGAGCATTGCCAGCGCATCGCGCGCGAGCTTGAAGAAGCCGAAAGCGCGGTCAGCCAGCTGCAGTCCGGCCCACGCGGCTGGTTGCGCTTCACCGTGCCCTATTCGATCGGCATCACCTGGATCGCGCCGCTGCTGGGCCAGTTCCATGCGCAGTACCCGGAGATCCGCCTGGACATGCACATGGGCAACGAGAAGCTGGACCTGATCGCCGGCGAGGCCGATCTCGCCCTGCGCGTGGGTGCCCTGCCCGATTCCAACCTGGTGGCGCGCAAGCTTGGCAGCCTGCGCACGCAGGTGTTCGCCAGCCCGGCCTACATCGAGCGCTACGGCGAGCCGCTGCATCCGGAAGAGCTGCAGTTCCACCGCATCCTGGCCATGCGCAAGCCGTACCACACGGGCAATTCGCCACGCTTTACCTGGCAGCTGGGCGAGAACGGTGGCGAACTGCGCGACTTCCCGGTAACGCCGCTGATGACGGCCAACGACATGTCTGCGTTGAATGGCGCACTGGTGTGTGGCGAAGGCCTGCTGCTGACCGGCGACGTGATGGCCAAGCCGTTCGTCGAGTCGGGCATGGTGCGCCGCGTGCTGGCCGGCTGGACCGGGCCGGAAGTGGATTTCAATGCGGTGTTCGCCGGTGGCCGCCTGGTCTCGCCGAAGGTGCGCGCGTTCGTCGATTTCCTGGTGGAGAAGCTCAACTTCGACGCCAACTACATGCTGGCGCAGTGCCCCGGTGCGAAGCTGGCGCGGCAGCAGCAGGAACAGGAAGAGGCAGCGCTGGCGAGCAGCGGCAAGCGGATTCTGGAGAAGGTGGCTGCGTCGGCGGCGTAATCCCCAACAATACCGCCCGCAATCTCCTGGTAGTAGCCGACCTTGGTCGGCACGGCTCTCCACACGCGCTATCGGCGTGCCGGGCGAGCCCGGCACCCACAAAAATGCCGCCTGCGAGGGCGGCATTTTCGTTCCGGCCGATGGCCTGACCGGCTCAAGCAACAACGCCAGGCATTATTGTTTGAGGGGAATCACACGAATCTCGACGCGGCGGTTCTTGGCACGGCCGGCATCGGTGCTGTTGTCGGCAATCGGATAGGACTTGCCAGCGCCCAGGGTCTCGATGCGCACGCTCTGCACGCCCTGGCCGATCAGGTACTGCGCCACCGAATCAGCGCGCTCCTTGGACAGGCGGTTGTTGACCGCGTCGCTGCCGATGCTGTCGGTGTGACCGACCACTTCGATCATGGTCTGGTTGTAATCGCGCAGGGTGCCAGCAACGCCATTGAGCGAACCGTAGAACTGCGGCTTCAGTGCCGACTTGCCGAAGTCGAAGGTGATGCCGTCCGGCAGGTTCAGCATGATGTTGTCGCCCTGGCGCTCAACGTCGATGCCGGTGTTGGCGGTGCGCTCGCGCAGCGCGCGCTCCTGGCGATCCTGGTACTGACCCACGGCGGCGCCGCTGAGTGCACCAATACCCGCGCCGATCAGCGCATGCTGGCGACGCTCGGTCGCGCTGTCGCCGGTCAGCAGGCCTGCGGCCACACCGATGGCGGTACCGATCAGGGCGTTGCGGCCGGTGCGGTTCTGCTGCTCGGTCGGGTTGCCGTACGGATCACTCTGCACATAGGAGCCGCCGGTGGCGCAGGCCGACAGGACGGCCGCACTCATCAGGGCCAGTGCGACGTTGCGGGTGGTGTTGCGGATCATGGTGTTCTCCTTGGTTTCCGGTCGGGCCGGCGGCTTGCGGGCGGCAACGAGGATAAACAGCCGGACGCGATGTCGGCATGATGATCGCATCGGCCGACAGGGACGTGTTCAGCTAGCTGTCTGGACCGCTCAGCCAGCGCTTTACCCCGCCGCCGACTGGCGGTAAGCAGCGAGTGCCGCGTCCCGACCTGCCGCCAGGTCCACCAGCGGCGTGCGCGGATACCCGGGCGCGCGTTCGGCCAACAGCTGCGGGTGCTGCCAGGGAGCGAACCGCGCCTTTACCGGCAGCTCCGCCAGCTCCGGCACCCAGCGGCTGATGTAGCGCGCCTGTGGATCGAACTTCTCGGCCTGGGTGACTGGATTGAACACCCGGAAATAGGGAGCCGCATCGGCGCCGGTGCCGGCCACCCACTGCCACCCCATCGTGTTGTTGGCCAGGTCCGCATCCACCAGCGTGTCCCAGAACCAGTGCGCGCCGTGCAGCCAATGCGCACGCAGGTGCTTGCACAGGTAGCTGGCGACGATCATCCGCACCCGGTTGTGCATGTAGCCGGTCTGCCAGAGCTCGCGCAGGCCAGCATCGACGATGGGCACACCGGTGTTGCCGCGCTGCCAGTCGTGCAGCTGGGCGGCACTGGGGTTGGCCCAGGGGAAACGGTCGAAACGCGGGTTGAGATTGTCCGTGGGCGTCTTCGGGAAGTGGTGCAGCAGGTGGTAGCCGAAATCACGCCAGCCGAGCTGGCGCAGGTAGCCGTCGATGTCCGCATCGGTGCCAGCGCTGCGCAGGCCCTCCAGCGCGTGTGCGATGCGCCACGGGGCGATTTCGCCGAAATGCAGGTGCGGCGACAGCCGCGAAGTACCGACCCGGTCCGGCAGATCGCGCTGCTCACGATAGCCGCGCAGCGCACCATCCTCGAACACGGACAGCGCCTCGAGCGCGCCTGCCTCACCCGGCGGCCAGTGCTCCCAGAAACCGGAATCCCACTGCAATGGCGGCGCCAGCTGCAACGCGTCCAGCGCCAGGCCTTCAACCGTGTGTGCGGCCAACGTGCGCGGCGCCTCCTGCAGGGCCGGCAATCGCCAATGACTGAGTACGTTGCGCCAGTACGGAGTGAATACCTTGTAGGGCTGCCCTTGCTGGGTAGCGATGTCCCAGGGCTCGAACAACAGGCTGCCGTTGCAGCTCTGCGCATCGATGCCCTGCTCGCGCAGCGTGCGTTTGACGGCGGCATCGCGCGGTTGCGTCGCCGGTTCGTACTTGCGGTTCCAGTACACCGCCTCGGCGCCGGTCTGATCAATCTGCGCCTGCAGGGTCGGCAGGCTGTCGCCGGCACGCAGCACCAGCGAGGAGCCGCGTGCACGCAGGTCGGCATCCAGCGCCGCCAGCGAGCGGTGGCGCCACGCGTTCGACGCGGCGCCCGGCGCCCAGTCGCCCTCTTCGTGCGGGGCGTGGATATAGACCGGCACCACATCGTGGCCCGCGTCCAGCGCCGCCTGCAGCGCCGGATTGTCCTGCAACCGCAGGTCCCGACGGAACCATACCAACGCTACCGACACGTGCACTGCCTCTCTGTTGCTGGGCAGCCATGATAGCCAGTGGCGGTGAAGGCGATGCGTGCGACCGGCTCTGCTAGGCTGCGTGCTCTCCTGCTTCCACCCTGCCCTCGTCATGGATGATCTTCGCGCCACGTTTGCCCGCTTCGGCCCCCTGCAACCGCAATCCGCCGACGCGTGGCAAGGGCCGTTCCCGTTGCCGGACATGCTGGCCGGGTTCTATGCACACGTCGGCCCATTCGGTGAGGTGTTCAATCCTGCCAAAGGCCCCAGCGGCATCACCGTACCGGGCGTAGAGGTGTGGCTGCCGCCGTTGCAGCGCCTGTGGGCGTATCAGGCGGGCTACCGCTGGAATGGCATCGATGGCGAGCCGATCAGCGACTGGCCGTCGCACTGGCTGGTGATCGCCGACCGTGGCGCCGATCCTCTCATCCTCGACATCAACGATGGCCGCGTGTTGTTCGCCCGTCATGGCGCGGGCCACTGGGACGCCGACGAGTTCGTCGCCGACGTACCGACCTTGATGGCCGCACTGGCGGCGGCCGGCAGCGTTTACCTCGAGGCCGATGAGGATCTGTACAGCGATGACGATGATGGCAGGATCCGTCCCGAACATCGCGAAGCGGCACTGCGCGCTGTCGCTGCAGTGCTGGGCGGCACGGATGAAGCAGAACTGTTCCTGGACGCGATGCAGTAGAGCCGCCCCGTGCGTGGATGGTGTACGGCAAGATTCAATCCACGCATGGCGTGGATCTACTTCATGCCTTCCCTGATTACCCACCCGTCTTTCTTTCCAGCGGCGCCTGCTTCAGCGCTGCTGAGCGGCACGGACGAGGCAGAACTGTTCTTGGACGCGATGCAGTAGATCCACGCCATGCGTGGATGGTGCACGGGAAGGTTCAATCCACGCATGGCGTGGATCTACTTCATGCCTTCCCTGATCACCCGCCCGTCTCTCTTTCCAGCGGTGCCTGCTTCGGCGCTGCTGGGCGGCACGGACGAGGCAGAACTGTTCCTGGACGCGATGCAGTAGATCCACGCCATGCGTGGATGGTGTGCGGGAAGGTTCAATCCACGCGTGGCGTGGATCTACTTCATGCCTTCCCTGATCACCCACCCGTCTTTCTTTCCAGCGGCGCCTGCTTCAGCGCTGCTGGGCGGCACGGACGAAGCAGAACTGTTCCTGGACGCGATGCAGTAGAGCCGCCCCGTGCGTGGATGGTGTGCGGGAAGATTCAATCCACGCGTGGCGTGGATCTACTTCATGCCTTCCCTGATTACCCACCCGTCTTTCTTTCCAGCGGCGCCTGCTTCAGCGCTGCTGAGCGGCACGGACAAGGCAGAACTGTTCCTGGACGCGATGCGGTAGATCCACCCCGTGCGTGGATGGTGTGCGGGAAGATTCAATCCCCGCGTGGCGTGGATCTACTTCATGCCTTCCCTGATCACCCGCCCGTCTCTCTTTCCTGCGGCGCCTGCTTCAGCAGTGCGGTCAGGAACGGGTGCAGCACCGAGTCTGCTGCAGCCACCGCGCTGCCCATGAGCAACAGGGCAACGGCAATGGCGGCTATCGGAACCATGCGCGGGCGCGTGCTCATCGGTCTGTCCTCACTCCCAGCAGCGATCGGTGCGACCCTTGGCGGTCTGGGCGCGCGCGCAGTCACGCGGTGCAATTCGTCCTTCCTGCTGCTCCACCCGCTGCTTGCCGCCATTGTCATCGCGCTTCAGCTCGAAGGCGTCGTACAGGCGTCCGGTGACCGTGCGCGCCTCGTAGCGCAGATGCTGCGGGTCGATACGCAACACCTGGAACAGCTGCGTGTCTTCGCCCACAGGTTCCATCGTCCTGCGTGCTTCGTCCGACAGCCGGTACTGCTTCGGCCCCGCCACGGTCACCACGTACTGTGGCGTTGCCGCCTGCCCTTCACCGCGACGGCCGTAGGTGTGGTCATGCCCCTGCAGCACCAGATCCACCTTGTGGCGTCGCACCACCGGCAGCAGCACCTTGCGCAGGGCGGCGTTCTCGCGGCCCTCGCGCGGTGAATAGAACGGCTGGTGCAGCAGCACGATCGTCCACGGCTGCCGGTTGCCGGCCAGCACCTTGTCCAGCCACTGCGCCTGCGCCTTGGCGGTGCCGAGATCCAGCGCCGAAGTGCCATCGACCACGGCCACGCGCACACCCTGCGCATCGAACCAGTAGCTGGTACCCGCCGCTGCATTGGCACCGTTGCCCGGCAGGGCGAAGGTCACCGGCCAATGACGGCCCAGCACGCGGCGCTCCTTCGGCGTGTCCTCGAATTCCTCGAAATACTCGTGGTTGCCGATCGCCGGCGCCACCAACGTCTCCTGCGCCAGCCAGCTGGTGGCGGCGAACCACTCGCCCCATTCGCTGTCGTCCATGTTGTCGCCACCACTGACCAGGTCACCAGCGAACAGGCTGATCCGCGCATCCGGTGCAGCCTTCTGTGCGGCCCGCACCACGCGGCTGACATGGCTGACGTTCTTGTTCTGGGTATCACCGAAATACAGCAGGGTCAGCGGCTGGTCGGCGGCGGCCAGGGTGCGCAGCTGGTTCCAGGCGCTCCAGCTGCCATTGCCCTGTACGCGATAGACATACAGGGTGTCCGGCTGCAGGCCGTCAATGTCGGCGCGATGATGAAGCGACAGGCCGTTCTCGGTCTGCAGCACCTGGGTCTTCGCGCGCACCTGGCGGATGCCCTCGATGGCCGGCGAATCGTCGGCCAGTGCGATTTCCAGCAGCGGCGACTGCACGCTGCCATCGGTGCGCCAGGCCACCGCGAAACCGTGGCTGGGGTCGACCGACGGAGAGGCGACGATGCGGTCCGGCACCGGTGTGGCTGCGTAGTAGCGGCTGCCCGACGGCACCTGGGTGTTGGGCTCGGCTGCCGCCATCGCCAGCGATGGCAATGCGAACAGCAGGCCGACCGCAAGCACGCGCGTCAAACGCGCGCTCACGAACCGCACTCCAGCGGCAGTGCCAGCTGCTTGGCAATGCTCTCCCAGTCGAAGGCCACCACGCCCTGGTCATCGTGCACCGCGTACAGGGCGCCGTGCGGGAACCGCGGCGTCGGCTGCTGCATCATCCAGATGCCATCGGTGTTGGCCACGGTATTGCCCTGGAACGCGCCCACCGGCTTCAGCGTATGGCGGTCGAACAGATGGAACACGCTGCGCTGCTTGCCCTGCTCGGTGGTGATCCACCAGCCGTCCTTGCCGCAGGTGCGCAGCATCACGCCCTCGGCCTGCGCCTTGAACACGTCGCGACCGAAGGTGGTGCCGGTAAAGCGCCCCGCCAGGGTGTAGACCTTGAATTCGCTGGCGTAGCTTTCGTCCTCTTCGGCGATCAACAGGCGATCATTGGCCGGATCGCCCCAGATCGATTCGACCACGCGCAGCGCGCCGGCTTCGCTGGTATCGCCGATGCTGGCCGACAGCGTTGCCTGGACCTTGGTACCGTCACGGGTCACGTGGTACTGGCGCACGCGCTTGTCCAGCTCGGCCAGCGGCGGCAGGATGTCCTTGCCCTGTGCGTCCTCGCCGTTGTCCCAGGAGTCGGTGACGTAGACGCTGTAGCCATCGGCGCGGCGGTCCACCCACAGGCCGTAGGGCTTGCGCAGGTCGTCGGCACCGAAGGTGGCCAACGGAGCGAAGTCCGGCAGTGACAGCACCTGCACGCGATGGTTGTCGCGCTCGACGATCCACAGCAGGTCATCGGTCACTGCGATGCCATTGGGACGATCGAACTGACCCAGGCCGGTGCCGGTGCTGCCGACATCACGCAGGTGCTGGCCATTGCTGCCGTCGTAGACCACCAGCTTGTCGGTGGCCTTGGCCGTGGCGATCAGCCAGGTCTTGCCATCCGGTGCCTGCCAGGAAGCCGGTGAATCGATGTTGTCGGCTGGGGTCATCGGGGTCAGGAACGCCTCGGCGATGGTCGCCACCTTGCGCTCGACGGGTGCCACAGCGCCAGTCGCTGCAGCCACGGTCGGCGCCTTGTCCGCTGCCGGCGTGCAGCCGGCGGCAAGAACGGCGGCCAGCGAGGCGGCCATCAGGGTCATGCCGCGCACCATCACAGCGCCACCTTCAGGCCTACGGCGTAGGTCCGGCCGTACTCCTCCAGCTGCAGGGTGCGCGAGCGCGTGCCCTGGTACAGCTCCAACGGCTTGTCCAGCAGGTTCTGCGCTTCGAAGTACAGGCTCACGTTCGCGTTGAACTTGTAGTCCAGCGAGAAATCGAGCTGGGTGTTGGGTGCCACGTAGATATCGAATGCACGGCCCTTGCCGATGGTGTCCAGGTACTCGCTGCGGTACACCGCCGCAAGGCGCGTGCTGAGACCGTACTTTTCATAGCCGATGTGCGCGCTGTACACGTGCTTGGAGGCGCGCGGCAAGGTGAAGTCCTCACCGGCGCGATCCTCGATACCCGCGTCGAATTCGGTGTCCAGCCAGGTGCCGCTGGCGCCCACCAGCAGGCCGTCCAGGCCGGCGGGCAGGAAGGCCAGCTGCTGCTGCCAGTTCAGCTCCGCACCACGCACCGTCGCCTTGCGGCCGTTGATCGGCTGGGTCACGTCGAAACCGCCGTACGCCGGATCGTTGGTGCGTACCGTCTCGACGATGTAACCGTCGATGGATTTGTGGAACAGACCGAGCGAGACGATGCCGGTGCTGCCGAGGTACTTCTCCACCGACAGATCGATGTTCTTCGACTCGTACGGGTCCAGCTCCGGGTTGCCCAGGCGCACTTCCTCATCGCCGCGGCTGTAGCCGACGCGCGGCGAGATATCGCCGAAGGACGGGCGCGAAACAGTCTTGTTGGCCGAGGCACGCAGCACCCAGTCATCGGCCGCGTCGTAGCGCAGGTGCAGGCCCGGCAGCACGTTGGTGTAGCTGCTGTTGGCAACGCGCGGGGTCACGGTGTAGCTGCGGCCGTTGGCAGCCACATCGACCTGGTTGCCCTCGGCCTTGAAGCGGGTGTTCTCCACGCGCACGCCGCCGATGATGCGCAGCGCACCGACATCCCAGGTGCCCATGGCGTAGCTGGCGAAGATGTCTTCGCTGGCGGTGTAGTCCTCTTCCAGCGAGGTCATCGCATTGGCACCGACGTCCTGAGGACGGGCACTGAACTGGCCGCCGTTGGCCGCCCAGTACGCGCGCATGGCATCCGAATCCATGCCATCGCCCAGCGTGCCATGACGGTAGTCGGGCGAGCCGGTGGTCCAGCTCGACAGCGCGACCTTCGGGCCGACACGCAGTTCGCTTTCGTCGACGTTGACGTCGCGGTCGCGCCAGCGCCCCAGCAGGCCGAACTTGATGCTGCTGTTGTCGCCGTCGAAGCGCACGTTGACCTGCGCGCTGTGCTCCTTGTCGTTCACCTGCTTGGGCGAGATCACGAAGCGATCGAACGCGTAGTTGCCGTTGTCCAGCCACTGCGGATTGTCGAAGCTGTAGCTGGGCAGGCGGCTGCTCTGGTCCAGCGTGCCGTTGAACGCCTTGCCGTTGAGCTTGAAGCGCGCCTCCATCTCATCGTTCACCCGCTCTTCGGTCCGGGTGAAGCCGAGCTTGTAATCGACCACGGCGTTGGTCAACTTGTTCTCGCCGCCCACGCTGGCGGCGAAGGTGTTCTCTTCCTTGGTGCGGTAACGCATGCGCTTGTCGATGGAATCCTTCGGCATGCCGTCCAGGCGGTACTGGTCGGTACCGGTCTTGACCATCTTCGCGTCGTCGAAATTGAAGATCACGCGCTGGCGGGTTTCGGCATCATCGAACTGGCTGTAAAGCGCACGCAGGTAGTACTTGCTGTCGTCGTTCGGGCGCCAGTCCAGGTTGAGGTTGGCGCCGATGCGCTTGCGCTCGATCTCATACTTGCGGTGCTGCAGGTTGATCGCGGTGACGTCGCCCGGCGCGGCATCGTCTTCGCCGTCGTACTCCACTTCGGTGTTGTCCGATTCGAACTTGCGCTTCTGGTAGTTCACGCCCAGCGCCACGCCGAAGGTGTCATTGAACACTTCGCTGTAGTTGAAAGCGGCCTTCGGGCTGGTTTCGCCGGACAGCTGCTGGTGGCTGGCTTCGATCTTGCCGCGCAGGCTGCGGCCGTCACGATCGAAGGCCGAGGCCGATTCAACCAGGATCGCGCCGCCGATGGCGTCGCCCGGCATGTCCGGGGTCGGCGACTTGACCACGCGCAGGCGCTCGGTCGAATCGGACGGAATCACATCCAGAGGCGCGGCACGGCTGGAATCTTCCGGGGTGCCGATGGCGATGCCGTCGACGCTGACGCTGTTGAGGTTGGCATCCAGGCCACGCACCACCACGAAACGGCCTTCGCCCTGGTCGCGGGTCACGCTGATGCCCGGCAGGCGCTGCAGCGACTCGGCCACGTTCTTGTCCGGGTACTGGCCCAGCGCGTCGGAGGACACGGCGTCTTCGATGGCGTCGCTGCTGCGCTTGAGGTCAACCGCGCGCACCTGCGATTCCAGCTGCGCACGTACTTCGATGCGGTCCAGATCGGTCGCCGCAGCGCCGCCGCCGGTCGCTGCAGCAGTTTCGGCTGCCAGTACCGACGGGCTGGCCGTCACCAGCAGCGAGAGGCTGATTGCCAGGCCCAACGTGTTCTTCTTCTGCACAGCTATCCCCAACGGTGTAAAGATTGGGTCAGCACGGTATGTCCGCGAGGTTTCATGGGCATGACACCGGTGGAGCCTGGCCTGCCGGACCCGGCTCGGCAGCACCGCGCATTCCGCTTAAAATGGGGCTCTCCCCTTCTGCCAGACCCTCCCATGAAGATCGTCGAAGTGCGCCACCCGCTGGTGCAGCACAAGATCGGCCTGATGCGCAACGCCGCGCTCAGCACCAAGGATTTCCGCGAACTGGCCAACGAACTTGGCACGCTGCTGGCCTACGAGGCCACCGCCGACCTGGAAACCGAGCCGCACACCCTGCCGGGCTGGTCCGGCCCGGTCACCGTGCAGCGCATCGCCGGCGCCAAGATCACCGTGGTGCCGATCCTGCGCGCCGGCCTGGGCATGCTCAGCGGCGTGCTGTCGCTGATCCCGGCCGCCCGCGTCAGCGTGGTCGGCCTGCAGCGCGATGAAGAAACCCTGCAGCCGGTCCCCTACTTCGAGCGCCTGACCGGCCGCCTGGAAGAGCGCGATGCGCTGATCCTCGACCCGATGCTGGCCACCGGCGGCACCCTGATCGCTACCATCGACATGCTCAAGCGCGCCGGTGCCCGCCGGATCAAGGGCATCTTCCTGGTTGCCGCACCGGAGGGCATCGAAGCGGTGAAGGCCGTGCACCCGGACGTGGAGATCTACACCGCCGCGATCGACGCGCAGCTCAACGAAAAGGGCTACATCCTGCCGGGCCTGGGTGATGCCGGCGACCGCATCTTCGGTACCCGCGTGGGCTGAGATCGACCGGGGTCGGAGCGCTTTCGAAAGGAAGTGCTCCACCTGCTCCAGGCACCTTCACGCCGGCTTTGCGGCGACGGGCGAATGCTCCGCGCACCCGCCCTGCCCTGGAGCCACCATGAAAGCATCATTCCTGCTCGCCGCCGCCCTGCTGCTCAGCCTCCCGCTTGCCGCCAACGCAGCCACCCCGCAGCAGCAGCGCATGGCCGACTGTTCGGCCAAGAACAAAGGACTGAAGGGCGACGCCTACAAGTCCGCGCAAAGCACGTGCCTGAGCTCGCACGCAGCCGCCCCGGCAGCCCCCACCACGCCGCAGGAACGCATGAAGAAGTGCAATGCCGACGCCGCCACCAAAAAGCTCGCCGGCGACGCCCGCAAGACCTTCATGAGCAGCTGCCTCAAGGCATCGTAAAAGCAGCGAAGAAAGGCCCATCCACGCATGGCGTGGATCTACTGACCGTCATTTGGAATCTGTCCGTCGAATGGGGTCAGAGCCCGTTGCCCGGCAACGGGATCCGACCCCCGACAGATCGCGAAAATCTGTCAGCGGCGGGGCGGTGTCGGATTGCGGGGCATCCGCGCCATGGATGGCGCGGCTGAGCCTACAAGGACGTACTTGCGGCGTCCCCGCAATCCGACACCGCCCCGCCACCCCACGGATAGCCCGCTGTTGCTGTTGCCGTTGCCGTTGCCGTTGATTCGGCAGGTGCAGGGCGCAGCCCTGCCGGCAAACCTCACCCCAACGCCCGCGCCTTCAGCTCGCCCTGCTCATGCAGCGTAACGAAACGCCCCTTCTCATCCCGCCCGACCTGCGCCAGCGCCACCTGCGGGTCATGGGTGAAGAACAGATGCACGTTGCGCGCCAGCTTGTCTTCCAGGAACTGCCGCTTCTCGTCGATCAGCAGCTCGGCATTGCGGTCGTAGCCCATCGTGATCGGCACGTGCACCCAGGAACGACCGGGAATCAGATCGGCGCAGAACACCACGCCGCCGTGCGCATCTGCGCCTGCGCGTCCCTGCCCGACGATCTCGGCCAGCATCAGCCCCGGCGTGTGCCCGTCGCTGTAGCTGAAACGCACGCTGTGGCCGAGCACTTTCGAATATTCACCGTCCACCACTTCCAGGCGCCCACTGGCCTGCAGCAGGCCCGGCAGTTCCGGAATGAAACTGGCACGGTCGCGCGGGTGCGGCTGCAACGCGCGCTGCCAATGCTGCGCACCGACCACGTACGTCGCATTGGGGAACAGCAGTTCCGGTTCACGGCCTTCGCGCCACGCGGCCAGCAGGCCGCCAGCATGGTCGAAATGCAGATGGCTGAGCACCACCACGTCGATGTCTTCGTGCTCGAAACCGGCTTCGCGCAGTGAATCGATCAGCACATGCTGGCTTTCCTGCACGCCATAGCGCTCGCGCATGCGCGGATCGAAAAACGCGCCGATGCCGGTTTCGAACAGCACCGTCTTCCCCTCAAGCGGGCTCGCCAACAACGCACGACAGGCCAGCTCGATGCGATTGAGCTCGTCCGGTGCTGCCCATTTTTCCCACAATGCACGCGGTGCGTTGCCGAACATCGCACCGCCATCCAGGCGCTGGGTATTACCGCGGATCGACCATAGTTTCATGGCGCAATTATCGGTCGCCGCTCGTTAAATAATCGCTAGCGGGAAAACAAAAACCCCGCCGGTAAAGGCGGGGCTCTCAGGTCTGCGTCCGCCGGGCATGGCCCGGCGCTACAGCCGGATCAGGGAGCCGGCACGACCTGGGCGCTGCCGACCGGGTTGCGCGGATCGCTGCCGCCAAACAGCTTGTTGGCCTTGCGGTCCCACTCCACCGTCTGCAGGTTGCCCCACACATGGCTGGAACCACGACCACCGGCGGCGACCTCGCCCGGCAGGTCGATCTTGTGGCCCATCGCCTGCAGCTGCTTGATGGTGCCAGCGTCGAATGCGTTGCTCTCGGCCTCGATCAGGTCCGGCAGCCACTGGTGGTGGTAGCGCGGCAGCGCGGCGACCTGCTGCGCATCCAGGCCAGCGTCGTAGCCGAGGATGCCCAGCAGCACCATGGTGATGATGCGGCTGCCACCAGGCGTGCCCAGCACGATCACCTTGTCGTCGTTCTCCATGAACGTCGGCGTCATCGAGCTGAGCATGCGCTTGCCCGCTTTCGGTGCATTGGCGGCGTAGCCCATCACGCCAAAGGCGTTTGGCGTGCCCGGCTTCAGCGCGAAGTCGTCCATCTCGTTGTTCAGCAGCACACCCGTTCCCTTCGGAATCAGGCCCGAGCCGTACAGCAGGTTGACGGTCTGGGTGGCGCCGACACGGTTGCCGTCACGGTCGATGATCGAGAAATGGGTGGTCTCGTCATCTTCCAGCGGCGTCGGGTTGCCCGACAGCAGGTCGCTGGGGGTGGCCTTTTCCGGGTGGATGGTGGCACGCAGGCCCTGCGCGTAATCCTTGCTTGCCAGCACCTTCTGCGGGATCTGCACGAAATCCGGATCGCCGAGGAAGAAGGTGCGGTCACGGTAGGCACGGCGCATCGACTCGACCACCAGATGGGTGCGGTGCGCGGCATCCATCTGCTTGATGTCCCAGCCTTCCAGGATCTGCAGCATGCTGGCCAGGGCGATGCCACCGGAGGACGGCGGCGGCGCGGTGGTGATCTTCCAGCCGTTGTAGTTGAAGACGATCGGCGCACGCTGCTTCACGCGATAGCCGGCCAGTTCTTCGGCGGTCCACTTGCCACCTGCCTGCTTCACGCCGGCCAGCAGCAGCTTGCCGGTCTGGCCCTTGTAGAAGCCATCGAAGCCGCCGGCTGCCAGGCGTTCCAGGGTCTGCGCCAGCTCCGGCTGCTTGAACAGGTCACCGGTGGCGATCGGCTTGCCATTGCGCAGGTAGACCTCGCGCGTACCGGGGTAGCGCTCCATCACCTCGCGGCGCGAGGCATAGCCCTTGGCCATGCGCTCATAGACCGGGAAGCCGTCACGCGCGATGCGGATCGCCGGCTGCAGCGAGGCCGCCAGCGGCAGCTTGCCGTGCTTGGCCGACAGTTCGACCAGCGCCGCCGGCAGGCCGGGAATGCCGGCCGACCACGGGCCGTTGACCGAACGATCGCGGTCCAGGTCGCCCTTCTTGTCGAGGAAGGCCTGCGGCGTGGCTGCGGCCGGGGCGGTCTCGCGCGCGTCCAGCATCACGTCCTTGCCGGTGGCCGCATCGTGCAGCAGGAAGAAGCCGCCGCCGCCCAGTCCAGAACTGATCGGCTCGACCACGGCCAGGGTGGAGGAAACCGCCACCGCCGCATCGAAGGCGTTGCCGCCCTGGGCCAGGATGTCGACACCGGCCTGGGTGGCCAAAGCGTGGCCGCTGGCGATCGCGGCGCCATCAGGGCGCTCGGCACGGACCGGGGCATCAGCCCAGGCGACGGAACTCAGCAGCAGGCCGAGCAACAACAAGGGGCGGGCGAACGGCTTCATTCGGATGGGGGCTCCGCATAGAGTTCGGGATGATCGTGCTGCAGTTGGCGCAACTTGGCCAGCAGCTCGATTTCGGTTTCGACGATGTCCGGATCGGGGTCGATGCATTCGACCGGGCAGACGACCACGCACTGCGGTTCGTCGAAATGACCCACGCACTCGGTACAGCGGGCGGGGTCGATCACGTAGATGGTTTCACCCATCGTGATGGCCTGGTTCGGGCAGGCCGGCTCGCATACGTCACAGTTGACGCAGAGCTCATTGATTTTCAGCGACATGGCGATACTCCACGCCCGCGCCTTGGGACAAGGACCGGCCTGCGCGGGCGCGCGGGCCGGTCAGGTCATCAGCGGCGCCCATCGCAGGGCGCCGCCCGGGTCGTGCCGCAGCACGACCGCCTCGGCTCGGTCTTACTTGGCTTCGACGAAAATGTACTCGGCACCGGTCGGCTGGACCACGGCCTGGACGCGGGCGTTGTCGGCGGACTGGCCGATGAAGACGACGCGCACGCCCTTCATGGAATCCGGCGAGACGTCCTTGAACACGACCTGGATCATGTCAGCCATCTTGCCCGAGGCCGACGAACCGAAGGCCAGCATGTTGCCCGGCTGCACGCCACGGGCCACGGCCTGGGTCGCGCTTTCGGTCTGGCGCTCGTACTTGGCCTGGAAGTCCGGGTCGGTTTCCGGCGAGAGGTAGTACAGGAACGGGCTGTTGGTGATGTTGCCCATGTTCTGGATGGCCACTTCCTGCAGGTACTTCTTCCAGCCTGCGTCGTCTTCCTTGGCCGGGGCGACCAGCGCCTGCTTGGCTTCGTCGACCGGAGCGGCTTCTTCCTTCTTGCAGGCGGTGAAAGCCAGGGCAAACGAGGCGATCAGCATCGCGCGCATGGTGTTGTTCATGGGTTTCCTCCCGGAATGTTGCGTGTTGGTGTGCGTAATGGGGTGCGTGGTACTACAGGATCTACTGCTGGGCAGGGCTTACGACTGCGCCGACTTCGCTTCGCGGACCTTGCGCAGCGCCTCGAGCACGGCGGCCGGCACGAAGCCGGACACATCGCCACCCAGACGTGCGATCTCGCGGACCAGCGAGGACGAGATGAAGCTGTGCTGCTCGGCCGGGGTCAGGAACAGGGTCTCGACCTCCGGAATCAGGTGGCGGTTCATGCTCGCCATCTGGAATTCGTACTCGAAGTCGGACACCGCGCGCAGTCCGCGCAGCAGCACGCCGCCCTGCACCGAACGTACAAAATGGGCCAGCAGCGTATCGAAGCCGATGACCTCGACGTTGCTGTGGTGGCCCAGGGCGCCACGCGCCAGCTGCACGCGCTGTTCCAGCGGCAGTGCCGGTCCCTTCGAGGGGCTCTGCGCAACGCCCACCACGACCTTTTCAAACAGCGGCGCGGCCCGGCTCACCAGGTCGATATGACCATTGGTGATGGGGTCGAACGTGCCGGGATAGACGGCGATGCGGCGGTTGGCCACGGTCATGGGCGGTTGCAGATGTTCAGATGAGGTCAAAGTGTAGCAGTGGCACGGCGGTACAGGGCAAAGCGCACCTCGCGGGTGCTGCCATCGCGGTGCAGCAGCCATTCCGGGGGCAGCATCGGCGCGTGGCTGGCCGGCGACTCCAGGTACAGCCAGGCATCGGTGGCCAGATGCCGCGGCAGCTGGGCCAGCACGTCCTGCCACAGGCCATCGGCGAACGGCGGGTCGATGAACACCAGATCGGCCTGCTGCGCCGGCGCAGCCTGCAGCCAGCGCAGCGCGTCGGCCTGGGCGACCGTGATCTGGTCGGTGGCCTGCAGCTTGGCTACGGCCGCGGTCAGATTGCGCGCCAGCTGTGCGTCGCGCTCGACCAGGGTGGCATGCGCGGCACCGCGCGACACGGCTTCCAGGCCCAGCGCGCCGCTGCCGGCGAACAGGTCCAGTACGCGTGCCCCACCCAGCTTGGGCATCAGCCAGTTGAACAGGGTTTCGCGGACCCGGTCGCTGCTGGGCCGCAGGCCCGGCAGGGTCGGCACCGGCAGCCGGGTATTGCGCCAGCGCCCGCCGATGATGCGGACCTGGCCGTCATTCGCAGTACGGCCGCTCATCGGCGCCCCCGGCGGGAGGTATTCGAGAATTTCAGCATGAGCGGGATTGTAGTTCGGCCGGGCGGCGCCCGGGTACGCGCCAACGCATGCGCGCTGTCGCTCCCACGCTTCGCTGCGCGAAACGCGGGCCCCCCTTACCAACGCCCATACCCCCGCCGCTTCGCGGCCGCCCCCTGACTCAGGGGGCTCTGCCCCAGACGCAATCCGAATCTGACAGATTTCCATCCACGCATGGCGTGGATCTACTGGCCACCGGCCAACTGTCGAAGGCGGGGCGGTGTGGGTGGGCAGGACCGTTGGCGCCATGGATGGCGCCATCGAGCCCC